>CAVFGF010000012.1:0-40256 GCA_963621925.1 Alistipes onderdonkii | reverse complement strand
ACACGCAGATCCAGGCCTGTACTCTTCTGCAGCTTATCCAGCCGGTATACCAGGGTATTCCGGTGAATATAGAGCTGTCTCGAGGTCTCCGATACGTTCAGGCTGTTCTCGAAAAACTTGTTGATCGTCGTCAGAGTCTCCTCGTCAAAGTCATCCGGCGACTTTCCGTCGAAGATTTCCCGGATAAACATCTTGCATAAAGGAATCGGCAGCTGGTAGATCAATCGGCCGATACCCAGCGTACTGTAGGCAATGATATCCTTCTCGTCAAAGAAGATTTTTCCGACATCCAGAGCCATCCGCGCTTCCTTATAGGAGCGGGATACCTCCTTGATCTCGCTGACAATCGTACCGTAGGCGATATGGATCCGCTCACCCTCTTCATTGTTCAGCAGGTCGCAGATCACCCGGGCGATGCGCTCCAGCTCCGGATAACCCTCCCCGTCTGCCAGCTCCTTTACCACGATGATATTCTTCTCGTCCACCGCTGTGATGAAATCATGGGACTTGGCTCCGAAAAGTGTCCGCACATTCTCCAGCGAGGCCATATCCTTCTCCCGTCCCGTCTCGATGACGAAGACTGCCCGCCGTACATCTGTCTGGATATGCAGCTTCTTGGCGCGATTGTAAATATCTACCAAAAGAAGGTTGTCCAGGAGAAGGTTCTTTACAAAGTTATCTTTATCGAAGCGCTCCTTATAGGCTACCAGAAGATTCTGAATCTGGAAAACGACCAGCTTCCCGATCATATAGGCATCCTCGCTTCCGCCGTTCAGCAAAAGGATGTATTCCAGCTGCGTATCATCAAAGATCTTGAAAAACTGAAAGCCCTGGATCACCTGACTGTCCGCCGGAGAATCGATAAAGGTCAGGACGGAACCCGTATAGGCATCCGCCTCCGGAAATGTGGAGGCCAGAACCTTTCCCTCGGTATCAATCACGCAAAGGTCAATTCTTGTAATCCCTTTGAGCCCGTCAATTGTGTTCTGTAATACCTGATTTGAAATCATAAATCTCTCCACTCCTTTACTGTTTTTGCTCATTGTGCATATCGCCAGTCCTTCCCCAAGTCTAATTCCGGCAATATTGACAATAAAAAATCCCCATTTTTTCTCGAAACATGAAACACCTAACTTATATACTAATGCAAAACCACAAAAAAGAAAAGAGGAAATGCAATAAATTTATGCATTTCCTCAGTTTTTCTCTGTTTGCTTCTCCAATTATTTCCTATACATTCTTCACAAATAGAGATTTTACCCTCTCCTTGCTTTTTCCTTCTCCCTATGTTAGCTTGGTTCCGGGAGAGAAAATAGAAAGGAACTGTATTTCATTATGTCTGTAAGAAAAAAAATGAAGCTTCGGGATATCGTATTCATCATTTGCGGGACAGCTCTGATGGCCTTTTCCGTCGCGTCGATCTTTGATCCGGCCAGCCTCATCACCGGCGGTTTCTCGGGTCTCGCCATCATCATTCGTCAGCTGACTAAGGGGCTGGTTCCCGGCGGTGTACCGCTGTCCGTCACTAACCTTTTCCTCAATATTCCGTTTTTGCTTCTGGCTATGAAGCTCAAGGGCTTCCGCTACCTTCTGCGAACCGGTTTTGCTACCGTCATGCTGTCCTTCTGGCTGTCTGTATTGCCCGTCATCCCTCTGGTACAGGATGACCTTTTGCTGTCCGCCCTCTACGGCGGTCTTATCATGGGCGTCGGCATCGGTCTCGTCTTTGTCGCTCAGGCGACCACCGGCGGCACCGACCTGATCGCAGCCCTGATTCAGCATTTTCTCCGTCACTATACGACGGCCTCCATCATGTGGGTCCTCGATACCCTCATCGTCCTCCTCGGCGTCTATCTCTTCGGCATCCAGATGGCTCTCTATGCCATCATCGCCATCTACCTGTCCTCGCGTATCGCAGACGGGCTCATCGACGGCCTCAAGTTCTCCAAGGCCGCCTTTATCATCACCGAAAAGCCGGATGAGCTGGCCAGTATCCTGATGGCCGAGCTCGATCGCGGCGTCACCGGCATCTCCGCCACCGGCATGTACTCCGGCGATGCGAAAAACATGCTGTTCTGCGTCGTCGCCAAGAAGGAGATCGTACAGCTGAAGGAGTTGGCGAAGGACTGCGATCCGAAGGCCTTCGTCATTGTGACCGATGTCCGGGAGGTGCTCGGGGAGGGGTTTATTGAGCGCGTTTAAAAAAACAGAGGAATTTGCTGCTGCGCAGCGCAAATCCGGCGAGGGAAGCGCTTTATTCAGCGTTTCCCAAACTAAAACTCAAACACAGCCACTCCATACCCCGGAAGCGGATAAGCGATTCCATAGGGCTGACCGTCGCACTCGCCCTCCTCTGCTTTGTATACAGCGGGCTTTCCGGCGCCGCTTCCGCCAAATTCTGCTGCATCGCTGTCCAGGACAAGCCGGTACTCCTTCTTCTCGGGCACCCCGACACGGTAATCCGGCCGCTCCACTGGCGTAAAGTTGCATACAAAGAGCAGATTCTTCTTTTTTGCCTTATCGTAGCGCACAAAGGAGAAGATGCTCCGGTAGCCGTCGTTTGGATTGATCCAGTGGAAGCCGTCCGGATGGGTATCCTGCTCGTAGAGAGCCGGGGTCTTCTGATAAAGGTGCAAAAGTGCCTTTACAAAGTTCTGCAGCCCCCGGTGCTTTTCCTGCTCTAAGAGATACCAGTCGAGCTCTCTGGCCTCACTCCACTCCTGCAGCTGGCCGAAATCCTGTCCCATAAAGAGAAGCTTCTTGCCCGGATGCCCCAGCATAAAGGCGTAAGCCGCCTTCAGGTTGGCGAATTTGTCCTCGTAGCTGCCCGGCATCTTGCCCAGCATCGAACACTTCAGATGCACCACCTCGTCATGGGAGAGCACCAGGATATAATTCTCGCTGTACGCATAGGTCATCGCAAAGGTCATCATATTATGAGCCCCTTTGCGGAAATAGGGATCGAGCTTCATGTATTCCAGGAAGTCATTCATCCAGCCCATATTCCATTTGAAGGAGAAGCCCAGACCGTCGTCCTCGGGTCTGCCCGTCACCTTCGGCCAGGCTGTCGACTCCTCGGCAATCGTCACGACACCGGGATTGCGGCCCAGCAGGACGGAATTCATATGCTTGAAGAATTCGATGGCCTCCAGATTCTTATTGCCGCCGTGTTGATTCGGGATCCACTGGCCGGCCTCCCTGCCGTAATCCAGATACAGCATGGAAGCCACTGCATCCACGCGCAGACCATCTACATGGAACTCCTCAATCCAGTACAGGGCGTTGGCAATCAGGAAGTTCTTCACTTCGTTCATCTCGTAGTTGAATACCTTGGTGCCCCAGTCGGGATGCTCACCCTTTCTGGGATCTGGATACTCATACAGCGGCTGGCCGTCGAAATCCGCCAGACCATGGGCATCCTTCGGGAAATGGGCCGGTACCCAGTCCAGGATGATGCCGATATTTTTCTGATGCAGGTAATTGATCAGATATGCAAAATCCGTCGGACTTCCATGGCGCGAGGTCGGCGCATAATAGCCGGTCACCTGATAGCCCCAGGAGCCGTCAAAGGGATGCTCGGCGATTCCCATCAGCTCGACATGGGTATAACCCATCTTCTCGACATAATCCGCCAAAGCGTGAGCCAGCTCCCGGTAGTTGTAGAATCCGTCTTCCTCCGGGCCGTGGGGATGCTTCATCCAGGAGCCCGGATGTACCTCGTAGATGGCCATGGGTTCTTCCTTCGGATTCTTTTTTTTGCGCCGCTTCATCCATCCTTCGTCCGACCAGGCAAAGTCCATCTTGCCCGAGATCCGGGAAGCCGTACCCGGCCGCAGCTCTGCCTCCGTTGCATAGGGATCTGCCTTGTAGAGTTTTCGGTGATCCTGCGCCTCGATCAGATATTTGTAAAGGCCGCCGGACTGTACGCCGGGGACGAACACCTCCCAAATTCCCAGAGGCTCCAGCCGCCTCATCGGATGGCTCGTCTCATTCCAGCCATTGAATTCACCGATGACATGAACCTGAAGTGCATGGGGCGCCCAGACTGCAAAATAGACACCCTGCTCTCCATCTTTTTCTGTCACATGAGCTCCCAATTTCCGAAAGATATCATAGTGGTTGCCCTGTCCGAACAGGTATTGGTCAAAGTCGGTGACGAAGCAGCTCATCGTTTTCGTTTTTTTCTCATGCTCTGACTTTACCGCCTCTATCTTTACCGGTTTATTTCCCTGCGCGGCTCTCTTTGCCGCTTTTTCTGCCTCTCTTACCTTGGCATCTGCCCGCGTTCTTTTTCCTTTCATAACGTCACCCCTGTGTTAAGAATAAATCCCGTGCATAAACTGATGCACCAGCGCCTCGATCTCTGCTTCCGAGATCTGCACGTCCTCCCGCCTGCTGGTCTCCTGTTTCATCACGATATAGTACAGAACCAGGCCGATAAAGCCGAGAGAGAACTGCCGCTGCCGCCCGTGCATATTGCCCAAATCCGCCGCGGCATCGATGAAAATCTGCTCGATATTCTGCTGAAGCCGAAGCACCAGGGGGCGCACCGCCAGGTAGGCATCATTCCCCTTGGCAGAATGATAGAGCGCCACGAAAAGCGCCGAAAATTTCGGTTCCCTTGCCACGAAGGCGGCCGCCGTCCGAGCCGCTGCGCAGAGCGTATTTTTCAGGTCGCCGTGATAGGCGCAGGCCTCTTTCAGCTCCGCCGCGAAGCCCTCGCTCCGGCTTATAAGCATCTGCTCCAGAAGACCGTATTTACTTTTAAAATAATAATACAGCGTCGGCTTTGTCACGCCCGAACGCTGTGCGATCTCCTGCACGCCTACCGCATCGTAGCCTCTGGTATAAAATAAATCCAGCGCCGTCGCAAGAATGATTTCCCGGTTGTCCATAGCTTCTGTCCTCTGCAAAAATACCGCTGATTCTGTGTCTGGGTTCATTATATACCGAGCGGTATAATGCGTCAAGGCTTGCGTTTGCATTTTCCTATTTTCAGCTACCAATTTCAGAATCTTAAGGGAATCTCAACTTTTCTGTCTGTATTTTTTGTGATAAAATAAATTAACGTGATGTTTTACAACAAAATTCAAGAGAGGTATCTTTATGATCTTATCTGTAACCTTAAATCCCTGTATCGACAAGACAATCTACCTGGACAGTTTGGAAATCGGTGCTTATAACCGGGTCAAGAATACCCGCAGTGATCTGTCCGGCAAAGGGTTAAACGTAAGTACGGTTTTGAATAATCTGAAAGAGGAAACGATGTGCATGGGCTTTAATTTCCGGGAAAGCGGAAATATGCTGGAGCATGCCATGACTGCCCGGGGGCTCCCCTATTATTTTGTGCGCTCGGAGGGTTCCATCCGTACGAATATCAAGCTCTTCGATCAATCGACGCACATCATGACCGAGGTCAACGAGGCCGGTCCGAACGTTCCCTTTGCTTCTATCGAAAAGCTGGTGGACGAGATCGATGTGCGCCTCGACCATACCCATATTCTTGTCTTAAGCGGCAGCGTACCGCCGGGAGTTCCCGCCAATATCTACCAGCGCCTGATTCGTCTGGCTCATAAAAAGGATGTAAAAACCGTCCTGGATACCACCGGTGAACCCTTCCTGCTGGGGTTGGAGGAAAAACCCTTCCTCATTAAACCCAACAGCAAGGAGTTTGAACAGGCCTTCAAGAAGGAATTGAAGTCCGGCAAGGGTCCTCTGGAGGTGGCTCGCGAGCTTGTCGACAGTGGTATCCCCTATGTCTGCATCTCCATGGGTGCGGACGGCGCTTTGCTGCTGGATAAGGATCATACCTACCGTGCAAAGCCGGTACCGGTGGATGCCAAGGGGCTCACCGGCGCCGGGGACTCCATGGTAGCCGGCATGTGCTATGCCCTCCGAAAGCGTATGGATACGCCGGATATGCTTCGCTATGCGATGGCCTGTGCGGCAGGATCCGTCCGTCAGGAAGGCACTTTGCTGGCCAGAGAGACCGATGTCAAGGAGCTGCTTCCCCAGGTGGAATTCGAAATCATAGCATAAGGAAATCCCGTCAGTTCTTTTGAAACTGACGGGATTTTTTATACCTCAAAATCCTTTTCCAGCAGAATCGTATGTCCGAATTCATCCAATCTGCTCTTCTTCACTCTTCCGAACAATCCCTTCTTTCCGCCGCGGTCGATGGCCTCATCCACCATATCCTTGACCTCCGCCACGTTGACTAGGTGATCGCTTCGCTGGTTATTGCCGATCCGGTTATAGAGAGCCAATACGGCCATCTCATCCAGCACGCATTCCCGCTCCAGGGCATAGGACTCGCCGAAGGCGACCAGCTCCTTATTGGTAAAGGTCGGAATGTCGATGGTGCGGGTAAATTTCGCTCCCAGACTCTCGCAGCGGATGAAGAGTTTTCGAATCTCCTCTTTTTCATCTTCGAGAATTACCAAAAGGCCGCCGGTCTTGCGGGTCATCGCATGGGAGAGCTGTACCGCCGTCTCAGAACGAAGGGCACCGGCTTTCTCGATCAGCAGGGCACCGCCGCCCAGCTTTTGTATCATGCCGGAGATATTCTTGCCGTTCAGATTGTCTGCCGGTATCTTCGCCATCTTGGCGCCCTTGATACGGCGCTGCTTCTGCAGAGCCTTCACGATATCGGCTGCCAGAGTACTCTTGCCGCTGCCGCTCTCGCCTGTGATGACGATATTGCCCACAAGGGAATCCGTCCGCCGTTCCTTTCGCATCCGGTCCTCCTCCAGAAGGCCGGCCAGCTGCTGGTTCATACCCCGCACGGAGGTAAAGTAAGCGAAGACCTTCTTCTGCTCCTCGGACAGCTGTCCGGGCGGCAGAGCCTCCACGGTCTCCTTCAGATCCTTTTCCAGGTCATCCAGCATCGGGGAGACCCGCTCCTCCGGTTCCGGCTCTTTCTCCTCCTTCTCTTCAGCGACCTCCTCCGACGGCGCCTCCAGAATTTCCAGAATTTCCCTTGGCTCCTTCTGCGGTTCTTCCTCTGTTTTTTCTTCCGCCAGATGCTCTGTCTCGCCTGGCGCTTCGAGAATCTCCAGAATCTCTCTCGGCTCTTTTACTGTCTCGGGAAGTGTCGGCTCCTCCGCCTTACTTTCTGTCTCCTTCGGTTCAGACGAATCCGGAACTTCCGGTTCTTCCTGCGATAACCGATCTATATGCACCTTATAGGGATATCTTCCCTCGATCTCCTCGATCAGCCGGCGAATCTCCTCCGGCACCGTTTCCTTTACCTCGATATTCAGCTCCGGTAGCTGTCCGGTGGCACGTAAGTGTTCCCGCTCCTTCTTCCGCTCTTCGTCGCGCTTTGCTGCCTCGGCAATCGCGGCTTCTGTTTCCCGCTTTTTTTCTTCCCAGCTGTTCAGCACATCCTCGATGCTCATCTGCCCGGTGATCTGCTTTTCTACGACACTTTCCGTCGGATCGAAGGTAAGCTGGCCTGTCTCTGTCTCCCCTAGGAATCCCCGGGGCTTCTCAGCCTCTGTTTTCTCCCGCAAAAGCTTGTCCGGATCTAACTCTTCAAACTGCTGTGCCTTCCGAACCTCCAAAGCTTCCTCCGGCTCCTTTGCTGCTTCCGGCTCCGGCTGAATCTCTGCTTCGAAAGTTTTCTCCGGCTGCGGCTCATCCTCGATATAGTCCTGGATGCCTTCTGCCAGAGCTGCCTGCAGATTTACCGTATTGAATTTGTCCTCCAGGTTCATCGTCTTGATCTCGATGGACTCGGCCCGCTCCTCGCCTACCATCTGGCGATATTTCTCTTCCTGGGAGGCACTTAAGGGCTGGATCTTTTTCTTCAGCTCCAGTGCCTTTCGGACATACTCCCCTTCGCTGAACCAGAGAATCAGGTCGTCGCATTCCTCTACGCATTTCGGAAGCTGTCCGTCCCGGTAATACAGCTCTGCCAGCTCATAGGCCCATTGCTCCTGATATTCCCGGCTTTTATATTCTTCCAGGATCGCGATCTGGTCCTCCAAGGCAGCCCCTCTTCCTTTGTAGATCTGATACTTCAGTACGTAGCGTCCCAGATCATGGGGTGCAATTTTTACAAATTCCTTATAGAGATCAACGGCTTCGTTGTAATCTCCCATCTTCACTGCCAACTCGGCCATGCGGTATACGATCATGCGTCCGATCGGTGAGCAGTCATAGGCAATGTTCAGGATCTCGTAGCTGTCCTCGTAGCGCTCGATCGCCTCATAGGCCTCGGCTACCTCCATCAAAAGGCCTACATTTCGAACCTTCCTCCAGTCGATGGAATCCGCTATCTTTGCTGCTGTTTCATAATCTTTTCTATCCAGCTGCTTCTCCAGCTGTTCTGTCTTTATCTGAAATTCGTACTTATCCAACGATCTTCACCTCGGCCGGTTGTAACCGTCCCGTAGCTTTACAGTCACAACTTTCTTATAATCCACTTCAGTGTATCACAGCCAGGATCCCTTGTCAAAAGGTTCCACGCTAAAAAAGAGCCATTCAAAATCCTTTTTAGGTTTGAACGACTCTTCCTTTTACTTCTCTGTAATTGCCAGCGCCAGTGCGCCGTCGCCGATATGACAGGAGACGCTTAACGACAGCGGATCCACAAAGCCAACCTGATATCCCGGAAAGGCCGCCTCCACCTCCTCGCGGAATTTCAATGCCTCTGCTTCATTGTTCGTATGGGCGATATCCATATGTACCTTATGAGCCGCCACACCGCCGAAGCGAGTCTCGATATCCTCGCGGATATGGTCGATCATCAGCTGCTTGGCCTGATGCATCGTACGGGCCTTGGCGCAGCTGTCCAGTTTCTCACCCTGGATCGTCAGAACCGGCTTCAGCCGAAGCATGGTTCCGATGGCTGCCACCGCCGGTGTGATACGTCCGCCCTTTTTCAGATATTTCAGGGTCGCCACGGTGATATAAATACTGGCATCTTTTCCTGTTTTTTCCAAATATTCTTTGATCTCGCGCCCGTCTTTTCCTTCAGCTGCCATCGAAACGGCGATATCCACGGAACGCCGCTGGGTTACCGAGATCCGGCGATTGTCGATGACATGCACCCGGTCTTCATAATCGGCCGCCAGCGCTGCTGCGGTCTGACAGGAACCGGACAGGCCGCTGGACATCGGAATATGTACAATCTCGTCATACTCCTCCAAGAGCTCATCCCAAAGCTTCAGGATCGCATGGGGAGACGGCTGCGATGTAGCAATATCCGCATCGCCCTTCAGCTTCTCATAAAACTGCTCCTGCGTCAGATTGATTCCTTCAAAATATTCATTTCCATCGATTGTAAAAGGCATCGGCAGCACAAAAATACCCGCCTTCTGTGCTTCTTCCTGTGTGATACCGCTATTGCTGTCTGTCACAACCGCTATTTTTTTCATCTGGGCTTTCTCCCTTCCGTTACATCCTCGTTAAAATCATCAGAACCTAACAAGTATAACAGTTTGTTCTGGAAAAGGCAAGAAAGCTTTTCTGCTTAAAGACTCGTATTCCGGAACCGAGCCAGAAACTCCTTTGTCTTCTCACTCTTCGGCGCCTGGAAGATCTGCTCCGGCGTTCCTTCCTCCTCGATGACACCCTCGGACATATAAATGACATGGGTCGATACATCCTTCGCGAAGGCCATTTCATGGGTCACCACCAGCATCGTAAGACCCTGGGCTGCCAGCTCCTCCATGACGCTTAAGACCTCCCCCACCATCTGGGGATCCAGTGCAGAGGTCGGCTCGTCAAAGAGCAGCACCTCCGGCTCCATCGCCAGAGCTCTCGCAATGGCCACACGCTGCTTCTGTCCGCCGGACAGCTGCCTGGGCTTTGCGTTCATATAGGGTTCCATGCCTACCTGCCGCAGATAACGGATGGCATTCTCTTTTGCCTCCTCCGGCTTCTTCTTCGCTACCTTGACCTGTCCGACGATGCAATTTTCCAGCACCGTCATATTGTTGAAGAGGTTGAAGTTCTGAAATACCATGCCTACCTTAGCTCGGTAGGCCGGTACATTGACTTTTGCTTCCGTGATGTCCTCTCCGTGAAATAGGATCTCACCGCCGCCCGGCTCCTCCAGCAGGTTGATGCAGCGCAGCATCGTGGATTTTCCGGAACCGGAAGCGCCGATAATGGAGACGACATCCCCCTTATGTACTTCAAAATCGATGTCATGTAAGACCGCATGATTTCCGAAGCTCTTCTTCAGATGGGAAACCTTCAGAATTAATTCCTTTTCACTCATGATCTGTGTCTCCCTTCTTCGTCCTGTGCCGATGCCGTGCGCAGCTGATTGCCGATATCCATCGTATCCACCAGCTCATAGTTGGCATCGCCGTCCATCCGCTTCTCCACCAGGAGCAAGAGTCTCGAGGTCACCAGCGTCAGGGTCAGATAGATTGCCATAACGATCGTCGCCGACTCAAAATAGGTATACAGGGCGCCTGCGACACTTTTATGAACAAAAAACAGGTCGACGATACTGATAACAGACAGCACCGAGGTATCCTTGATATTGATGATCAGGTTATTTCCGATCTGCGGCATGATATTCCGGATCGCCTGGGGCAGAATAACATTCTTCATGGCCTGCACATGGGTCATGCCGATGGCCTTCGCGCCCTCCATCTGACCGGGATCGACGGAAATAATTCCGCCGCGGACAGACTCTGCCATATAGGCTCCCGTATTGATCGAGACCACGAGAAAGGCTGCCGACCACATTCCCAGCTGAATGTTGAATACCTGAGACAGGCCGTAGTAGATAAAGACGGCCTGCACGATCATCGGGGTTCCTCGAAACAGCTCGACATAGGCCTTTAAAATAATCTTCGCTGCCTTCAAAAGCCCTCTTTTTCCTGCGCTGTCTCTCTTCTTATCCTCCGGTATCGTCTGCACGACGCCTACCAGAAAACCGATCAGGCAGCCGATGGCTGTCGATACCAGCGCGATCACCAGAGTCGTTCCGGCTCCCTTCAGATAGGAAGTCCCGTAACGTCCCAGCAGGTATCCGATTCGTTCCAGAAAATTCATATTTGATATGGACATCTTTTATTCTTTCCTTTACTCAGACAGAGGCTGTACGGAAATCGCCTCATCCATCATACTGTTGAAATCATCCACGGTCATCGTCGCAAGAACGCTGTTGATGCCGTCCAAAAGCTCACTGTTGCCCTTCTGTACAGAAATTCCGATATTGATCTCCTCCTCGGATACAGTAAAATCGTCATCGGTCTCCGTGAAATCCAGAAGCTTCAGATCCGGATAAGCTACGCAGGCTGCTTTTGCTGTCGGCATATCGGTGACCACCAGATCCGTACGGCCGCTTTCCAGGGCTACCAGCATAGCCGGTGCGGACTCCTGAGCCGGCTGAATATTGGCATCCTTGATCTGGGGCAGGCATACGTCATACCAGATCGTTCCCAGCTGGGAGGTACAGGTAGCACCCTCAAAATCAGAGATGCCCTTTGCGTCGGCCAGCGCACCGTCCTGCTTTACCAGGCTGACTACGGATGCATAGTAATACGGTGTCGAGAAGTCTACCATTTCCAGACGATCGGAGGTGATGGACTGACCTGCGATGACGCAGTCTACCGTGCCGGACTGTACAGCCGGTACCAGGGAATCCCAGTCAAGCTTTACGATCTGCAGCTCATAGCCCAGTTCATCGGCGATCTTCTTTGCCATCATGACGTCATAGCCGTAAGCATAGTCCGAGCTGTCATTGATCGGAACCGCGCCGTTGGAATCATCCGGCTGGGTCCAGTTATACGGTGCATAGCCGCACTCCATGGCTACCTTCAATACTTTTTTCTCGCCTGTGGTATCTGCTGCGGCAGAAGCATCCGTCTCGGTTGTCTCTGTGCTTGTATCTGCTGCGGTGTCTGCTGTCTTCGAAGAACCGCATGCGGTCAGGGATGCCGCCAATACGGCTGCTGCGGTAAGTGCAAGCAATCTGTTTTTCATAATCATTTCCTCCTTCATACCAGAAAAATAAAAAGGAGTCTCAGAAGGGCATAGTGGTAGCCCTCTAAAACTCCTTCGTTTCTGGGGACATTATAGCCTGTCACCCGTTATATTGCAAGTTTTTTTGATATCATTTTACATTTTACCGGGTTTCTGTCTGTACCTGCCCGCCCAGACGCGTAATCGCGCTGGTACAATACTTCGCCCGGGAGGTTCCCGGAAAATGATTCAGGAACTTCTGGAACATCGTGATAGCCTGATCGTTCTGCTGCAAGGCCTCATAGGAACGCGCCAGATAATAGACAGCATAACCGTTATTGTAGGTCTCGTCCGTCGCCACCACCTGCGACAGGTTCGTCACGGCCTCCTCGTAATTCTTCGCCTCATAGGCTGCCTCTCCGGCATCATACCAGGTCTTTACATCCTCTGCATGGAGGGCTCCGTACATCTGATTGTAAATCGTCTTCGCATTGTCGGAGAGTTCATCTGCACTCACACTGTCAAGAGCCGTCTTCGCCGTCTCGGTATCTCCGGCCTGGTAGCTTGTATAGGCGTCGATCAGCTTCTCGTAGCTTCCGCCTTCTGCCTCTGCACTGTCCTCCGTCGAATCAGAGTCTGTATTGTTTAATTCATCCAGCTGACTCTGCAGGTTGTTGATCTCCGTCTGTCTCGCCGTGATCTGGTCGCTGTACTCCCGAATCTGCGCGGCCGCCTCATTGCGAACCGATTTTACCTTCGCGGGCACCGCCAGGAACCACATCAGCGCTACACCGATGACCAGTCCGATAAAGAGATTCAGAACCACATTGACACCGGTATTTTCCTTGTACGTCGCCGGCATGATGATCGTCTCATTTCCGCTGGTATAGGAAATAATATCCGGATCCTTGCTCTTGTTTTCCTTCGGACTCTCCGGCTTTTCTCCCCGGCTCACGGACTTCCCGGCCAGCGCCTCCAACTCTGCCTGATAGTAAAGCGAGAGATTGTCCGTCTTATCAATAGCCAGAGCTCTTCGAAGCTCCCGGCCTGCCCGCTCGTACTCCTCTGTCTTGATATAAAGAAGAGCCAGCAGCTGATGCGCCTTCAAAAGCTTCGGATTCAGGGAAAGAACCTTTTTCAGCTGGATAATCGCCAGATCCTCGCTGCCCTGCTGGCAGTACAGAATTGACTGATTGTACTTCTTGATGGTCTGGTTAATCGTCTCTAACCGTGCCGGGTTTGCCTGAATCGCCCGGATATATTCGTCCGCGATATTCTTCTCCGGATCCAGATTTTTACTGATGATCCATTCCGTCAGCGCCGATACGACCTCACCGACCTCGTAATAGATCAGTCCCAATAGATTCCGTGCCGGAATATTGTGCTTATTCAATTCCAGGCTGCGGCGAAGATCCAGGGCAGCTCCCGATAGATTCCGCGCCTTTGCCTTCTCCAAGCCACTGTTATAGTAGGTGTTGGACAACCGAAGGATCTTATCATATACCCGTATCTCTGTTTTGCACGAGCTGCAATATCCCGGATCGTTAAGTATCGCTCCACATTTTATACAGCGCATAGCTTCCTCCTTACTTCCGGTGGCTGTCCTTCATCTCTTTCAACATCTCGTCAAGCAGATCCGACATATCCTTCGGCTTATTTTTGTATACATTATCTTCCACCTGCTCTACCTCCAGGCTCGGATGAAATTTCTTTAATTCTTCTTCAAAGTCAATCATTTGCCGTCCTCCTTGTCCCGTAATATTTTTTTGATGCTTCCTACCAGATACAGGGAGCCCACACAGAATAAAATTCCGTCTCCCTTTTCCCGAAGTGCCTCCTCAAAGGCTTCTCTTACTTCCGGTATCGCCCGGATCGTTTTCTGCCCGAAGGAGCGAAAAAGCTTCTCGGGCTCCTTTACGTCGACGCTCCGGTAGCCGCCCACCTCGGTGACAATCACGCGGGAAAGCGAAAGCTCCCGGCAGATCGTCTCGATCATATGGCGGTAATCCTTATCTCCTACAGCGGCAAATAAAAGCGTCACCGGATATTCCTTCTCCAGGCGCTTCGCTGTTTTTACAAATTCTTCCACTCCCGCTTCGTTGTGGCCGCCATCGATGATGACGCCCGGAAGCACGGTTTCCATTCTGCCCTGCCAGCGCATGTCTGCGATGCCTTTTTTAATGATTGCATCGGTAAACAGCTTCTTTTTCTCATCCAATACACGGATCGCGGTCACAGCCTCTGCGGCATTTTTGACCTGGTATTCCGCGGCACTGGAAATGGACAGATCGATACCTTCATCATACCCATAATTGACAGAAAAATCAATGCTTTTCTCCGTCTCCCGCAAAATCCGATACTGCGCCGGAGAAACCCCATAGGCCGGAGCCTGCATCTCTTTTGCCTTTGCCAGAATGACTTCTTCCGCTTCCCTGCAGGAGGCATCGTAGATCACCGGCACACCGGCCTTGATGATGCCGGCCTTTTCCCCTGCGATGGCTGCGACGGTATTCCCCAGATACTCTGTATGATCGAGGCTGATGGAGGTCAGGATCGTCGCCACCGGATGCTGTACGGAATTGGTCGCATCGAGGCGGCCTCCCAGACCGGTTTCCAATACGAGATACTCCACATTCGCTTCCTCGAAGATCAGCATACCAATCAGAAACAGCAGCTCGAAATAGGTCGGATGGGGATAGCTCTCCTCCTTCATCGCATTTACGCAGTCCATCACCCGGTGAAAGGCGCGAAGAAAGGCTTCGTCGGATGCCTGCTCCTCGTCAATGACAAAGCGCTCGTTGATATCTACGAGATGGGGCGAGGTAAATAGCCCTGTCCGTATCCCGGCGGTATGGAGAATCGATGCCAGGAAGGAGCAGACCGAGCCTTTCCCGTTGGTTCCCGCCACATGAAGAATCTTCATCTTTTCTTCCGGGCTTCCCAGTCTTTTTAAGAAGGCGCGGGTGTGGTCAAGGGAATTCTTTTTTGTAAATTTCGGTGTTTCCTCGATATAATCTACTGCTTCCTGAAAGGTCATCATGGTGTATTTTCCGTCCCTTCTGTTATCTCCTCCGGGGTTTCCTCCGTCGACTCGTCTGTGATCTCTTCTTCCGGCACCGGCGCTGTATAGCCTACCGTATTGCCCTCGCTTAGAATTCGTTTCGCCTTGCCCGGAGCCAGCTGCTTGACGGATACGGAAGCATCCTCTGTCAGCTTCACCTTCTTGACCTGCAGGACATGGCTGCTGATAAATTTCGTATTCTGCCACTCGTCATTGATATAGATCTTGCTGGCCGTCGTAAAGTTGCTTCCGAAGACATAGACCTTATTCTCATCCGGCAGGGAAATCACCCGCGTGATCTCCGGCTGGTGGATGCCCATCTGCATATCAATGGTCTCATAGGGCGTCGTGCCGTCGTCGCCATAGGCATATTTATTGCCGTAGAGCAAGTCATATTGCAGAAGCTCCATATCCTGCAGGTACCATTTGCTCTTTCGGCGATTCTGATGATACTGCATCATCGTTCCTTCATGGATATTGACCTTATCCAGAACCTCCGCTGCGATCTGATAGGAGCACAGCGTCTGATCCACCTTTTCAAGGCCCATGTTGTCGACGATGACATAGCTCGTATCGAAGAGGTAACGATTGGATACATCCTCTACGGTCAGTCCCAGGGTCGGCAGGTGATCCCCGTACATGACGAGGACATATTTTTCACCAAAGTCATCCAGTGCATCGATGAGATCCGCTACGAACTGATCCATTTCATGCAGCTGATTTACATAATATTCCCACTGGTTATTCTTCTCCTCGGTGGCCGCGCCGCTGACCTTGATGACCGGATCCTCCAGCACCTTCTCCGTCGGATACTCACCGTGTCCCTGGACGGAAATGGTATAGATAAAGTCCTGACGCGCCGTAGATTTCAGGTTGTCCAGGATCTGTTCCACCAGGATCTCATCCTTTAACCAGCCGGTCTCCGTCGTATTGGAGACATCCATATATTCCTTCGAGGTATAGGTATCAAAGCCCAGATTCTTAAAGACATCCGCACGGCTATAGAAGGTTGCCTTATTATTATGAATCGCATGGGTCGCGTATCCCAGATTGCGCAGATCGTAGGCCACACTCTCGCAGGTGGTCTTCTTCAGGATCGTCTTGTAGGGATATTCACCCGGTCCGAAATAACGCAGGTTCATGCCCGTGATGGACTCAAACTCGGTATTCGCCGTTCCGGCGCCTATGGACGGCACCTTGTAGGCTCCGGAGGAATATTCCTCCATCAGGCGGTGGAAATTCGGGATGGGATCCTCGGAAAATTCCAGCCATTCTACCGTCGTGGGATCGAAGAAGGTCTCCAGCTGCAGCATGATGATATTCGGCTTTTCCGTATCATTGTCATCACTTAAGGCTGCTGCCTTGTCCTCCTCTACGATCTTGTCAATCGCCTCCTTCGAATAGTCATATGGCTCATCCATCCCCGTCGCCAGGAGGCTGCAGAAAAAGCAGTAGGGCAGGCCGTAATCCTGGTAGGCAAAGGCAATGTTTCCAAAATAGGTAGAGAGAACTCTCTGCTCCAGGCAAAACTTTGTGCTTCCGGCAAAGAGAAGGGGTACCAGGATGACGCCTGCAATGCTTAGGGGCCATTTGATCTTCTTCTGATACTTCGGTGCAAATTTCCACAGAAGAATCAGAATCACGATCGCAAGCACCACACCGCCCACCTGAGTAATCAGCTTCAGCGGCGACATATAGACATTGACGATATCCAGCGCATCGGTGATCAAATGCAGATCCTGTCCGGTAAACGGTGTCACACGGCTGCTCAGGATCGTTCCGTTCATGAAGCCTAGGAAAATCCAGAAGGCAGCGATCAGAAGTCGCACGAAGATCCGCCTGCGGAACAGATAAACCACCATAAAGGTCGTAAAGATCATAAAGCTGTTGTAGGCAAAGACCTTGGGGCTTCCTATCATAAAGCTCCAGGCCTCCGCCACGGAATGACGCGACATCGCCTCCATGGCGAAATAGATCACGGCTGCGCCTACCGCGTGTAAGAACAGAGAAAACCGGTTCGCGATCCGCACCGGCTTCTCCATGGTCTTGCTGCACCCCTCACTCCATTTTTTTAAGGCAGCGCTGCAGCGCCCGATGAATCTCTTCACCGCGCTGCCGCAGGCCTTTGCCTTCTGCAAAAACTTTTTCATAAATTCCTCACTTATATTACTTCGTCAGAGCTGTAAGATGCTCCTTTACCTGATTCATCATCTGGGTATACTTCTGAAGCTTTTCTTTCTCCTCATCAATCTTGCTCTGAGGAGCCTTGCTGATGAACTTCTCGTTGCTCAGCATGCCGTTGACACGGGCTAGCTCCTTATTCAGGCGTTCCTCTTCCTTCTTCAGACGCTCGATCTCCTTCTCCAGGTCTACCAGCTCCGCGAAGGGCATATATACCGCTGCGTCCGGGATCAGGGCCGATACTGCATCCTCACCGATACCTGCCTTGTCCGCCTGTACCGTTACCTCGCTGGCATAGCTCAAGGTGCCGAAGAAAGCCTTGCTGCCTTCGAATACCGCGCGAACCTCCGGTTTCTCGGATACCACGATCACATGCGCCTTCTTGCTGGGCGGTACGTTCATGGAAGAACGCACGTTGCGGATGGAACGGACAGCCTCTTTGATAAGCTCTACCTCTTCCTCTTCCTTTGCAAAGTTCCACTCATTCTTAAACTCCGGCCATGCGGAAATCATGATGGACTCCTCGCCGGTCAGGTTGCGGTAAATCTCCTCGGTGATAAACGGCATATAGGGATGCAGAAGCTTTAAAGCATTCGTCAAAACGGTCTTCAGGGTCCACAGGGCTGCCGCCTTGGTCTGATCTGCTTCATTATAGAGACGCGGCTTCACCATCTCGATATACCAGTCGCAGAACTCCTCCCAGATAAAGTCATAGAGCTTCTGAACTGCGATGCCCAGCTCGAACTTATCCATGTTTGCGGTCACATCCTGCGCCAGGGTATTCACCTTGGAGAGGATCCACTTGTCCGCGCCGGTAAGCTCAGTGAGATCCATTTCCGCCGGAACCTCTGCCTTCTCGACGTTCATCATTATAAATCGGGAAGCGTTCCAGATCTTATTGGCAAAGTTACGGCTTGCCTCCACGCGCTCCATATAGAAACGCATGTCATTGCCCGGTGCGTTGCCCGTTACCAGCGTAAAGCGTAGGGCGTCCGCGCCGTACTGGTCGATGATCTCCAGCGGATCGATACCATTGCCCAGGGACTTACTCATCTTTCGTCCTAAGGAATCGCGAACCAGGCCGTGGATCAGCACGTGATGGAACGGGCACTTTCCGGTCTGCTCATAGCCGGAGAATACCATACGGATTACCCAGAAGAAGATGATATCGTAACCGGTTACCAGTACGTCGGTCGGGTAGAAGTAGTCCAGATCCTCGGTCTGCTCCGGCCATCCCAGAGTCGAGAAGGGCCACAGCGCAGAGGAGAACCAGGTATCTAGGGTATCCGGATCCTGCGTGAAATGGGTTCCGCCGCACTTCGGGCAAACCTTTGGCATCTCGCGGTCTACCACGATCTCGCCGCAGTCGTCACAGTAATAGGCCGGAATCCTGTGTCCCCACCAGAGCTGTCTGGAGATACACCAGTCGCGAATATTCTCCAGCCAGTGCAGGTAAGTCTTGTCAAACCGCTCCGGCACGAAGGTCAGGTCGCCGTTCTTGATGGCTTCGATGGCCGGCTTTGCCATCTCCTCCATCTTCACGAACCACTGCTGCTTGATCATGGGCTCTACGGTGGTGCCGCAGCGATCATGGGTTCCTACATTATGGACATGGTCTGCCACCTTTACTAAAAGGCCTTGCTCCTTCAGTTCCTCCACCATGACCTTACGAGCCTCGTAACGATCCATGCCTGCGTACTTGCCGCCATTTTCGTTGATGGTGGCATCATCGTTCATGATATTGATTTCCGGCAGGTTATGACGCTTGCCGACCTCGAAGTCGTTCGGGTCGTGAGCCGGCGTAATCTTTACCACACCGGTTCCGAAATCCTTATCTACATAAGCATCGGCGATAACCGGAATCTCCCGGCCTACCAGCGGCAGAATGACGGTCTTGCCTACGATATCCTTATAACGCTCGTCGTCCGGATTGACAGCCAGGGCACTGTCGCCAAGTAAGGTCTCGGGTCTCGTAGTGGCGATCTCTACGAATTTATCACTGCCCTTGATGGGATAATTGATATGCCAGAAATGACCTGCCTGCTCCTCATGCTCTACCTCGGCATCGGAAATCGAGGTCTTGCAGACCGGACACCAGTTGATGATTCGGGAGCCCTTGTAGATATAGCCTTTCTTATGCAGGCGCAGGAAGACCTCCTGTACAGCCTTGGAGCAGCCCTCGTCCATGGTAAAGCGCTCTCTGTCCCAGTCGCAGGAGGAACCGATCTTCTTCAGCTGATCGACGATGGTGCGGCCATATTCTTCGCGCCACTCCCATGTTCTCTTCAGGAAGCCCTCACGGCCCAGTTCATTTTTGTCGATGCCCTCAGACTTCAGCTGGTTGATGACCTTGACCTCGGTGGAAATGGATGCATGGTCGGTACCCGGGATCCAAAGGGCATTGTAGCCCTGCATTCTCTTGTAGCGGATCAGGATATCCTGCAGGGTATTGTCCAGGGCATGACCCATGTGCAGCTTTCCGGTAATATTGGGGGGCGGCATCACGATGGTAAACGGCTTCTTGCTCCGATCTGCCTCTGCGTGAAAATACTTCTTCTCCAGCCACTCTCCGTAAATCCGATCCTCCATGGATTTCGGATCATAGGTCTTTGCCAACTCTTTCATTCTCTTCCTCCTTCGGCTCGTTATAAAAAGCGCCCCTTCCTGCTCGAAAGGGCGCTTGTGCGTATTTCTCTTTTTCTTTGCCTTTCTTTCTTGTCTGACTATACGTAAATATAGCAATCTTTCCACGCATTGTCAAGGCTTACGCCTATTCCTTCCGGATCGTATATTCGTCGTAGACGGTCCAGTTGTCGACCGTGTAGGCCCGCAGATGAAGATCGGTATCCGTCAGATCGATTCGAAGAGCCATGGGCTCCTCCGGCTGACCCTGGAATACCAGATTTTCATTGGGTGTTGCCGCCTGGTAAAGGCTTCCGCTGGAGGTTCCGCAGGTCACAAACATCGTTCCCTCCGGATTGACTGCCGTACCCCCGGAGGTGTAGTCGTAGTCTGCATAGCTTTCGCAGCGGCGATTGGTAAAGGCCGACCGGGAATAGACAGAATCATGTCCCGTCAGCACCAGATCGATGTCATTATCCTCACAGATATAGCCCAGGGAAAACCGCATCCAGCTGTCCATATTTTTCTGGTATTTTTCTACGCTGCTGTAGGCCGGATAATGTTGGATGATGATACGCCATTTGGTATCCGGATGCTCCGCGATGACCTTCGGCACATATTCCTCATGGATATCCGTCGCCTGGGCCGTCAGACTGTTCAGCACGATGAAGAGGGCATTGCCGCGAATAAAATAATAGTCTCCGTCCTTGTCATACTCGCTCATGCCGTACTCCTCCGAGCGATTAGGCACATTGAAATGCTCGTAAAAATAAGGCCCGCCGCCGTAACCGAGCTCCTCTATCATATCGGAATTGGCTACATCATGATTTCCCGTCACCGGAACAAGAGGAATCTTATAAAGAGCCAGATGGTCTAAGAAGCCGGCATACTCCTCTGCATCGCCGAACTTCGATACCTGATCCCCGGTATGCACCAGGAACTGTGCCTCCGGCACATAAGAAGTCAGCCTCGTCAGCACCTTGTCCCAGTCATCGACGGTAACCTGCATCTCATTTTTCTCATCCTGACCGATCTCTGCGTCAGAGGTCACCAGAAAGGTAAAGCCCTCCGAGGTGTCTCCCTCCGGTACGGTATAGCTGTACGTCGGAGACCAGCCTCCGGCATCATTTCCCACCTGGTAGGTATAGGTTTTTCCTGCTTCCAGACCCTCCACCGTCGCTTTGTTTACATAATATCCCGGAACCGTCTGGGATGCACTGCACTGAGCCGTTACATTCTGACTCTCTCCGCTTTCTTCATTATACCAGCTGACCTGGCCCGCAGCGGCACTGGGCGACATCCAGTTCAGCCTCACCTCTCCGTCCGTACCTCCGACCTCCAGGCTGAGATAACGGATCGCGCTCGTCGAAAGTAGCGGTGCGCTCTCATAGTCTGTCACAAAGCTGCTTTTTTCCTGTTCCTGTCTGGCGGTCTCCTCGGCCAGCGCCTGCTGGGCAGCCAGCTCCTCGGCATTCTTACTTTCCTCGGTTGTCTCTTCTTTAGCTTCGTTTGTCTGTGTATCCTCTGTCGGCGTCTCCATCGGAAGCTGTGCCTCTTCGCCTGAATTCTTCTTTCCTCCAAGCAGCCAGCCTGCTGCCAGAACCAGCAGCACTGCAAGCAGGATGACCGCCGGAAGCCATTTTTTCTTTGTCTTTTTCATAATCTCCCCTATAAAGAGCCTTACTTCGGCTCCGCCTTTCCCGCGAAATGCGGATAGCTGTTTTTGTCATCGTAGTAGTACCAGGTCTTTCCGCAGGCCTCCTCCGGATGCTGCACATCCCCCTCGGGAATGGGCACCTCCGCATTGCATACCGCCTGGTCGTGTAAAAACAGTACATGATGGACCGGCTCGTCGAACTGGACAAACCACTCCTCCCAGGGGTAATCCTTTTCAAGAAGCTCCATGGGCGGCACCGCGTGAATCACATACTCCCGAATCCCCTCTACGGTGCAGGGAATCTTTCTCCAGGAATAGGATGCGTACAGCCGATCCGTCTCAGTGCTTAGACCTCCGAAGATCTCTTCACAATTATAACCCAGAGCCTCCAGCTCCTTCTTGATTCCTTCTTTTTCCAGTTTTTGTAAAAGCATGATTCCTACCTCCTGCTGCATTTTCCATGCTGTGCTTTGTTGTAAAACCACTTGTTCTATTATAACAAAACGGCCTGTTCCCGTAAAGGACAGACCGTCTTGTTTCTAAGGAAACGCTGATTTAATCAGCGTTTCCTTAATACTATTTAACCGTATTTAAAAACCCTTCGCAGAGCCAGTCCCGCATTTTTTCCGGTTCGAACTCTTCCTTTTTGTTCTGTTTTCCCAGATACATCACCAGAGAAGTCAGGCTGCCAAGTAAAATATAGGCTGCTTCTTCCTCCGAGATATCTGTCCGGATACTGCCGGACTTTTTGCCGTTTTCGCACAGGCTCTTCAGAATCGTCATCGGCCCCTTCGCGCAATCCCCCATGGCCTCCTGATGCATTTCCTGCATCTTCTTCATGATGGTTTCCCGGAGGCTGCCGGCCTGAACCGACAGCACCATAAACCGGGCAAAGGCTCTCTGTTCCTGCACGCATTCCACCACCCAGTTGTAGCAGTAGTGAATCTGAGCCTCGAAACTCTCGATGGCCTCCAGCCGCTCCCAGCTTTCCTCCCCCTGCTTCTGGGCATCATAGATAATCGCCCCCGCGATAATCTCTTCCTTGGATTTAAAATACTGGTAGGCTGTTCCCTTGCCGATTCCGGCCTTCTTCGTAATATCCGACACCGTCATGGTATTTACGTCAGCGCCCTCCTCCAAAAGCACTAAAACTGCATCATACATGGCTCTGACCTTGGGCTTTAACTCACTCTGCAGTTGGGGTCTTTGCATCCTCAGCATGCTTCTTCAGCCTCCATTTCCGCGGCTTCTTCAGCCCTTTTTTCTTATCCTTTTTGCCGTAGGCCATCAGGTAGAAGACCGGCATCAACAGCAAAATCAGAATCGTGGACGCGGTCAGACCGCCGATAATGATGATGCCCATGCCCTGCATCATCTCCGTACCGGTTCCCAGTCCTAAGGACATCGGGATCATGGAGATAATCGTCGTCAATGTCGTAATCAGGATCGGGCGAAGTCTCGTCTTCGCGCTCTCAATCAGGGCATCCTCGAGCTCCAGTCCGTCCTCCTGCATCAGAGCATTCACTCCGTCGACATAGAGAATACCATTGTTTACTACGATACCCACCAGCATCATGATACCCATCATGGAGGTCATCGTCAGAGACTGGCCGGACACGAAAAGCAAACCGAAGGAACCGATCAGGCTGAAGGGAATACTCAGCATCACCATCAAGGAGTACTTCGGCGACTCAAACTGCATTGCCATTACAAGGAATACCAGGAATATCGCTGCCGCAATGGCTTTGCCAATGGCAGAAAAGGTCTCCGTCATCATCTCGTCCATGGTATCCTGGGACTCCTCTACCGAATCCGGAAGCTTGGAATCCTTCACTAGCTGCTCCAAGGCAGCTTCCACCGTATCTGTATCATCCGAAACGCAGGACGCCGTAATCGTCGTGGTATATCTTCCATCCTTCTTCATGACCGTCTGCTGGGAATCGGTATATTCAAGCGTCGCCATCTCCGACAGAGGCACGCCACCCACCGAGGCATCCAGAAGGGTGCTCGCCTTCGTATAAGTGTCCTCCGGATATTCCAGCATGACGCTGTATTCCTGTCCGTTCGATGTAATCGTCGTAGCCTCGGTGCCGCTGATCATGCTATAGAGGCCGCCGGCTACCTGCACCGGAGTCATGCCATGAGCCATGGCATCCAGCGGGTCGATCAGCACCTTGATCTGGGTTGCACTCTCTCCTGCATCGGAGGAGACATTCAGCACACCCGGAATATCCCAGGCCTGTTCCTCAATCTGCGCTACCGCCTCTTTCAGATCATCAAGGTTCGTGGAGGCTAATGTGACGCTTCCGCCGCCGGACGTCGCCATCATCGTAGACATCTGGCTGCTGAGGGTCATATCCAGCTGGATGCCTGTCATATCCTTTGTTTCCTCCAACCACTCGTCGATGACCTCCTGGCTGGACATCTTCCGATCATCCTTTAGGTTGACATCTATGCTTCCGGAGCCCTTGGAGGAGGTCAGCGTATAACTCTCCACATCCTCATGGGAGGCCACCATCGTCTCCAGCTCCTGCATTTTTTCGTCCACCTCTTCCACCTTCGTACCGCTTCGGAAGGTTGCCGTGATGGCAATCATTCCTTCATCCATCGAAGGCATCAGCTCCACCTTCATCAGAGCCACCAGGCCAAAGGAGGCAATCAGCAGTACGACAGCCGTCAGCACGCAGAGCTTTTTCTTTCGCAGCAGCTTACGCTCCAGCCTGTCATAGCCGTTTTTCACACGTTCCAGAAATCCGTTGATCTTCAGCTCCTTCTTTTCCTTCGGCTTGAAGATGCAGAAGAACAGGGGCACCAGCGTCAATGCCGAAATCAGGGAGGCCAGCATGGCAATGATAATCGTATAGCCCAGCTGCCCGAAGATCTGTCCGGTCAGACCATTCTGGATACAGAGGGGCAGGTATACGACT
Source organism: Alistipes onderdonkii (assembly GCA_963621925.1). Taxonomy (GTDB): domain Bacteria; phylum Bacillota; class Clostridia; order Lachnospirales; family Lachnospiraceae; genus Laedolimicola. The sequence goes on along the minus strand of CAVFGF010000012.1, from coordinate 15,877 downwards.
ACTGTCGTAATCGTAGAAGCAATGATGGAGCCTGCCACACCCTGGGCGCCGATCTCTGCCGCTTCCTTAAAACCTGGCTTCTTATCCTTGGCACGGAAACAGCTCTCCAGGACGACGCTGGAGCTATCGACCATCATACCGATGGCAATGACGAGGGCTCCCAGCGTAATGATATTCAGTGAGAAGCCTGCTGCCGCCATGACAATGATGGTCACCAGCAGCGAAATCGGCATGGCGCTGCCCACGATCAGGCTGGCCTTCCAGTCTCCGAAGAACAGGAAGAGCACCAGCATCGACAGAACAACACCCATGATCAGGGTACTTCCGACGGACTGCACCGACTGCAGAATCATATCCGACGCATCATAGGAAGCGGTCGCCACCAGCCCCGGATGGGCTTCCTCCATCTGTTTCATAACCTTCTTGACATCCCGCACCATTCCTAAGGTGCTGGCACTCTGATTTTTGGTAATGCTGACTGTCAGTGTCTCCTCTCCATTGTAGCGGCTGATGCTGTCCGGATCCTTCTGGGACCACCCAATATCCGCCACATCCGACAGGTGAATCATACTTCCGGTGCTTGTAAAGAGGGGAATCTGCCGCAGATCCTCCACAGTCGTCAGGTCCGCCGTGCTGATGGCACTGATGGACTGGCTGCCCTGCTCCAGAGAGCCGATGGGAACCGTAAAGTCTGTCGTAGCGATATACTGGGCAATGCTGCTCATGGTCAAGCCGTATTGATTCATGGCCTCCTCGTCAAGCTTTACCTGAATATAGTTTTCCCGGCCGCCGCTTGTTTCTACACTGGCGACGGAGCTTACTGCCTCCAGCTCCGGCACAATATCGTCATTGACCAGGGACAGCACATCGCTGTCATCGGTGGTGCTGACGGAGTAGGTCAGACTGGCCATGGAATTGATATCCATCTTCATGACGATGGGGCTCTGACAATCATCCGGCAGGGAGCTCTCCACCGAGTCCAGCGCTGCCCGCAGGTCGAGATAGGCATCGTTCGTATCTACATCATAATCATATTGCAGGAGAACCATCGAGCTGTTTTCCCGGGAATAGCTGGTGACTGAATCTACACCGCTCAACGCACCGACCTTGCTCTCGATCTCGGAGCTTACCAGCTCCTCCACCGACTCCGGATCGGCGCCCGGATATACGGTCACTACCAGCATCATCGGCATATCCATATCCGGCATCAGCTCCAGTCTCAGTCCCATCAGGGAGGTGATGCCGAAGACAGCCAGAGCCAGTACCACGAGAAGCGTCGTGACCGGTCTTTTTAAGGAAAATTTTGTCAAATTCATTTATTCTGCGTCCTCCGACTCTGTACTGCTCTCAGCATTTTCTCCTTCTGCTTCCTTCTGACTGTCCTCTGACACATCGCTTGCTCCGCTGATCACGACTTCTGCACCGTCACGAAGCTTGGAGGACCAGGTGGTCACCACCTGACTTTCGCCGTTTAGTCCGTCCTCCACGGACACCTCGTCATCATTCATGAGGCCTACGGTAATCGGGGTTTTCACCAGCTTTCCATCCTCCACGCAGTAGACATAGGCATCGCCTGCGGAGAAATAGACCGCATCATAGGGAATCACCAGTCCGCTTTGCTCCCGCTCGGTGGTGGCATGGACTTTGACCGATACACCGCTTGGCAGGCTGTCGTTTGCACCGATGACGGTTGCCTTGATCTCGAAGAGACGGGTCTGGGCGCCGGCCATGGTTCCTACCTCGGTAATGGTTCCGGCGAAGGTCTCGTCGTCCCGTTCTACTTCTACTGCATCACCGACCTGCAACTCATCCTTGACCTTCTCCGATACGTAGAAGGTGACCGTCATAGAATCCTTATTGGAAATGACATAGGCCGGGCTTCCGGCGGAGGCCAAGGCGTCCTTCTCTACCGAGATGGATTCGATCTGACCTGTGATCGGCGCCTTGATGGTATACATATCCAGCTGATACTGGGCCGACTCCAATGCCACATTCGCCTGGGAAAGCTGCGCGGAATAGGTCGCGTCGGTCTCCGGATAGACCTCGTTCTTTGTGATTTCGTAGGTCTCCTGGGAGGTCTTCAGACTTTCCTTCAGGCTGTCCTTTTGTGCCTTTGCCGTCTCCAGGGCGGATTCCAGCTGAGATTTTCCGGACTGAACGGATGAAAGGCCGGACTGGGCTTCTTCGAGGGCGGACTGAGCCGCTGCGAGCTCTTCTTGCGCTGTCTCGGCATTATTCTGCAATTTTTTCCATTCCGAATTTGGGTCTTGTGTTGAGGCGCCTCCGGAGCCAGTAATTATACTTGAAGAGGCCGAACCGGTTGATGTATCTCCTTTTGTCGCAGTGCTTGCTTTATCTGCGCCACTTGTATTTTCTCCGCTCTCCACGGGTGTATCGTTTCCGGCTTCGCTCTGGACAGCGATGGCCGTATCGTCGATGCTCTGACTCTGTGTCATGCTATTCTCATATTGTTTCAGAGCTTCCTGCGCTGCCTGTACAGCCTGGCTCTTCGCCTCCACATTTGCCTGGGCAGCTGTGATGCTCTGGCTCAGCTGCGTCTCCTGGGTCTTCAACGTATCGATCTGACTCTCGAGCTCCTTCACACTGTTTCTTGCAGTATCGAGATTGTCCTCGATCGTATCAATTCCGCGCTCGGTCTGATAATTCTGCAGATGTCTCGCTCCACCGGTCGCTGCCGTGACTCCTGCCTGAGCCTGGCTGTAGGAAGCCTTCGCATTGTCCATCTGCAGCTGTGCAGCCTCATCATCGATCTTGAAGAGAACATCCCCCTCCTTGACCGTATCTCCCACCGAATAGTTTGCCTCGGTCACCGTGCCGGACACCAGCGGCACGACATAGATCTGCTGCTCCGGTGATACCGTCCCGATATAATCCGTATCCAATGCCACCTCGCCGCTTCCCGGCGTCATTACCTCTACATTTGCCTTCTCTGCTTCGGTCTTTTCCGTGCTGCTGCAGCCCGTCACCGTGACCGCCAGCGTCAGCGCAAAACCAAGCATCTGTAAGCTTTTATTTTTCATCTCTTTCCTCCTCTGCGAATTCCGACCGACCAGTCGGTCGGAAACTGAGTTCATTATAGGACGAGAGGTGGGATTTCGTCAAGGTGATTGTCGAGGGGAAAATCTTAAAAGTTTGTAAAGAGCTTAAAACATCTGTGCTATTTCACACTTTGCATAGAAAAGGAGGGCTTTCGCCCTCCTACATCTTTTTCATAAACTCCTCTAGACTTTTCACGCTGCCAGCCATTGTATACCATCTTCTTAATGTTGCTTCATCTGATGCAGTCGCAATTCGCTGTTTGACTTCTTGCGATATTGAAAACATTTCTCCTAATCGTTCCAGAAGAATCTTCGTCAGGATCTCTGTGCGTCCCACACTGCGACCTTCTGTCAGACCTTCTGCCAGGCCTTCTGCTCGGCCTTCTGCTCGGCCTTCTTCCAGTCCAACTTTTCGCCCCTCCTCGCGGCCTTCCTCCAAACCAGCTTTTCGCCCCTCTTGTCTAAGGTACTCTCGTTCTTCTTTTTCGTCATACTCTGTCAGTATCATCCTGTACACCTCCGTTCCATACTTTGTCAGGATATCTGCCAGTATTCCTCTATCAATGCACCGCCTGATACTAATCTCTGTTGCTTCATCCAGCGACCAGCCCTCATCCATTTTCCAGCGAATCTGTGCAATAAAATCTGCATAGTCCGATAGCCTTCGGCATTTTCGCATCATGTCATTATTTCGGCCTGCATTGATATTCAATACTCTTTCATTATACGTTTTGCTTCTCCTTCCTGCAAGGGCACAAAATAGCCGTTTTCAGTTATATTTTTAGATACTTTGCCCCCTGGGCGTACTTTGGGAATATTGATTTCGAATTGAAATCCAGACCTTTATCTTTCGTAGAAAAAAACAGTGTCTTCAGACCCGCACCTTCAAAAGCGCTGTCTGATGACACTGTCATTTTACCCATTATTTGTAATGCCGTCAAGCCTGTCATTCAGGACTTGCATCTATTCGCATCAAGCCGGATGCGAATGCTTTTACAGATACTTCGCAAGCTCCCCGGCCTTATCTGTCTTCTCCCAGGGGAGATCCAGGTCGGTACGGCCAAAATGACCGTAGGCTGCGGTCTGCTTATAGATCGGTCTTCTCAGATCCAGCATCCGGATAATTCCGGCCGGACGCAGGTCAAAGTTCTCGCGGATGATCTCTACCAGCTTGGCATCGGATACCTTGCCTGTCCCGAAGGTGTCGACGTTGATCGAGGTCGGGCGCGCTACGCCGATAGCATAGGACAGCTGAATCTCGCAGCGGTCTGCCAGGCCTGCTGCCACGATATTCTTTGCCACATAGCGGGCTGCATAGGCTGCCGAGCGGTCTACCTTCGTACAGTCCTTTCCGGAGAAGGCTCCGCCGCCGTGACGCGCCATTCCGCCGTAGGTATCCACGATGATCTTACGGCCGGTCAGGCCGCTGTCTCCATGGGGTCCGCCGATAACGAAACGGCCGGTGGGATTGATATAAAACTTTGTATTCTCATCCACCATCTCGGCCGGAAGAATCGGATCGAAGACATATTTTTTGATATCCTCGTGGATCTGCTCCTGGCTGACCTCCTCGCTGTGCTGCGTCGAGAGAACGACTGCATCCAGACGAGCCGGCTTTCCGTTCTCGTCATACTCTACCGTCACCTGGGACTTTCCGTCCGGACGAAGATAAGTCAGGGTTCCGTCCTTGCGCACCTTTGTCAGCTGTCTCGTCAGCTTGTGAGCCAGAGCGATCGGATAGGGCATCAGCTCCGGTGTCTCATTCACCGCATAGCCGAACATCATACCCTGGTCTCCTGCACCGATGGCCTCGATCTCATCCTCGCTCATCTGATGCTCCTTCGCCTCCAGTGCCTTATTGACACCCATGGCAATGTCTGTGGACTGCTCATCAATGGCTGTGATGACCGCGCAATTGTCTGCATCGAAGCCGTATTTCCCGCGATCGTATCCGATCTCCCGAACGGTATCCCGAACGATCTTCTGGATATCGACATATCCCTTTGTCGTGATCTCACCCATGACCAGCACGAGGCCCGTCGTGGTCGCCGTCTCGCAGGCTACGCGGCTCATCGGATCCTGCTCCAGCAGGGCATCCAGAATGGCATCGGAAATCTGGTCGCAGATCTTATCCGGATGTCCTTCGGTTACGGATTCTGAGGTAAATAATAATTTTTCCATGTTCTCTTCCTTTCTTTTTGAAATCTGAATTTCAGCAAAACTTAAGGCCCGCTCACAAGAAGCGGACCTGTTTATATTACGATAACCAAATCCTCTTATTGTTCGATTCAACTCGCTCAGGTTGGCACCTTCCGCTTGTGCGGGGTTGCCGTGACTTCACAGATCCTTTGTATCTCCATCACTCTGAATAAGAGAAGTTTTTACAATATTCAATTTGCTTATCACGGGCTTTACATTACACTACTGTGCGCGCTTTGTCAACCCACCCGGAGACGAAATTTCTGCAAGGCTCTCTCATCTCCCACCTTTTCGATCTCTGCCCCCAGGGAACGAAGCTTCTCATCGAAACGCTCATAGCCTCGCTCGATGAAATGGATGTCGTCGACAATGGTGATGCCGTCTGCTGCCAGTCCTGCGATAACCAGAGCCGCTCCGGCACGAAGATCCGGGCTGGATACCTGTGCGCCGGTATAGCGCTCTACGCCCTCGATGATGGCGGTATTGCCCTCTACCTTGATATTGGCTCCCATCCGCGCCAGCTCATCAACATATTTAAAACGATTTTCGAAAATGCTCTCTGTCACGATGCTGCTGCCCTTGGCCAATGCCAGTGTCGCCGTAATCTGGGGCTGCATATCTGTCGGGAAACCGGGATAGGGCAGGGTCTTCACATTCGTGCTGCGCAGTCCCTTTGAGCATACGACACGGACGGCATCGTCCAGCTCCTCGATCTCACAGCCAATCTCCAGAAGCTTCGATGTCGTCGCCTCCAAATGCTTCGGAATGACACATTTTACTGTCACATCTCCGCGGGTCGCAGCCGCGGCAAACATAAAGGTTCCTGCTTCTATCTGATCCGGTATAATCGAATACTCGGTACAATGAAGCCGCTCCACACCCTTGATGCGGATAATATCCGTACCGGCGCCCTTGATATTGGCTCCCATGCTGTTCAGGAAGTTCGCCACGTCGACGACGTGGGGCTCCTTTGCCGCATTTTCAATGACGGTATTACCCTCTGCCATCGAGGCCGCCATCATGATATTGATGGTCGCTCCTACCGAGACCACGTCCAGATAAATATGGCTGCCGCGCAGGTGCGCTGCCTCCGCCATAATGGAACCATACTCAATCTTTACCTCCGCGCCCAGTGCCCGAAAGCCCTTCAGATGCTGGTCAATCGGTCTGCTGCCGATATTGCAGCCGCCCGGAAGGGGAACCTCTGCCTTCTTATACTTTCCGAGCAGAGCGCCCAGAAGGTAATAGGAAGCACGAATTTTCTTAATATATTCATAATCTACACTATAGTCTCCGATGCGGGAACCGTTGATCTTTACGGTATGCCGGTCTACCCGGTCAATCTGCGCACCGATCTGCTGCATCGCCTCCAGAAGGACATTTATATCCCGTACATCGGGAAGATTTTCTATCAAAACTGTTTCATCTGTCATAATCGCTGCTGCAAGAATGGCCAGAGCTGCATTCTTTGCGCCGCCGATTTCGACCTCACCGACTAAAGGGTTTCCGCCCTTTATCACATACTGATCCATAATAACTCCCGTTTCTTTCGTTCTATCCATTAAACCTTAATTTAGTATAACACAAAGTTTTTATTTGTAAATACTGTATATTTCACGAAAAAAAGGCGTTTTTCAAGGGTTTTCTTTTTCTCAAAATCAGTTATAATACCTTTCATAACGATTCCACAACAAGGAGATTCTTATGAAGCCTGTATTTTTTATCGATTATGACAATACGATTTTCAGCCATCAGACCTGGTCGGTGCCGGAGAGTGCCCTGAAGGCTCTGGAGGCTCTCAAAAAGGACGGCTTTCCTGTCGTGCTGGCCAGCGGCCGAGCCTTCCGAAGCAGTGAGCTGCCACAGGAATTCCGGGGAAGGTTCTCACCGGACTGCCTGGTTAGCTCAAATGGCGCCATCATCGAGATCGAGGGCAGGCTGGTCTGGGAGAAATACTTTGATCCAAAGCTGCAAAGACGTATTATGGACTATGCCCTGGAAAAAAACTACTGTCTGATGTCCGGCTACGGCGGAGGCTGGTATACCTCGAATCTCGAGCATTTTCTCGCCACGTCTTCTCCGGAGCGCAAATCCTTGATGCCAAAAAGTGGCAAGGATTTTCTTTCCCTCTATGATAAAAAGCTGCCCTCCTTCTTTCTCTCTGACTCCCTGGAGGCCATCGCTGACATGCAGGCGCATTTTCCGGAGACAAGGCTGCTCTATATGGGAGACAATCTGGGCGGTGCTGATATCATCCCGAAGGAAAATGGCAAAATCACCGGAGCCAAGCGGGTGCTGGAGCATTATCACCTGACACTGCAGGATGCGGTCGCCATCGGAGACAGTATGAATGATGTCGAGCTCATCGAGGCCGCAGGCTTCGGCATTGCCATGGGAAATGCGATGCCTGAGGTACAGAAGCGAGCCGACTTCGTGACCGCGGATATCGACCACGATGGACTCGCGAAGGCCATCGAAACGGCGCGGAAAAGATTTGCCGAATAATTTCTCCGTATCAAAAAAACCGGAGTCGCAGGTGTCCGTCTATCACGGACATTGCGACTCCGGTTTTTCTTTTCAAACGATACTCTTATCCCTTTACATCCAGACGCAGAAGCGCTCTCTTCAGTCTGGCTTCTGCCAGGCGATAATCCCGCTCATCCAGATTCTTATTCTCCAGAAGCTTCTCGGCCCGGGCTTTTGCCTTTGCCGCACGCTCTCCATCGATCTCTTCCTTCCACTCCCAGGTGGTCGCCATGACACGGCAGGTGCCGTTCATCACGGAAAGCATTCCGCCGATGCAGGCTGCCTCTCTCGTGCTTCCGTCCGGGAGGATGACATGGGCATGTCCCATACCGAGGGCGGTACAGAAATTGCTGTGTCCCGCCAGGATCGCCAGGTCACCGGTGATGGTTCTGCAGACAATCCGCTCTGCTTCCTCTTCGAAAAGCAGTCCGTCCGGCGTTCCGATTCGTAACGGAAAAGTCTTCATAGACATCCCCCTTTACTGTTTCTTCGCTTTCTCAAATACATCGTCGATGGTTCCTGCCATCAGGAAGCAGCTCTCCGGAATCTCGTCACACTCGCCATCCAGGATCATACGGAAGCCTCGCAGGGTCTCCTTCAGCGGAACATAGCTTCCCGGCATACCGGTAAACTGCTCTGCCACAGAGAAGCTCTGGGACAGGAAACGCTGTACCTTCCGGGCACGGTTTACCGTCAGCTTATCCTCCTCGGACAGCTCGTCCATACCCATGATGGCGATGATATCCTGCAGCTCCTTGTAACGCTGCAGCACCTGCTGTACCGCACGAGCCACCTCGTAATGCTCCTTGCCTACGATCTCCGGGGAAAGGATACGGCTGGTGGAATCCAGCGGGTCTACGGCCGGATAGATACCCTGGGCACTGATCTCACGGGAAAGTACCGTGGTCGCGTCCAGATGGGTAAAGGTCGTAGCCGGAGCCGGGTCTGTCAGGTCATCCGCCGGCACATAGACTGCCTGTACGGAGGTGATAGAACCCTTTCTTGTCGAAGTGATACGCTCCTGCAGCGCACCCATCTCGGTAGCCAGGGTCGGCTGGTAGCCTACTGCGGACGGCATACGTCCAAGCAGAGCGGATACCTCGGAACCTGCCTGTGTAAAACGGAAAATATTGTCAATAAACAGCAGTACGTCCTGATTCTTTACATCACGGAAGTACTCTGCCATGGTCAGGCCGGAAAGGCCGACACGCATACGGGCTCCGGGCGGCTCGTTCATCTGACCATAGACCAGGGCGGTCTTGTCGATAACGCCGCTTTCCTTCATTTCATTGTAAAGGTCGTTACCCTCACGGGTACGCTCGCCTACGCCGGTAAATACGGAAATACCGCCGTGAGCTGTCGCTACGTTGTGGATCAGCTCCATGATCAGGACGGTCTTTCCTACTCCCGCGCCGCCGAACAGACCGATCTTACCGCCCTTTGCGTAGGGGCAAATCAGGTCTACGACCTTGATGCCGGTCTCCAGAATCTCTGTTGCCGGTACCTGCTCCTCATAGGAGGGCGCCTGGCGGTGGATAGACCAGTGCTCCTTCGCATCCGGAGCCGGCTGGTTGTCTACCGGATCGCCCAGCAGGTTGAATACACGGCCCAGGCACTCCTCGCCTACCGGAACCTCGATGGGCTTTCCGGTATCCAGGGCCTTTGCTCCCCGGACGAGACCGTCAGTAGAGTTCATGGCGATACAGCGGACCGTATTGTCACCGACCTGCTGTGCCACCTCAACGGTAAGCTTCGTACCGTTGTTATCGATTTCAATGGCATTCAGCAATGCAGGCAGCTCGTCGTGAGCAAACCGGATGTCCAGTACGGGTCCGGTGATCTGCACTACCTCACCAATGTGTTTTTCACTCATTCCTGAATCTCCTTATAGAATTGATATCATCAGATGCCTTCCGCACCTCCAACAATCTCTGTGATTTCCTGCGTTATGCTGGCCTGACGGGCTCTGTTATAATACAGGTTCAGGTTTTCGATCATCTCTTCCGCATTGCCGGTGGCGGCCTCCATGGCCATTCTGCGGGCTGCCAGCTCGCTGGCCTGAGCCTCGCAGACACCGCCGTAGATCAGGCCTGCCAGATACTCCGGCACGATGGCGTCAAAGACCTCCTCCGCGCTGGGCTCATAGAGAATCAGGTTCCGCACCGGCTCCTTCTTCTCCCTGTCTGTACTCACAAGCTCTGACAGCGGCAGCATCGACAGCACATCCGGCTGCTGGGACAGCATGGATACGAACTTCGTATAACAAAGCTCGATATGACCGAATTCCTTATCTTTGAATTCCCGGCAAAGCATATTTGCCATCTCGAAGCAGTTCGCGACCGAGATATCCTCGATCTCGGCATACTTCTCCGTGATACAGGGAATTCCTTTCCTCCGGAAATGCTCCACAGCCTTCTTACCGATGGGCAATACCATACAGTCCTTGCCCTCCATGGCTGCCTCAGCCGCCTTGAAGAGGTTCGAATTGTAGCCGCCTGCCAGACCGCGGTCGCCCGCCATCACGACAAAGCAATACTTTTCGGACGCCGCCTTCTTCACATATACGGAGGTAAAATCCGTATTGCCGTCGGCGATATCCTGCAGGGTCTCGTGAAGCTCCCGGAAATAGGGACGGCAGGTTTCTGCGCGTTCCTTCGCTTTACGCAGTTTGGAGGATGCTACAAGTTCCATCGCCTTGGTGATCTGCATCGTGCTTTGCACGCTTCGAATCCGCAGCTTCACCGCTTTCATATTTGCAGCCATATGCTTCCTCCTCTATCACTTAATGTTCAGGTTTTGTATTCAGAAATTGCTCCGTATAAGCATCCAGGGCGCTCTTCAGCTTCTCCTCGGTATCCGCCTCCAGCTTGCCTGTCGTGCGGATCACCTGCATCGCTTCTGCGCCGACTGCATCCGTATCCAGATAAGTATAGAGTCCTGTCTCGTAAGCCTTGACATCCTCTGTCGCGATCTTCGTCAGGATTCCTTTGGTTACGGCATAGAGGATCGCTACCTGCTTCTCTACCGCTACCGGTGCATTCTGATTCTGCTTCAGAACCTCTACGATACGCGCTCCCTGCTCCAGACGGGCCTTCGTATCCGCATCCAGATCGGAACCGAACTGGGCGAAGCTCTGCAGCTCACGGTACTGGGAATACAGAAGCTTCAGAGTACCGGCTACCTTCTTCATAGCCTTGATCTGCGCATTACCGCCTACACGGGATACGGAGATACCCGGGTTTACCGCCGGCATAACACCGGAGTGGAAGAGCTCGGTCTCCAGGAAGATCTGACCATCGGTGATGGAGATAACGTTTGTCGGAATATAGGCAGATACGTCGCCGGCCTGGGTCTCGATAATCGGCAGAGCCGTCAGAGAACCGCCGCCGTGCTCGTCATCCAGCTTCGCTGCACGCTCCAGCAGTCTGGAATGCAGATAGAAGACGTCTCCCGGATAAGCCTCACGTCCGGGCGGACGGCGAATCAGCAGGGAGAGTGCACGGTATGCCACCGCATGCTTGGTCAAATCATCATAGATGATCAGGACATGCTTTCCCTTGTTCATAAAGTACTCGCCCATGGCACAGCCGGAATAGGGTGCGATATACTGCAGCGGGCTTGCCTCGGATGCAGTAGCGGCTACGACCATGGTATAGTCCATGGCGCCGTTTTTCGTCAAAGTCTCTACCAGATTGGCTACGGTGGAACGCTTCTGACCGATGGCTACATAGATACAGATAACGTCCTGTCCCTTCTGGTTAATAATGGTATCTACCGCAATGGTCGTCTTACCGGTCTGACGGTCGCCGATGATCAATTCACGCTGGCCGCGTCCGATCGGAACCATGGAGTCGATGGCCTTGATACCGGTCTGAAGCGGCTCGGATACACTCTTTCTCTCGCAGATACCGGGAGCCGGGCTCTCGATCGGGCGGAACTCCTCCGTCACGATGGGGCCTGCGCCGTCGATCGGCTGTCCCAGGGCATTCACGACACGTCCAATCATCGCTTCTCCGACCGGAACGGATACGACCTTACCGGTACGTTTTACAGTCTGTCCCTCGCTGATGTTCTCATCGGAGCCGAACAATACGATGGATACACTGTTTTCTTCCAGGTTCTGGGCCATACCGAAGCTGCCGTCCTCAAATTCCAGCAGCTCGCCTGCCATACAATTGACGAGGCCGCTGGCTCTGGCAATACCATCACCGACCATCAAAACCGTACCGGTTTCGTTCTGCTTGATGGCATTGTCATAATACTTGATCTGGCTGCGGATGACCTTGGAGATTTCTTCTGGTTTTAATTGCATGTTTCCATTCCCATCCTTTATCAATAAAGTTATCGTAACTGTTCAGTACCTTCACAGTTACTGATGCAAAATCCATGAGAATCGGCTTCGCCGATGGGATTTTGCATTTTCATCACTTTCATACGCCCTCAGCAGCAAATGCTTCGGGCTGGTTCTGAATAGTTACAAGCTATCTATTATACTATTACTTCGTTCAGCTTTTTGGAAATTCCTGACATCCTGCCCTGAATCGTTCCGTCCAGCTGCTTTCCTTCCAGCTCTACGCGCAAGCCCGCCACTACTGAAGCATCTACCTTCTGCTCAAGCTCGATGGTCTTGCCGCTGATCTTCTGAAGCTTTTCCTTCAGGGCGATAAGCTGTGCATCGCTCAGGGCGACGGCGCTGGTCACCACTGCCACGGCAATGCCGTGATCCGCATGATAGCGGCGGATAAATTCCTCTGTGCAGCTTCCAAATTCTCCCAGTAGGTTTCGCTCACACAAAAGCTTCATAAAATTTACCAGATAACGCTCTGCCTGTTCCCCAAAGGCTTCCTCGATGAGCTTCGTCCGCTCGTTCTTCGGAATCGATGGCTCACACAGAAGCTTCACGTAATCCGGATTTTCCGAGAACAGAGCCCGAATCTCCTTCATCTGCTCTCCGATGACGTCTGTCAGATTTTCTTCGGCAGCGAGCTCGTAGAGGCTGCCTCCATACAGTCTGGCATGCTGTGTCATGATGCCTCACCTACATTCGCGATAAATTCGTCAATGAGTTTCGTATGATCCTCTTCGTTGATCTCGCGTTCAATGACCTTTCCGGCGATCTCTACGGCAATGCCGCCGATCTCATCCTTGATTTCATTAACCGCTTTTCTCTTCTCCTGGGCGATGTCGCTCTCTGCCTTGGATTTCAGGGCTGCAGCCTGAGCCGTAGCCTCCTTCAGCACTTCCTCGCTCTGCAGCGCCGCAGTCTTCTGGGCGGTGGCGAGGATTTCATTGGCCTTTTCCTTCGCTTCCTTCATATTCTGCTCATATTCGGTCTTGATCGCATTCGCCTCCGTCTTGGCCTCCTCGGCCTCGCGGATCTGGGCGTCTGCCAATGCTCTTCTCTTCTCGAGCATCTCGTTTACCGGTTTGAACAGGAAGCGCTTGATCAGATACATCTGAATGAACAGATTGCAAATCTGTGCGACAAACGTCCAGGGCACAATACCGACTAATTCCTGTACATTCATGCCTGTGACCTCCTATCTTTCTGCTCCGTTTTTTTTCGGATTATGCCAGGAAGTTCATGAACATACCGGGTGCTACGAAGATCAAAAGCAGACCGGTTACGAAACCATAGATACCGGTGGTCTCTGCGATGGCGCAGCCAAGAAGCATCGTAGAGGTTACATCACCCTTGCACTCCGGCTGACGTCCGATAGCCTCGCAGGCCTTTGATACGGCATTACCTTCTCCGATACCAGGTCCGATACCGGCGATCAGCGCCAATCCTGCTCCAATTGCACATCCTGCTAATGCGATACCTTTTGCAAGTAACTGAAATTCCATCTTCATTTCCTCCTAAATGGTTTTTAATATTTTGTAGCTATTTTACTCTTCTGCTGCATTTGCGATATACATGACGGTCAGCATACAGAAAATAAATGCCTGCATGACACCGGAGAACCAGTCAAAGTAGACCGATGTAATCGCCGGAACACCTACCGAGAGAATCGGGATCTGCGACAGTACATCACCGACAACACCCGGAATCAGGCCGAACAAGGCACTGCTGGCTACAGCCAGGGCTCCGTAAATCAGGGCATTGATGACCACACCTGATAAGATATTTCCGAAATGACGGCAGGCCAGACTGATGGGCGTCGCCATTTCCGAAAGGACATTGAAGGGCGTCATCACCGCAATCGGCGTCGTAAATCCCTTCAGATATCCGCCGAGTCCGCTGGTCTTGATCTTCTGGACCGTAATCATGATAAAGACGACAACTGCCCAGGCCGCCTCGGTCGAAAGGTCAGCCGTCGGACTTCGAAGGCCGATCAGGCTGATGAGATTTGAAACCACGCTGGTCGTAAACAGGGCTGCCACAAAGGGAATCAGCTTTCGAAACTTCTCACCCGCATTGCCGATGACGAATTTGTTCGCCGTCTCCACCAAAAGCTCCGCCACCGCCTGACGCTTGGAGATCTTCTCCACCTTCAGATCGTGGGTCAGCCAGATACAAAGTCCGGTGATGAGGAGCATGACCAGCCAACTGACCACCAGGGTTTCACTAATCTGCAGATCACCCAACACAGGAATGCTTGTAGGAATCGTGAAAAAGACTCGAGCACCTGAGATATCCACATCCATGCATTTTCACCTCCAATCTTTGTTAATTTTGTAACTTTATTTTTTAATAATCCCCATGATTTTGATTCCGGTTCCCGGAAACAAAAGCGGAAGAATGCCCGCCACATACTGAAAACAGGGAACTACTATCGCTACGATCACCCAGAGCACCTGAAGCAGCATTCTCTGGGAATAGCTTCCGCGGACCAGGGCTTTTACCGCATCTCCGTCGTCTGCCTTTGACGCGGCCTTCTGCATCATCAGACCCATCCACAGGAAATTCAGAACAGCGATCGCTCCGCCGCCTAAGCCCCCTAAGATCACCCGATAATCAAAGGGAACCTTTGCGGGCATAACCAGGTGAAGAATCAAAAAGACGATCCACATCAGCACGACGCCGACCGCCGTATAGATCGTCACGTGCTTCGTCTCTTCCTTGATCGCGGGCTGCAAATTGTCTAAAAACTTACTCATACCAATCCACCCTTTCTACTCATGCCGATTGAAGGAGATATGCGTTTTTTCCTTCTCTTTCTTCTGTCTGCCGGTTACGGATACATAAAGCTTCCAGGCTACCGTTGCGGAGCCGCCCAATCCAAAGAAAAATCCGGGAATAAAAATCCAGCCGCCAAGACCTGCCTTTGTACATAAGAGCCAGCAGAGCCCCAGGCACAGCAGAAGCGGTGTCACAAGCGTGAAACTGAACTGGGTCAGGATCGTCAGATTTTTCACGATATCCATCCACCATTTCATCTCTTTCATCACCGATTACTCCCACGTCATTCTTTGTATACATGATCTGATATTACTATCATTCTTACTATAAGTCAATTTTTTTATGAACTTTTTATAGTTTTTCGTGCTTTTTCTTCCTATTATTATTAGGATGTCACAACGGATGATGTCCGATGGACAGAAACCAGCCAGGTAACGAAAAAGAGTAAGGCCATTTGGGTGCTCATGATCGCGTAATCCATATCCAGAAGCACCAGAAGAGCAAGCCAGGTCGCTGCCCCAAGAAAGCTCTTTCCCTTTTTCAGCATATAGACGACGATGCCAAGGAAAAGAAGGGTAAAGACGATACCTACGGGAATTGAAAAGCGAAGCATCTGGTTAAAAAATACATTGTGGGCATTGTTGACCAGGAAGCCGCCCAGCTCATCCACCGAGATCACCGATTCGCCGAAGCGCATGCCCCAGCCCTCCGGATGCTTCAAGATCACCTGCCATACAGATTTCCAGATAGGAACCCGATTCCCCAGATTCATAATATTGCGCTCCGCCATAAGCTTCCATGCCGCTGCTCCCGCCACCAAAAGAAAGGCTGCCGCCGCCGGATAATACCATTTTTTGATCCGGAAATGCTTCCAGTCTATCGTATCCAGAACGCTGCCGAGGATAATCAGAAAGACACCCACGATTCCGGTCCAGGAATGGGTCAGATAAAGGCAGACCAGCAGGAGTAA
>CAVFGF010000011.1:0-41212 GCA_963621925.1 Alistipes onderdonkii | reverse complement strand
CTGCCGCTTTGCCTTCTGACGACGATCTTAAACCCGCTGTTCAGCCATGCGGGAGCGACGATGCTTTTTTATATGAAAAACGGAAACCCGGTGACCCTGGAATCTATCCTCTACGGGCTGGCCTCCGGGCTGATGCTGGCCGGGGTACTCTCGTGGTTTTCGATCTTCCATGAAGTAATGACGTCAGATAAACTCATGTATCTGTTTGGAAAGGTACTGCCGGCCTTTTCGCTGCTTTTGTCAATGACGCTTCGGTTTGTGCCGCGCTTTACGGCGCAGATGAAAAAGGTGGCAGAGTCCCAGCAGTGCATCGGCAGAAATGTGAAGAACGGGAAAATTCATGAGCGGGCGCTCCACGGCCTGAAGATTCTTTCGATTACGACGACCTGGGCGCTGGAGAACAGTGTCGAGACAGCGGATTCTATGAAGTCCAGGGCCTACGGCCTGCGCGGACGGACCAATTTCAGCATCTATCGGTTTGATCGAAGGGATGCAGTGCTTCTGGCCTTTCTTCTGGGAACGGCGGGGGTGCTTCTTACTTGTATGCATCTTCGAAAGCTGAAAATCCTTTATTTTCCGGTTTTTGTGATAAATGAGACAACAGTGGGAGCAGTGTTTCTTTATATCCTGTATGGGAGCCTCTGTATGCTGCCCCTGATTTTAAATATCTTGGAGGATATCAAATGGCGCTCTTTGCGATCAGTAATCTGACCTTTACCTATCCGGCTCAGGAGAAGCAGGCTCTCGAGGATATAAGTTTTTCTCTGGAGCAGGGAGAGTTTCTGGTAGTCTGTGGAAAATCAGGCTGCGGAAAGTCTACGCTCCTTCGGCACTTTAAGACAGCCATGTCGCCCTATGGGGAGAGAAAAGGACAGATCCTGTTTGAAAATCGGGAGCTGGATACGGTTTCCGTGCGGGAGCAGGGGGCGCGCATCGGCTATGTGCTCCAGAGCCCGGACAATCAATTGGTGACGGATAAGGTCTGGCATGAGCTGGCCTTCGGCCTGGAGAATCTGGGCTATGAGACCGGTACTATCCGGCTTCGGGTGGCGGAGATGGCCAGTTTTTTCGGAATTCAGACCTGGTTTGAAAAAAAGGTGGAGGAGCTGTCGGGCGGCCAGAAGCAGCTTCTGAATCTAGCTGCGGTCATGGCAATGCAGCCGGACCTTTTGGTGCTGGACGAGCCCACCTCCCAGCTGGATCCGTTGGCGGCGGGGGATTTTCTGGCTACCCTACGAAAGATTAATGTAGAACTTGGCACGACGATTCTTTTGATCGAGCATCGGCTGGAGGAGGTGCTGGCTTATGCGGACCGGGTCATGGTCATGGAAAACGGTCGGATTCTTGCCCTGGAAAAGCCGGCCGGGTTGCCGGCCAGGATTCGGAACAATGACTTGTTTCAGGCTATGCCGGTTCCTATGCGGATCTTTGAAGCGCTTTCCGGGGAGGGCGAGAGTCCGGTGACGGTCCGAGAGGGAAGAGATTGGCTGGAGGGCTGGATGAAGGAGCGAAAGACTGCTGAGGACGGGGCTGGGGCAAGGAAAAGTTGCTTTGGAGAGCCGGCAGGAGAGAGCAGACAGTCGAAACCATCCGGAAGGGCTGCTTCGGAGGTCGTGATCGAGACAAAAGATGTATGGTTCCGCTACGAGAAGGAGCTGCCGGATGTGGTGCGGGATCTAAATCTGACCGTGCGAAAAGGCGAGCTCTATTGCCTGCTGGGCGGCAACGGAACCGGGAAAAGCACTACCTTAAGCCTCCTTGGCCGGATCCGAAGGCCCTATCGGGGAAAGCTGTACCTGAAGGGAAAAGAGCTTGGAAAGTACCGGGAGGAAGAGCTCTATGGCCGGGTACTTGGGATCCTGCCCCAGAATCCGCAATGTTTGTTTGTGAAGGATACGGTGGAAAAGGATCTTCTGGAGATGTCGAAGGATGAGGAGCGGCTGCAGGATGTGATTGAAAAGACAGAGATCGGCCATCTGCTTGGCAGTCATCCCTATGATTTGTCAGGCGGAGAGCAGCAGCGGGCGGCGCTTGCCAAGGTTTTGCTTTTGAATCCGGAGATCATTTTGCTGGATGAGCCCACCAAAGGACTGGATGGCTTTTATAAAAAGAAGCTGGCAAAGATTCTGAAGGGTCTGACGGAAGAGAAAAGGACGATTTTGATGGTATCCCACGACATTGAATTTTGTGCCGAATACGGGGACACTTGTGCATTGTTTTTCCGGGGAGGCATTGTAACCAGCGCTCCGGCCAAGCAGTTTTTTACCGGCAACAGCTTTTATACGACAGCGGCCAATCGGATGGCCAGAAGATGGTTTCCGGAGGCCGTGACCGCGGAGGATGTGATAGAAGAATGCAAAAAAAGCTAGAGCGGCTCGAGGCAACGGATCAGGGGCAGGCCAGAGGCATGGATACCTTGGCCAGAATACCGGCACTTTGTATGGCAGCGGAGTTGATTTCCATGGTCTGTTTTCGCTGGGTGTCGGTGCCGGAGCTGAAGTACAGCCTTTATGAGAAAACTGGAAAACTCTGGAAATTGGAGGAGATCGCGGCCGGAATTGCTTGGGCTTATGAGGTACCGGAGAGCATGACCCGGGCGGCAAATCAGGCAGCAGGATATCTGCGAGTCGGAATGGCAGTGAGTATCCTATTGGGGCTTTTGTTTATCCTTCTTTCCTTCCGCATCAAGATTCGGGCTGCAGGACTTGGAAGAGTGGCCTTCCTATGGAACGCAGGGATGACAGGAGCTGTGCTGTGGTGGACAACGGACACGAACAGTGCGCTGAATCTCTTAGAAGGACAGCCAAACAATTTTTTGAATCTAAGCCTTTACAGTCATGTGCAGCTGACAGCGGCGGCTTATATGCAAATTTTGATAGCCCTGCTTTTACTGCCTTTTTTAAGGAAACTTCTGGATACCAGAAGGGAGTATGCGGCAGAGTTTTATCAGACCCGGACAGAGACGGAAGATCGCGGAATCGGAAAACGGACGGTGCTGGCCTTTGTACTGATCCTGACTGCTATTCCGGCGGTGATTTTATTCGGAATTTTTTTCCTGAATGATCGGAGCTATTATTTTATATCCCTGTGTCTGATCATCCTGTCTATGCTACCCTTTTTTCTGGTTTTTGAGAACCGGCGGCCGCAGGCGAGAGAAGTGGTAGTCATCGCGGTGATGGCAGCTCTGGCTGTGGCGGGCCGCGCGGCATTCTTTATGCTGCCTCAGTTTAAGCCGGTGGCGGCTATCGTGATTCTCGCTGGTGTGGGACTTGGTGCAGAGGCCGGCTTTCTGACCGGAGCACTGGCCGGCTTTGTATCGAATTTCTTCTTCGGACAGGGACCGTGGACACCCTGGCAGATGTTCGCCTTTGGGATTGTAGGCTTTCTGGGAGGGCTGATTTTCCGAAGAAAGAGAAAAAAGTGGAAGCATTTTCGCCTGTGGCTCTGTATCTACGGGGGGCTGGCAGCCCTTTTGATCTACGGCTTTTTGCTGGATACAGCATCAGTCTTCATGGGAATGGGAAATATCAATAAGGCAGCGTTTCTGGCCATGTATGTCAGCGGCTTTCCGATGAATGTGATCCATGGGACGGCTACGGTATTCTTTCTGGCGGTATTGGGGGAGCCCATGCTTGCAAAGCTGGAACGTATCCGAAAAAAATATGGGATTTTGGAGCCTTAATCAAAATAAGAGAGGGCTTAGAGAGGGATGAAATTGATGAGGGACAATGGAAACACAAAACAGAAGGCCTGGTCGGATAAGCAGGTTCTGACCAGGAGAAATGCCGTGGGATATATGCAGGAAAAGACCGTCAAGATCCCTGTAGAATACAGAAAAATCGGTGCGGAGGCTTTTAAGAGCAATATCAAGATGGAGAATCTGGTGCTCCACAATGGAATGCTGGAGCTGGGGACAGATGCTTTTCGTTATAACAGATGTGTTCGCGAAGCACAGCTGCCCCACAGCATTCGGCAGATCGGGAAGGGCTGTTTCGCAGACTGCCCGGCCCTGCGGATGGCCTATATCCCCAATAGCCTGGAGTATATCCCGGAGGATTTGTTCAAGGAAGACCGACGCCTCAAGAAGGTATTGTTTACAAAGACAAATCAAACCCGGGAGATCAAAAAGAATGCTTTTTATGAATGCAGTTCCTTGGAGGGGATTTTACTTCCGCCGAAGCTTCGCACGATCGGAGAAGGAGCCTTTTATCGCTGCAAGGCATTGAAGCATGTGCGCTTTCCGGAAGTCTTGAAGCGGATCGGAAAAGATGCCTTTTATTTCTGCGGCCTGGAGGAGCTGGAGCTTCCGGATTCCTTGGAAGTCCTCGAGGAGCGGGCATTTTTCAAATGTACGTATCTGACGGAGGTACGCCTGCCGACGAATATCCGGCGGATCGAAAAATGGGTTTTTCACGGCTGCTCCCGCCTGCAGGTACTGGAGATCCGCCACGATCCGGAATATATCGGGGAGTGGATCATCAATAAGGCAGCGCGGATCCGGTGCTATAAGGGCTCAAAGGCGGATGCTTATTGTCGGAAAGCTGGGTTTACGGTGGAATATATCGAATGAAAATGCACAGAAAATATCAGATGAATTTTACTACATCGTATGACGATGTCCTTCGTTTTTCCTCAGCGGAGGATTTGCGGAATTTTTATAAAGGGCACGGCTGTGACGGTCTGGAGCTGATGCCTCTGCCCTATTCGACAGCGGAGGCGCCGGACGAGTACCTGCCGCCGGAGAACTGTTCGCTGATCGTACCGGGGATGGTGACCGGGGTGCATTGCTGCTGTATCGGGGACTGGTTTGGTCGCGATCGGGAGGAGCTTATCCGGCATTATCGAAAGGATCTGGATTATGCGATGCACGCAGGGGCAGAGTATGTCGTCTTTCATGTTGTACAAGTGGATGATGAGGAAGGCTTTACCTATCAGAGAAAGCATACGGACCGGGAGGTCATCGACGAGGCCGCAGCCTTTATCAATGAGCTTTTGGACGGGCAGGATTATTCCTTTTGGTTTTTGATGGAGAATCTCTGGTGGCCGGGGCTGACGTTTCTTGAGCCGGAGGATGGACGTGCCCTGCTTCGACAGGTAAATTATGGGAAAAAAGGATTCATGCTGGATACCGGACATTATCTTCATACGGATCTGGATTTGAAGACCCAGGAGGAGGCCGTAGAAGCCTTGCATCGGATGCTGGATGGACAAAAGGATCTGATTCCCTATATCAAAGGGATTCATCTGCAGCAGTCCCTGACCGGAGACTATGTCAGAGACTGGCTGCAGATACCCCATGAGCTTCCGTCTGATCCGACGGAACGGTTTTGTAAGGTCTATGAGCACATCTTTCGGATCGACCGTCACGAGCCCTTTACCGCAGCAGGGGTAAAGGAGCTGGTAGAGCGGATCGATCCGCTGTATGTGACCTACGAGTATATCACGAGAAGCCGCGAGGAGCTTGGGAAGTACCTGGAGGCCGGCAGGCTACAGAACCTTCATACCGCCGTATTTGCGGATCATCAGGACTGAGCAGGAGCCTTCTCCAAAGACGGCATCGAGAGCTGCCTTGTATTCCGGAACCGCCTCATTTTTTACAAAGGCCTGGATCGTTCCGGCAAAGCCTCCGCCATGAACACGGCTGACGCCGTTTTCTCCGAGAACGACATCACTGACAGCCAAAGCCACGGCGACATTCTGGTGTGTCAGGTCGCGGCTGGTATAGACATTCTGGAGATACTTAAAGGAAGAATCACCGGAGGCCTTCACCGTCTTCAGGAAGGCATCGAAGTTCTCCTCCTGCAAAGCCTTTACCTCTGCCTGTACGCGGACATTCTCTGTCACAAAATGAATCGCCCGCAGGTATGCCCGGTCACCGGCCTTTTCCCGGATCTCGGAGGCATGGGAGAGAAGCTGCGTAAAGGAAATGCCGTGAAGGAGCTCCTGGCCGAAAATCGCAGCTACCGAACGCATCTCCGCGGGAACGGCGGCATAATCCGGCGTCAGATCGGCGTGAGAGCCCTTTGTATCGGTGATACACAGGCTGTAGCCGTATTTCGCCAGGTCACAGGATACATTTTCAATGACCGGATGAGCCACGTCAGCGAAATCGATATGCACGAGGCTGCCGACGGAACTGGCCATCTGATCCATCAGGCCGGAGGGCTTACCGAAGTGGACATTCTCGGCATATTGACCGATGATGGCGATATCGACCGGCGAAAGCTTCATTTCATTATAAAGACCGGACAGGATCGTGCCGATGATGGTCTCAAAGGCAGCGGAAGAGGAGAGACCGGCGCCAATCAGGACATCGCTGGTAACATAAGCCTGGAAACCGCCGATCTGACCGCCGTGGTTGCGGATACCTTCCAGCATACCGCGAATCAGGGAATCGGTGGTGCCCTTCAGGTCTTCTTTTACTGCCAGATCATGAAGGGATACGGTGATCATCTCATAACCATCGGAAACGACACGTACGATCGGTTCTTCTATCGGCGCCGTGATGGCAATGGCATCGAGATTGATGGAGGCGGCCAGTACCTCGCCGTGCTGGTGATCCGTATGGTTGCCGCCGATCTCACTGCGGCCGGGTGCACTGAAGATGGAGACCGGACCGGCGCCGAAGAGCTCTTCATACCTGGTCAGAGCGTCCTGATAACGCTGCCTTTGGTAATCGAGGCGGCTTTCATCGAGATAAATGTCCAGCAGGAGGGCATCGAGGCTTTTTTCCTGCAGCAATGTTTTGATTTCCCCCGTAGTTTTCATAGCGAACTTCTCCTTTATTCATAATATATTCCCATAGTAAATGATTTTGAAATACCTGTCAATCCATAGGAAAACAACAAAAAGCAAAAAATGGATAGTGTAAGATTTTACACAAAAAAAGGAAAATAATGCATTTGAATTTGTTGGAATCTTGTTATAATAAGTCTGTAGTCAATGACTGCGATTATAAACAGGGAGGTTTATACTATGAAAAACAAATTTTTAGCAGTTGTATTGTGCGGCGCTATGGCAGTTTCGATGCTGGCAGGCTGCGGCGGTTCAAGCACAGATACAACGACGACCGACGCCGCAACAGAAGAGGCAGGAGATGTGGCAGATGCTGCAGCAGCCACCGGTGATTTGGCTGATGCAAACGTTGCAGTATTCTATTATACCTATTCCGATACTTATATCTCCTCTGTTCGTACTGCATTGGATGCGAAGTTGGACAGCCTCGGAGTAAAGTATCAGAACTATGATGCAAACAACAACCAGACCACCCAGAACGAGCAGATCGATACCGCTCTGGCTCAGGGTGCGAATATCCTGATTGTCAATATCGTAACCTCCGGTTCCGTAGACGCTTCTCAGGCAGTTGTAGATAAGGCTTCCGCAAAGGGTGTTGACCTGATCTTCTTCAACCGTGCGGTAGAAGACGATACGACGGCAGGCCAGGTTCTCGGTTCCTATGACAAGTGTGCATTTGTCGGAACCGATGCTCCGGAAGCAGGCCATATGCAGGGTCAGATGATTGGCGAGTACCTGGTTGAGAATTTTGACAAGGTTGACTTAAACGGCGATGGCAAGATTTCCTATGCAATGATGATGGGTCAGCTGGGTAATGCAGAGGCTATCTATCGTACCCAGTATGCCGTAGAGGATGCAAATGCAGTCCTGACTGCAGCAGGCAAGCCGGAGCTTGAGTACTTCGATGCAACCAATACCGATAAGTATCAGGTAGACCAGGATGGTGCATGGAGCGCAACCGCAGCAAACAACTACATGACCACAAACCTTTCTCAGTACAACGAGACCAACGGCAACATGATCGAGCTCGTTATCTGCAACAACGACGGAATGGCTGAGGGCGTTGTTTCTGCACTGAATGATAAGGGCTACAACCTGGGTACCGATGATTCTACTATGATTCCGGTATTCGGTGTAGACGCAACCGACGCTGCAAAGCAGCTCATCGCAGACGGCAAGATGGTAGGTACCATCAAGCAGGATGCAGAAGGTATGGCTGACTGTATCTCCATCATGACTCAGAATGCAGCAAGCGGTGCAAGCCTGACAGACGGAACGGATACCTACAATGCGGATCCGGATATCGCAAACAAGATTTACATCCCCTATGCAACCTACACAGGAGAGTAAGCAGGCAGGCGAAAATAAGAAAATGAAAGTATGAACAGCAAAGGCGGTCGTGAATACGTCCGCCTTTCTGTAAAGAAGACGGGAGGAAAACTATGGAGCATGATGTTCTCTTACAAATGACAGACATCTGTAAAGAATTCCCCGGTGTAAAGGCGCTGGATCATGTTTCTTTGACAGTGAAGAGGGGAACCGTCCATGCGTTGATGGGCGAAAACGGCGCAGGAAAATCCACCCTGATGAAATGTTTGTTTGGTATGTATACCAAGAACAGCGGACAGATCTTTCTGGAAGGCAAAGAAATCAATTTTAAAAGTTCAAAGGAAGCACTGGAAAACGGTGTAGCGATGGTGCATCAGGAGCTGAATCAGGCTCTGAAGCGCAACGTCATGGACAACCTGTGGCTCGGACGATATCCGAAGGTTGCAGGAGTCATGGTAAATGAAAAAAAGATCTATGATGATACGAAGGCTGTATTTCAGGAGCTGGGCATTGATGTGGATCCGAAGCGGATCATGAGTACGATGCCGGTTTCGCAAAGACAGATGGTGGAGATTGCGAAGGCGGTTTCCTATAATTCCAAGGTCATCGTATTTGACGAGCCTACCTCCTCGCTGACGGAGCAGGAAGTAGAACATTTGTTCAAGATTATAAATATGCTGCGTGACAAGGGCTGCGGCATTATCTATATTTCCCATAAGATGGCGGAGATCCTGCGGATTTCCGATGAAGTCACCATCATGCGGGACGGCCAGTATGTGGCGACGAGACCGGCAAGTGAGCTGACGACGGATGAGATCATCCGGCTGATGGTAGGCCGGGAGCTGACGAATCAATTCCCGCCGAAGACCAATACACCGGGCGAGGTTGCCTTGGAGGTCGAGCATCTGAC
This sequence comes from Alistipes onderdonkii, assembly GCA_963621925.1. Lineage (GTDB taxonomy): Bacteria > Bacillota > Clostridia > Lachnospirales > Lachnospiraceae > Laedolimicola. The sequence continues at coordinate 32,178 of CAVFGF010000011.1, read as the reverse complement.
GGCGCAATATTCCTTATTGAAGGATGTTTCCTTCAATGTAAGAAAGGGCGAGATCGTAGGTCTGGCCGGCCTGGACGGAAGCGGCAGAACCGAGACCCTCGAGAATATCTTCGGTATCGCCACGAGACATTGCGGAACGATCAAGTTAAACGGTAAAGAAGTCAAGAACCGCAATGCCCGGGAATCTATCCGGAACGGCTTTGCGCTTTTGACGGAGGAGCGGCGCGCCACCGGTATCTTCGGTATCCTGAATATTCGGGAAAATACCGTGATTTCAAGTCTGAAGAAGCATCTGCGGATGGGCTTCTGGCTGGATGAAAAATCCATGAAGAAGGATACGCAGTGGTCCATCGATGCGATGCATACAAAGACACCGACCCAGGAGACAAAGATTCGTTCTCTGTCGGGAGGAAACCAGCAGAAGGTCATCCTCGGACGATGGCTTTTGACGGAGCCGGATGTCCTGCTCTTGGATGAACCCACCAGAGGTATCGATGTAGGCGCAAAATATGAGATCTACCAGCTGATCATCGACCTGGCAAACAAAGGCAAAAGTGTATTGATGGTATCCTCTGAGATGCCGGAGCTTTTAGGCATCTGCGACCGGATTCTGGTCATGTCGGGCGGACGTCTGGCCGGAGAAGTCAATGCAAGTGAGACGACGCAGGAAGAGATTATGACTCATGCTGCGAAATACGTATAAAGGGGGCAGCGCCTTATGAATATTTTTTCCAATATCAAATCCGGCTGGAGTGCAAAGATTTCCAGCTATCAGGCATTGGACAGCCAGGATAAGAAGACCTTCTGGAAAGAGGGGCTGATCAACAATGCCATGTATATCCTGATTCTGGTGGCTATCATCTATACCCAGGCGAAGAACAGCTATTTCCTGAAACCGGATTCCATCGTCAATATCATTTCCCTGTCGGCAGCGAATATCCCGATTGCCTGTGGTATCGCCGGCTGTATCGTTCTGACCGGTACCGACCTTTCGGCCGGCCGTGTCGTAGGTCTGACAGCATGTATCTCGGCATCGCTTCTGCAGTCCGTGACCTATGCGACGAAGATGTTCCCGAATCTGCCGGTTATGCCGATCCCGCTGGTTATCCTGATTGCCATCGGTGTGGGCGGTCTGGTAGGCTGGGTCAACGGTTTCTTTGTAGCAAAGTTCTCCCTGCATCCGTTTATCGTAACTTTGGCTACTCAGCTGATTGTATATGGCTGTCTTTTGATGTATATTATGATCAACGGCAATAACGGTCAGCCGCTTTCCGGTCTGGATCAGTCCTTCAAGGATTTTGTAACCGGAAGCCATCTGTCCGTAGCAGGCGTACCGATTCCCAATTATGTCTTTTATGCGATTCTCGTCGTAATCTTCATGTGGTTCATGTGGAACAAGACGACCTTCGGCAAGAATATGTTTGCGGTCGGATCCAGTCCCGAGGCAGCGAACGTATCCGGTGTCAATGTCCGGACGACGACGATCCTCGTACATACCCTGGCAGGCTGCATGTACGGTATCACAGGCTTTATCGAGTCTGCACGTATCGGTTCGAACCAGGCAGGAACCGGTCTGAACTATGAGTGCGATGCCATCGCAGCCTGCGTCATCGGCGGTGTCTCCTTTGTAGGCGGTACCGGTAAGATCAGCGGCGTGGTTATGGGAGTATTCCTGCTGCGTATCATCTTCGTAGCATTGCAGTTCTTATCCATCAACCAGAACCTGCAGTATATCATCAAGGGTCTGATCATCCTGATCGCCTGCTCCATCGATATGAGAAAATATCTGGTAAGGAAATAAAATAAAAAATCGACAGAAAAACTATGGCAGAAGAGAAGAAATGGTTTGGAAGGGGCATCTACGGAAGCAAGGATGTCCCCATCCGTATTTTAGACGGATTTATCATTGGTGCGATTGCATTTGTTGTGATTTTAGTATGCTGGTTTGCGACCCACGGCGGCTACCGGGTGACCTTTGATACCGAGGGCGGTTCGGAGGTTGCAGCGCAGACTCTGAAGCACGGAGAGCGGATAGAGGAGCCGGAAGCTCCCTTAAAGGCCGGTTATACCTTTAGCGGCTGGGTGACCTCGGAAGACGAGAGCCTGGCAAAGACCTGGAACTTTGCAGAGGATCTGGTAGAAGATGATTTGACTCTCTATGCGACCTGGACACCTGCGGAGGTGATTGTCAAGTTTGACCCGGACGGCGGAAGCCTGGATGGGGAAGCCTATATCCCGGATCAGACCGTGACCTACGGTGAAACCTACGGGGAGCTTCCGGTGCCGGAAAAGGAGGGTTTCGTCTTCGACGGCTGGATATACAGCGGTGCCGTGATTCAGACGGATACGACCGTGGCGATGACGGGAGAGCATGTGCTGACCGCCCGCTGGATTCCGAAAGAGCAGACGTAAGGAGTGAGCAGAATGAATCGTGAGAAAGCAAGAATCGCAGTGTATGCATTGGCAGGTCTCTATCTTTTATACCTGGCATGGCAGATGTACGGTGGCCTCGCAGAGGCAGGGTCTGATAAGCCCCTAATGATCGGCTTCATGATTTTCTTTGTCATCGTCGGTGCCGGCCTGGTGGGCTGGGGCTTATACAGCAGCTGGAAGGCTCTGGATAAGCAGGGCACGGATGAGGCGCCTGAAAAAGAAAATACAGAAGAAAAACCAAAAGAAGAATCGTAAAGTGAAAAGGCTGTCTGCGGAAATTGCAGGCAGCCTTTTAGGACTGGAAATTTATCGGTAAATCGAGTATACTGATATCAAATATGTTTGAAACGTAAAAATGGAAAAACAAAAAGGAGGGCATCGATATGTACCAGGCAAATGAAAAACGTTATGAGACAATTCCCTATCACCGCTGCGGCAGGAGCGGTCTTTTATTGCCGGCCGTTTCTTTAGGCTTCTGGCATAATTTCGGCGATACGGCTCCCTATGAAAATATGAAGAAGCTTTGCTTTACAGCCTTTGATCACGGCATTACGCATTTTGATCTGGCGAACAATTACGGACCGGAGTACGGAAGCGCGGAGAAGCATCTGGGTTTGATTCTGAAGGAGGATCTGAAGCCCTATCGCGATGAGCTGGTGATCAGCAGCAAGGCCGGCTATGATATGTGGCCGGGACCTTACGGCAACTGGGGCAGCCGCAAATACCTGATTGCGAGTCTTGACCAGAGTCTGAAACGGATGGGACTGGATTATGTCGATATCTTTTACCATCATCGGATGGATCCGGAGACCCCGCTGGAGGAGACGATGGAAGCCTTGGCACAGATTGTGCGAAGCGGAAAGGCTCTGTACGTAGGCCTGTCGAATTATGACGGGGAGACGATGGCGAAGGCCGAGGCCATTTTGCGGGAGCTGCATTGTCCGTTTATCATCAATCAGAACCGCTATTCGATCTTTGACCGGACGATTGAGCAAAATGGCCTGAAGGAGACGGCTGCAAAGCTTCAAAAGGGAATCATCGCCTTCAGTCCTCTGGCGCAGGGAATGCTGACGGATCGTTATCTCCACGGAATTCCTGCCGACAGCCGCATCCGAAAGGATGGACGGTATCTGAAGGAGGATGCCCTGACGGAGGAGAGACTGGTACAGATCCGTAAGCTCAATGAGCTGGCAGGAGAGAGAGGACAGACCCTGGCTGAGATGGCTCTGGCCTGGATCCTGAAGGACGGAATCGTCACCAGTGTTCTGATCGGAGCTTCCAGACCGGAGCAGATTCTGGACAATATCAAGGCTCTGGAGAATACGCATTTTACCGAGGAAGAATTAAAGTATATCAACGAGATTTAGGAGACAGCACGGGAAAAGGAGAAAGCGGGAAACATGACCAAGCAGGAACGAGCCCTGGAAATCATTGACAGACTGAAAAAAGAATATCCGGACGCAGACTGCACCCTGGACTACGATGAGGCCTGGAAGCTGCTGGTCAGTGTACGCCTGGCAGCGCAATGTACCGACGCCCGGGTCAATGTCGTAGTGGAAAAGCTCTATGAAAGATTTCCGAATGTCAAAGCCCTGGCGGCAGCCGATGTGGAGGAGATCGAAGCTCTCGTGAAGCCCTGCGGCCTGGGACGCAGCAAGGCCAGGGATATCAGCGCCTGCATGAGGATTCTGGAGGAAAAGTACGACGGTCATGTGCCGACGACCTTTGATGAGCTTTTAGCCCTGCCGGGAGTCGGACGAAAAAGTGCGAATCTGATCATGGGAGATGTCTTTGGAAAGCCGGCCATCGTGACGGATACCCATTGTATCCGCCTCGTAAACCGGATGGGGCTGGTAGATGGCATCAAGGATCCGAAGAAGGTAGAGATGGCTCTCTGGAAGCTGATTCCTCCGGAGGAGGGCAGCGATTTCTGCCACCGGCTGGTCTATCACGGAAGAGCGATCTGTACGGCGCGTACCAAGCCGTATTGTGACCGCTGCTGTCTGCAGGATATCTGCGAGAAAAACGGAGTATAGGAGTAGAAGAATGGAAGTACCTGAATACGCAATTGCCACCTTAAAGAAGGGAGAGGGACGAGCTTTCAAGGCAGGAGGAGCCTGGATCTATGACAATGAGATCGAATCCGTCATGGGACATTTTGAGGACGGAGATCTGGTTCTCGTCCGGGATTTTGACGGCTACGGCCTGGGAAAGGGTTTTATCAACCGGCATTCCAAGATCCGGATTCGAATGATGACCCGAAATCCCGAGCAGGAGATCGATCAGGCATTTATTCGGGCGCGTGTGAAGGCTGCCTGGGAATATCGAAAGAAAACCGTCGATACATCGAGCTGTCGTGTAATCTTTGGCGAGGCAGACTGGATTCCCGGTATGGTGGTGGATAAATTTTCCGATGTGCTGGTGGTGCAGGCTCTGGCGCTGGGAATTGATCGGATGAAGGAGACGATCCTGGAGGAGCTGAAGGCAGTTCTTGCGGAGGACGGCATCGTGATTCGGGGGGTCTATGAGCGAAGCGATGCCAAGGAGCGGGAAAAAGAAGGACTGGAGCGCATCAAAGGCTTCCTGGGAGAACCCTTTGATACAAATGTAGAAATCGTTGAAAACGGCGTGCGCTACCTTGCGGATGTAAAGGATGGGCAGAAGACGGGCTTCTTCCTGGATCAGAAGTACAATCGTCTGGCGATTCAGAAGCTTTGCAAAGACGCAAGGGTGCTGGACTGCTTTACGCATACGGGTTCCTTTGCCCTGAATGCCGGTCTGGCCGGAGCAAGAGAGGTTCTCGGCGTTGATGCATCGGAGCTGGGCGTTCGCCAGGCTGAAAAAAATGCCCTGCTCAACGGGCTCGAAAAGACGGTACGCTTCCAATGTGCGGATGTCTTTGACTTGCTTCCGGAGCTGGAGAAAAAGGGCGAAACCTTTGATGTGGTGATCCTGGATCCGCCCGCTTTTACAAAGTCCCGCAGCTCTGTTAAAAATGCGACAAAGGGTTACAGGGAAATCAATATGCGGGGGCTGAAGCTGGTAAAAGACGGCGGTTTCCTGGCAACCTGCTCCTGTTCCCATTTTATGAGCTATGAACTGTTTACCCAGACCATTGCCCAGGCGGCGAAAAGCGTTCATAAGAGGATTCGCCAGGTGGAATACCGCACCCAGGCGCCGGATCATCCGATTCTCTGGGCAGCGGACGAATCCTATTACCTGAAGTTCTATATCTTCCAGGTCTGTGAGGAAAAGTAAGATGCAGCTGCCGGAATTATTTGAAAAAAAGATGAAGACCCTTCTGGGAGCGGAATATGAGGAATTTCTGGCTTCCTATGAAAAGGAACGGCAGCAGGCTCTGCGGGTCAACCCGTCAAAAATCACGGCGGAGGCGTTTGCGCGCCTCGCGCCGTTTTCTCTGCGTCCGGTGCCCTGGGCGAAAAATGGGTTTTATTATAGCGCAGAGGATCGGCCGGGGAGACATCCCTGGCATGAGGCCGGTGTCTATTATATCCAGGAGCCCAGCGCCATGGCTGTGGCGGAGCTGGCGGATGCAAGACCCGGGGAGCGAGTACTGGATCTTTGTGCGGCTCCGGGCGGAAAGACGACGCAATTGGCGGCAGCGATGGAGGGAGAAGGCCTTTTACTCTCAAACGAGATCCATCCTGCCCGGGCAAAAATTCTCTCCGGCAATGTGGAGCGAATGGGGATTTCCCACGCGGTTGTCACGAATGAGACGCCAGCAAGGCTGGCGGAGCATTTTCCGGCCTTTTTTGATCGGATCGTCGTCGATGCCCCCTGTTCCGGGGAGGGAATGTTCCGAAAAGAGGAGCAGGCGCTGACGCATTGGAGCGAGGAAAATGTAAGGCTTTGTGCAGAAAGACAGCAGGAAATCCTTGGGGAGGCAGCGAAAATGCTGCGCCCGGGAGGGATCCTTGTCTATTCTACCTGTACCTTTTCGCCGGAGGAGGATGAAGAAAGTGTGGGACGTTTTTTGCTTTCTCATCCGGAATTTTCGGTAAAGCAGGTGAAGGCTTACGAAGGGTTTGCTCCGGGAAGACCGGAATGGACAGAGCTCGACGTTCCTTCTCTTAAAGATACCTTTCGTCTTTGGCCTCATAGGCTGGACGGAGAGGGACATTACGCAGCAGTATTGGAAAAATCAGGAAATTCAGAGTCCCCGTTACCGGAGCGGCGAACAGGGAAAAATAAGGCAGAAGAAAAGAATAAGGGAAAAGCAGGAACGCTTCGGGAAGCCCTGGCGCTTTATGAGACTTTTCGGACGGAAGCGCTGACACAGGAGCTAAGAGGTGTGCCGCTCTTATTCGGAGAACAGCTCTATCTTTTGCCGGAAAGGATAGATTTCAGCGGATTAAAGGTCTTACGTCCGGGACTCCATCTCGGAACTGCCAAAAAGAACCGCTTTGAACCCTCCCATGCCATGGGCTTGTATCTGGGAGGGGAGGAAGTAAAGCGGGTGTGCTCTTTTGCGGCGGATTCCAAAGAAATCTCAGCCTGGCTGTCCGGCGAGAGTCTGGAGGCGGATGGAGAGAACGGATGGACCCTGGTGCAGGTCGATGGCTTTTCTATCGGCTGGGGAAAGATGACCGGAGGTACCTTAAAAAATCATTATCCGAAGGGACTGCGGAAGTCGTGATCTTCCATTTGCGATTTGTGCAATTATCACCAAAAAATAAAAACAAAGCCCGTTTGCATTGACAAAAATGCCTAAAAGTGGCACAATGGATAAAAGGGAGCGAACGGGAGGATTTTTTATGAACGATTATAAAATGATCCGCAGTATTCTGGACAAAAGCAAGTATACGGTGGCGATGTGCGGTACGGATATGATGAAGGAATCCGGGATGCCGAGTCTTCGGGCGCCGGAGATCGCTTACCAGGTGGAGACGGAGTTTGGCTATTCTCCGGAGGAGATTTTTACCTCGGTCTTCTTTGTCAACCGTCCTGAGACATTTTTTAAATATTATCGGGAATGGATGCTGAAGCCGACCCTGGAGCCGAGTGCCGGGTTTTATGCTTTGGCAGAGCTGGAACAGCAGGGAAAACTCCAGTGCTCGATTGCGAATAATGTTCACAATCTGCCGGGCCGTGCGGGTTGTCAGCATGTTCTGAATCTTCACGGGACGATTTATGAGAACGAATGCCCCCATTGCGGAAAAAAGTACCCGGTAGAGTATATCCGGGATTCGAAGCGGGTTCCGCTTTGTGAGGACTGCATGACGGTGATTAGGCCGAAGCTTCTGCTCTTCGGAGAGCAGGTGGATAACCGCGTTATGACGGCAGCCGCAGAGGAAATTGCGAAGGCAGAGGTTTTGCTGCTTCTCGGTACCTCCATCGGCTCCGGTCTTTGTGACGGATATATACAGTATTTCAAGGGCGAGAACTTGATCCTGATCAATGCAGCGGAGCATTTTACGGATGCAAAAGCGGATATTATCCTGCGCGAGGAGGTCAAGAGTGCCCTCCCGAAAATCGTAGGAGCTTAGGAAAATGCTGATGGAATCAGCGTTTCCTTAGAACGGACCGAGAAAGGAAGACAGAAAATGAAAGCATTGGAAGAAAAGATTGCAAAGGAAGGCGTCGTTTTAGACAGAGATATTCTGAAGGTTGACGGCTTTCTGAATCATCAGGTCGACGTACCGCTGATGGAAGAAATCGGAAAGGACATGGCGGAGCATTTTCGCGGACAGGGAATCACGAAAGTATTTACCATCGAATCCTCGGGGATTGCACCGGCTTTGTTTACGGCAAAGGAGCTGGGCGTTCCGCTGGTGATCCTGAAGAAGGAGCAGAGAGAGGATGCGCTGAAGACAGAAGTATGGCAGACAGAGGTCGTCGCCTATGCAAAGGAGACCTCTTATCGCCTGACGCTGGCAAAAAATTATATCTCGGATGCGGATCATATCCTGATCGTCGATGATTTTCTGGCGAACGGGGAGGCGGCGACAGGAGCGGTTCGCCTGATTCGGAAAGCCCATGCGACAGTGGCAGGCCTCGGTGTCCTGATCGAGAAGGCATTTCAGCCCGGACATGAGAAGCTGGAAAGTCAGGGGATCCCGGTCTATGCACAGGCCAGTATCCGGGCCTTTGAGGATGGAAAGGTGATCTTCTAGGATAAAACGGGAGATTGCAAAGATAGGAAAAGCTCCTGCCGGAGGATTCTCCGGCAGGAGCTTTTCTCTTTATACTATTGAAGAAGGAGAGTAACACTTATCTATGATAAAGGGGGTGACCCATTGTTTTTTGTCGGGACCGGTCGGCACCGAAGCAGCACCGGCAGCCCCATCTCTATGAGTAGCATTCGCATATTTTTGCTTTGCTTCATTTGATGGTGTTATCATACCGAAGGGATGTGTCTAAGATGTGTCCGCACTCTTAATAAAAAATTGGGATTTTCTAAAAAATATATAAACGGGATATCCAAAAAGATTCGAAATAACTCTTTACAAATAGAAAATATTCCTGTATAATATCATTTGTTGCTGACACAGCAAGCTGGAATAGCTCAGTCGGTAGAGCACTTCACTCGTAATGAAGGGGTCGTGAGTTCGAGTCTCATTTCCAGCTTAAAAAAAGAGCTCTGAGAGTTTCTCAGAGCTCTTTTTTGCTTTATTTCACTTCAGATCCAGCTCCACCGGGCAGTGATCGGAACCGAAGATTTCCGTATGAATCGAAGCATCCGCCATTCGATCCTTCAGCTTTTCGGATACGACAAAGTAATCGATACGCCAGCCGACATTCTTATCACGGGCATGGAAGCGATAGGACCACCAGGAATAAATATTTTCGAGATCCGGGTAGAAGAAGCGGAAGGAATCGAGAAAGCCGGAGTTTAGGACAGCTGTCATTTTGCCTCGCTCCTCATCGGTAAAGCCTGGATTCCTTCGATTGGTCTTCGGATTTTTCAGGTCGATCTCCTGATGGGCGACATTCAGGTCACCGCAGAAGATGACGGGCTTTTTCTCGTCCAGTTCCTTGACATAGGACAGAAAAGCATCCTCCCATTGCATACGGTATTCCAGACGTTTGAGACCGTCCTGGGAGTTGGGAGTATAGACCGTAATGAGGTAAAATGCGGGAAATTCCAGGGTGATGACGCGGCCTTCGTGGTCATGCTCCTCGATGCCGATGCCGTAGGAGACGGAGAGAGGCTCCTCCTTTGTAAAGACAGCTGTTCCGCTGTAGCCCTTTTTCTCGGCATAATTCCAGTATTGATGATAACCGGGCAACTCGAGAGAGATCTGACCCTCCTGCAGCTTCGTCTCCTGAAGACAGAAAATATCCGCATCCAGCTTCTTGAAATCTTCGATAAAATTTTTCCCGACACAGGCCCTGAGACCGTTGACATTCCAGGAAATCAGTTTCATAAAATCCTCCTTGCAGAAAAGATTTGATCTTTCCCTATATTTTTTTTATAATGGAACTTATATAACGATTACTTCTTGATTTTGATACCTCACCCCATTATAATGGGTGGACATGAGAAAGTAAAGAAGGGGAACTAGGAGAATAGGAATATGGAAAAATTACTGGATCAGATCAGCGCTGCAGTTGCGAAAGCCTTTGTAGACTGCGGCTATGAGGCGGAATACGGAAAGGTAACGCTTTCCAATCGTCCGGATCTGTGTGAATATCAGTGCAACGGAGCGATGGCAGGCGCCAAAACGTATCACTGTGCGCCGATTCAGATTGCCGAGAAGGTGGCAGAGAGTTTAAAGGAGCAGCCGCTGTTTTCGGAGGTACAGGCAGTGAAACCCGGCTTTTTAAATCTGAAGCTGGCGCCTGCCTATGTGCAGAAATACCTGCAGTCTATGGCGGAGGATGAAGATCTTGGCTGTGAAAAGGCCGCCGAGCCGAAGACGATTGTGATCGATTACGGTGGACCGAATGTGGCGAAGCCGTTGCATGTCGGTCATCTGCGCTCGGCCATCATCGGGGAGAGCGTCAAGCGCCTGGGTCGCTTCGTGGGTCACAAGGTGATCGGTGACATCCATCTGGGAGATTGGGGTCTGCAGATGGGATTGATTATCACTGAATTGAAGGAGAGAAAGCCGGAGCTTATCTATTTTGACGAGAGCTATACCGGTGAGTACCCGACGGAGGCTCCCTTTACGATTTCCGAGCTGGAGGAGATCTACCCGGCAGCCAGCGCCCGCTCGAAGGTGGACGAGGCGTATAAGGAGCAGGCGATGCATGCCACCTACCTGGTGCAGCATGGCCACAGAGGTTATCAGGCGATCCTGCAGCATATTTTAAATGTGTCGGTGACCGACTTAAAGCGCAACTACGCAAACCTGAATGTGGAATTCGATCTGTGGAAGGGCGAGTCCGACGCTCAGCCCTATATCCCGGATATGGTAGAGAAGCTGAAGAACGAGGGCTTCGCTTATGAGAGCGAGGGTGCGCTTGTCGTCGATGTCAAGGAGGATACCGATACCAAAGAGGTTCCGCCCTGCATGATTCTGAAATCAGACGGAGCATCCCTGTATACCACGACGGACCTGGCGACGCTGGTGGAGCGCCGGAAGCTCTTTGATCCGGATGCGGTGATCTATGTGGTAGACAAGCGTCAGGAGATGCATTTTATTCAGGTATTTCGCTGCGCGAAGAAGACCGGTCTGGTAAAGCCGGAGACGGAGCTGGAGTTCTTAGGCTTCGGAACCATGAACGGCAAGGATGGAAAGCCCTTCAAGACCCGCGAGGGCGGTGTCATGCGTCTGGAGTATCTGATTGCCGATATCAATGAGAAGATGTATCAGAAGATTGCGGAAAATACAGAGATTTCAGAGGAAGAGGCGCGCGATACGGCAAGAAAGATTGGCCTGTCCGCGATCAAATACGGAGATCTCTCGAACCAGGCATCAAAGGACTATGTCTTCGATGTCGACCGCTTTACCTCCTTTGAGGGAAATACCGGTCCTTATATTCTATATACGATTGTTCGTATCAAGTCCATCCTGAACAAGTACCAGGCTCAGGGCGGTGATTGCACAAAGGCTGAGATCCCGGCCGCAGAAAATGACAGCCAGAAGGCACTGGAGCTGGTGCTGGCTCGTTTCAACGGTGTCCCGGAGAATGCCTTTGAGGAGCTGGCGCCCCATAAGGTCTGTGCTTATATTTACGAGCTGGCCAACGCGTTTAATAAATTTTATCATGAAACAAAGATTCTGGGAGAGGAGGATGAAAGGAAGCGCGCCGGGCTGGTAGCTTTATTGAAACTGACAAAGCGTGTGCTGGAGTCCTGCATCGAATTGCTGGGCTTTGAGGCACCGGAGAGAATGTAAAAATAAAATTGGAGGAAATGAAAATGAAGAATAAAATGATTGCAGGGCTGGTATTTGCAATGACCGTTTCTATGCTTGCAGGCTGCGGCCAGAAGGAGACGACTACAGAGACGACGACGGATACAGAGCAGACGACAGAAGCGGAGGAGACGACGGAGGATACAACTGCTTCCGAGGGCTCCACTCTCGAAGGCTATGACGGAGAGGGATGGTCTCTGGAGTATGATTCCAGCGTCATTACAGCCAATGCAGCGGATGACGGTTCCGTTACCTTCTCTTACTATTCCGAGGAATTTACTCCGGCCGGCACGAACTATGTAACCATCAGCAAGAAGACGGATACGGATTATGAGACGGTTCTGAAGGAGATGCAGGAGTCCTACGGTGCAACGGATGCAGAAATCAACGAGACCTACTTCGGAGCAGAAGGAGCAGAGGGCTACGGCTTTGTGAAAACCTTTGATGCTTCCGAGGAAAGCGGCTTGCAGATCTCTGTTGCATGCACAGCTATTCCGGTAGATACAGATGTCATTCTGGTAGACAGCTACAGCACCGTCGAGACGGATGAAGAGAATGCCATGAAGATCAGCGCTGCCTTTGAAACCGTGCTGGGTACCTTTACGCTGAATACCAAGACCGGTTCCGCAGAATATCAGACCTACGAGTTCGATACCTATGACGGGGAGACCGTGACCATCGATGCATCCAATATCGTATCCCAGGAATCCAACGCAGATGCACTGGAGTGGGACGGACTTCCGGAGGATGCTGAGCAGCTGGCTCCCGGAAGAGATTATATACTCTTCGGAGATGCAGAGAATTATTATGTAGAGGACGCAGCGAACGGACTTGTCACTACAGCTACCAAATAAAAATTATTAGATCAAAAAAGGGAGCGTAAGCTCCCTTTTTCGTGTAATAGGAAATTCCATCGAAATCTCTTCTAAAAGGATGTTACTCCGACACAGCCATCTGCTTGATATAGGCGAAGGCTTTGTTGACGGAGGGAATTGCCAGGATGACGAGAGTGAGAATCGCCTCACAGGCCAGATAAGAGCCATTGTAAGCTAAGGAATAAACAGGAGCACTCATGCCGGTGCCTTCAGCATAGGAGCCGAAGAAGATAAGGCCGGAGAGAAAGGCGAAGAAGTAGCGGCCGAGGACGCCTGCAAGGTAGCCCTTCATCAGACCCTGCTTTTTATCACAGAAAAGGCCGGAGAGACCGAGGGCTCCGAAGGCCAGAAGATAGTCGGTGATCATCTGGGGCAGGCTGATGATATAGGGATCCGAGATCAGCTGCAGAAGGCCGTAGGCTATACCGGTCATGATACCGGTCCGAAGGCCGTACCAGTAGCCGATGCAGCAGATAAAGAGCATCGAAAAGAGAGTGACAGAGCCGCCCATAGGAGCTTTGAAGAGCTTTAAAAAGGATGCGACCATGGCGAGAGCCATCGCTGCGGCGCAGAAGACCAGGTGTTTTGTACTGAGCTTCTTTTTGTCGCCTGTGAGAAAACAGGCCAGAATCAGAAGGAGCAACATGAAGGCGACCAGAGCACCGTAGCCGAGGCCGGTGAGATTGTAGGTGAAGCCGCCGTATTCATCCGCGAGCTTTGTTGCAAAAAGTGACATAAAAAAACCTCCTAAAATAGAAAAATTTCACAGGAGGGGATACTAAAGATGCTTCCTTACGCCGGTACTAACCGGTTCAAGTAATGAGGGTCAACATGAATATGTTTTCTCAGCCTTTGGCTCCCCTAGCTGTCGCTATGTGATTAATTCCACTATAGGCCAGAGCAGGATAAATGTCAAGGGGAGATTTGACAGGGGGTTCCCGGGGGCTTATACTGAAACAAAAAGCAGGGTGAAAGCCCTGCCGGTGAAGTTGCAAGAAACGGAGAAAAGGATGAATCGAGTACCGAACAATAAAAAAATCATTTTTACCTTGAGCATTCTCTGCTGTCTTTTTCTGGTAGGAATCAATCTCTACCAGCAGAAGGTCTGGAGAGGAATGGACGTGATCCTCTTTATGGGACAGAGCAATATGAGCGGCGCGGGCGGAGATGCCTCGGAGGCGCCGGCCTTGACGGAGGGCGCCGGTTATGAATACCGGGCGGTGACGGATCCGGATACCCTGCATGTGCTGAGTGAACCCTTTGGTGAAAATGAGAACAGAGGAGCCCTGGATGATACGGAGATACTGGAGCGAAAGGGAAGCCTGGTGACCGCCTTTGTCAATGCCTATTATGAGAAGACCGGCACACCGGTGGTGGCTATTTCGGCTTCGCGGGGAAGCTCCTCATTAAACGGCTGGCTGAACAGCGGCCGTGTCGAAGAGGCAAAGGAGCGGCTGAATGCGGCGAAGGAGTGCCTGAAAAAAGAAAAAATCCGGCCGCGGCATATCTATATGGTCTGGTTTCAGGGCGAAGCCGATGCGAATCTGAAAACGACAGGGGAGGAGTATCAGACGATGCTTCGGCAGCTGGTAGACGATATGGAAGAAGAGGGTGTGAAAGACTGCTTTTTGATTGAGCTGGGGCCTGATTTGACGGATCCACAGAAGCATCAGGAAATCATGGAGGCACAGCTCGAGGCTTGTGAGAAAAATGACGATATCATTCTGGTTTCCACCCTGCCGACAGAGCTTACCGGAAGTGATATGAAGGACGAGGGCGGCATTCATTTTACGCAGAAGGCTTTGAATCTCATCGGAGAGGATGCCGGAACCAACGCAGGAGCATATGTAAAGGAACATGGAGCAGAACAATAAGATCGGAGAAACCCTATGGGAGCTGGCGATACCCTTCCTTCTCTATGCCCTGCTGAATATGGCATTGGAGACAGGCTTAGAGCTTTACTTCCCTTCCTTATTTTCGAACCGGGCGCAGGAGGTCTGGAAGCTTGCGCTGGTCAACACTATAGAAATTCCAATATTTTACAAAATTTATCGCCGAAATCAAATCCGGGAGTTGCTGACGCCGGAGGAAAAAAGTATGCCGCCGAAAAGGAAGCTTTCCGCAGGCAGGGTCTTATCGGCGCTCCTGACCGGTCTTTTCCTCAGTCGGGGCTGCAATTTTCTATTGGGCTTGACGCCTCTGCCGGAGCTTTTTTCGGGTTATAAGTCTGCGACAGAAGGGATCTATGGCGCAAGCCTTGCGGCAAAACTTGCGGCCAGTGTCGTGACGGCGCCGATCTTAGAAGAGCTGCTGGTACGAGGAATCCTCTACCGCAGCCTGAAAAGAGCCCTGGAGAATCGCTGTGCCGCCATGATCTGCGCATCGATTCTTTTTGGTATTCTCCATGGAAATGTGGTACAGGGGCTCTATGCCTGTGTGATCGGCTTCTATCTGAACCTACTCTACGAGACCTATGACAGCCTCCTTTTGGCAATAGGGGTTCATGGTGCAATCAATGCCCTGACCATTTTTATAGGGAAACGCTGATTAAAGCGTTTCCCTCGCCGGATTTGCGCTGCGCAGCAGCAAATTCCCCTGCAAATCCGTGCGATCCACCGGAGGTGTTATGGAAATGCTGATTTAATCAGCATTTCCATAGAGGTTTGGTAATTGATCCGAATTGTTGCGAGATTACTTTTTAGGCTGCATTCGGAAAGAAATTGTTTCTGAAATACTTCATACAAAACAAAACAGAGACAATATAGGTACAATAAAGCAAAAATACATGAATTTACAAATAATCAGACAATATCAATAAAATTCTTTCTTTACATCCCAAACAAAACGATGTATAGTACAAGAAAGTTCAAATAACAGGCACACAAAAATCTGGAGGAATACCTATGAGCCAACGGACCAAAGGATTGTATGACCCACGCTTTGAGCACGACAACTGTGGTATCGGAGCTGTGGTCAACATCAAAGGAGTAAAAAGTCACGAGACCGTGGCGAACGCATTAAAAATTGTAGAAAACCTGGAACACAGGGCCGGCAAAGACGCCGAGGGTAAGACAGGAGACGGAGTAGGAATCTTACTGCAGATATCGCATAAGTTCTTCTCGGAAGCTGTCAAACCGCTCGGCGTTTTTTTGGGTGAAGAAAGAGATTACGGTATCGGTATGTTTTTCTTCCCGCAGGATGAGCTGAAGCGCAACCAGGCCCGCAAGATGTTCGAGATCATTGTAGAAAAAGAGGGCATGGAGTTCTTAGGTTGGAGAGAGGTGCCGACCGTGCCAACCGTACTCGGAACCAAGGCGCTGGAGAAGATGCCGTGTATCATGCAGGGCTTCGTAAAGCGTCCGGCAAATGTCGAGAAGGGGCTGGATTTTGATCGGAAGCTCTATGTGGCAAGAAGAACCTTCGAGCAGTCCAATGACGATACCTATGTCGTATCCCTTTCCAGCAGAACGATTGTATACAAGGGTATGTTCCTGGTACATCAGCTTCGTTCCTTCTTCCAGGATTTGCAGGATCTGAGGTTTGAGTCTGCGATCGCCATCGTGCATTCCCGTTTCAGTACGAATACGAACCCGAGCTGGGAGCGTGCGCATCCGAACCGCTTTATCGTACACAACGGTGAGATCAATACCATTCAGGGAAACGCGGACAAGATGCTGGCTCGGGAGGAGACCATGGAGTCCAGCCACTTAAAGAAAGACCTGAACAAGGTTCTTCCGGTGGTCAATGCTTCCGGCTCCGACTCAGCAATGCTGGATAATACTCTGGAATTCCTGGTTATGAGCGGTATGGATCTTCCACTGGCTGTCATGATTACGATTCCGGAGCCCTGGGACAACAACAAGGCCATGTCTCAGAAGAAGCGTGACTTCTATCAGTATTATGCGACCATGATGGAGCCCTGGGACGGCCCGGCTTCGATCCTCTTCAGCGATGGTGATGTGATGGGCGCTGTCCTCGACCGAAACGGCTTGAGACCCTCCCGTTACTATATTACGACGGATGACAATCTGATTCTTTCCTCGGAGGTCGGTGTTCTGGATATCGATCCGACGAAGATCGTCGTCAAGGAGAGACTGCATCCGGGTAAGATGCTTCTGGTAGATACCGTCAAGGGTGAGGTCATCGACGACGAGCATCTGAAGGAAAAATATGCTTCCGCACAGCCCTACGGTGAATGGCTGGACAGCAACCTGGTATGGCTGAAGGATCTGAAGATCCCGAACGAGAGAGTACCGGAGTTTTCGGATGATGAGCGCCGGAGACTGCAGAAGTCCTTTGGTTACAACTTTGAGGAATATCGCACCTCCATCCTGCAGATGGCGCAGAACGGAGCGGAGGGAATCGGAGCCATGGGTATCGATACGCCGCTGGCCGCCCTGTCCGAGAAGCATCCGCCGCTGTTTAATTATTTCAAGCAGCGCTTCGCGCAGGTTACGAATCCGCCCATCGATGCGATCCGCGAGGAGATCGTTACCTCCACTACGGTTTATGTGGGCAAGGAAGGAAATGTGCTGGAGGAGACACCGCAGAACTGCCGTCTGCTTCGCATCAACAATCCGATTCTGACGAATACGGATATCCTGAAAATCAAGAGCATGAAGGTGGAAGGCTTTAAGGTAGAGGTGCTTCCGATTACCTATTATAAGAATACGAGCCTTCGAAAGGCCATGGAGCGCCTCTATGTGGAGGCTGATCGGGCATACCGTGACGGAGCAAATATCCTGATCATCTCTGACCGGGGTGTGGATGAAAACCACGTAGCGATTCCGTCTCTTCTGGCGGTATCCGGCTTGAACCAGCATCTGGTCATGACGAAGAAGCGTACCGGCGTGGCCTTGATTCTGGAGAGCGGTGAGCCCAGAGAGGTGCATCATTTTGCAGCCCTGTTAGGCTACGGTGCCTGTGCGATCAACCCGTATCTGGCGCAGGAGACCATCCGGGAGCTGGTGGCATGCCGTCTGCTGAACAAGGATTATCATGCAGCTGTGGATGATTACAACAGTGCCGTTTTGCACGGTATTGTCAAGATCGCATCCAAGATGGGTATTTCGACCATCCAGTCCTACCAGGGTTCGAAGATCTTCGAGGCCATCGGTATCGACAAGGATGTGGTAGACGAATACTTTACCGATACGGTCAGCCGGGTAGGCGGCATCACCCTGGAGGATATTGCAAAGCAGGCAGATGAGCTTCATTCAGCAGCCTTTGATCCGCTGGGACTGAATGTGGATCTGACATTGGAAAGCGTGGGACGCCATAAGAGCCGCAGCGGCGGGGAGAAGCATCTCTACAATCCCCAGACGATCCACCTTTTACAGGAGGCTACAAAGCGCGGAGATTATCAGCTCTTCAAGGAATATACCGAGCATATCAACGGAGAAGAGAACCGCGGATACTTAAGAAGACTGATGGACTTCAATTATCCGAAGAAGGGTGTTCCCATCGAGGAGGTAGAGAGCGTCGATTCCATCGTGACGCGGTTTAAGACCGGTGCGATGTCCTATGGATCCATTTCCCAGGAGGCCCATGAATGCCTGGCTGTCGCCATGAATACCCTGCACGGAAAATCCAATTCCGGTGAGGGTGGTGAAAGCCTGGAGCGTCTTGAAATCGGACCGGATGGACTGAACAAATGTTCCGCTATCAAACAGGTGGCTTCCGGTCGTTTCGGTGTCACCTCCCGTTATCTGGTCAGCGCAAAGGAGCTGCAGATCAAGATGGCGCAGGGCGCAAAGCCCGGTGAGGGCGGTCATCTGCCGGGCGGCAAGGTTTATCCGTGGATTGCAAAGACTCGTCACTCGACACCGGGTGTCAGCCTGATTTCTCCGCCGCCTCATCACGATATCTATTCCATCGAGGATCTGGCACAGCTGATCTATGATTTGAAGAATTCCAACCGGGATGCACGGATTTCCGTCAAGCTGGTTTCTGAGGCCGGGGTAGGAACGGTCGCAGCCGGTGTAGCGAAGGCCGGAGCGCAGGTTATCCTGATTTCCGGATATGACGGAGGTACCGGAGCGGCGCCGAGAAGCTCGATTCACAATGCGGGACTGCCCTGGGAGCTGGGATTGGCGGAAACGCATCAGACCCTGATTATGAATGGGCTGCGCAGCCGTGTCCGTATCGAGACCGACGGCAAGCTGATGACCGGTGAGGATGTGGCCATCGCAGCGATGCTGGGAGCCGAGGAATTCGGTTTCGCTACCGCTCCCCTGGTAACCATGGGCTGCGTCATGATGCGTGTCTGCAACCTGGATACCTGTCCGGTAGGTGTAGCGACCCAGAATCCGGAGCTGAGAAAGCGGTTCCGCGGCAAGCCGGAATACGTGATCAACTTTATGCGCTTCATTGCCCAGGATCTGCGGGAATATATGGCACGTCTGGGTGTGCGCACCGTAGACGAGCTGGTAGGCCGTTCCGATCTTCTGAAGGTAAGAGAGGGACTGACGGGTCGTCAGGCAGAGATCGACTTGAGCAATATCCTGAACAATCCGTATGCAGGAAAGGGACAGAAGGTGATCTTCGATCCGAAGCAGGTTTACAACTTCGAGCTCGAGAAAACCCTCGATCAGAAGGTACTGTTCAAGCAGCTGCTTCCCGCCCTGGAAAATGGTTCCAAGCGCAGCATCGAGGTGGATGTCAAGAATACGGACCGTGCCTTCGGTACGATGTTCGGCTCCGAGATTACCAAGCGTTATCCAGAGGGTCTGGCAGAGGATACCTTTACCGTAAAATGTAAGGGTGCAGGCGGACAGAGCTTCGGTGCCTTCATTCCGAAGGGACTGACCCTGGAGCTGGAGGGAGACAGCAATGACTACTTCGGCAAAGGTCTGTCCGGCGGCAAGCTGGTAGTATATCCGCCCAGAGGTGTACATTACAAGCAGGATGAGAATATCATTATCGGCAATGTAGCCCTGTATGGCGCCACCAGCGGAAAAGCCTACATCAACGGTGTAGCCGGCGAGCGCTTCTGCGTCCGCAATTCCGGTGCTGTCGCTGTCGTTGAGGGCGTCGGTGACCATGGCTGTGAATATATGACCGGCGGTCGGGTGGCTGTCATCGGCAAGACCGGCAAGAACTTTGCCGCAGGTATGAGCGGCGGTATCGCTTATGTGCTGGATGAGGACCGCGATCTGTATACAAAGCTGAATAAGGATATGGTTCTGATTCAGGAGGTAACCGATAAATACGATGTGCTGGAGCTCAAGGCTATGATCGAGGATCATGTATCTTATACGAATTCGGAAAAGGGCAAGGAAATCCTTGCGAACTTTGGAGAGTATCTGCCGAAGTTCAAGAAGATCATTCCGAGAGATTATCAGAGAATGCTGATGACCATCGTCCAGATGGAGGAAAAGGGCTTAAGCAGCGAGCAGGCACAGATTGAAGCATTCTACGCAAACCAGAAGAGATAAAGGAGGGGAGAATCATGGGAAAACCGACAGGATTTATGGAGTATGACCGGGTAAATCCGAAAGCCCAGTCTCCAAAAGAAAGAATCAAGCATTTTAATGAATTCCATACCCCTCTTTCGAAAGAGGAGCAGGAAAAACAGGGAGCACGCTGCATGGCATGCGGCGTTCCCTTCTGTCAGGCAGGCATGATGATTGCCGGAATGGCATCGGGCTGCCCGCTGCACAACCTGATCCCGGAGTGGAACGATTTGCTCTATATGGGCAACTGGGAGCAGGCCTATAAGCGGCTGAAGCGTACCAGCAGCTTTCCGGAGTTTACGGGCCGTGTATGCCCGGCACTCTGCGAGAAGGCCTGTACCTGCAACCTGAACGGCGAGGCGGTCTCGACCAAGAGCAATGAGCTGGCCATCATTGAGAATGCCTATAAGGAAGGCTATGCGGTACCGACACCGCCGAAGAACCGTACCGGCAAGAAGGTTGCGATTATCGGAAGCGGCCCCTCAGGTCTCGCAGCAGCGGATCAGCTGAATCACAGAGGCCATTCTGTGACGGTCTTTGAGCGATTTGATCGGGTCGGCGGCCTGTTGCGCTACGGTATTCCGAATATGAAGCTGGAAAAGCATATCATTGACCGGAAAATCGATATGATGAAGGCCGAGGGCATAGAATTTGTCGTCAATACCGATGTAGGCAAGGATAAGAAGGCAGAGGAGATCCTGAAAGATTATGATCGCGTCATTTTGGCCTGCGGAGCATCCAATCCCCGGGATATCAAGGTGCCGGGACGAGAGCTGAAGGGAATCTATTTCGCGGTAGACTTCCTTAGGGCTACGACAAAGAGTCTTCTGGATTCTAATTTCGCTGACAAGAAATTCATTTCCACCAAGGGAAAGAATGTCATGGTCATCGGCGGCGGTGATACCGGAAATGACTGCGTGGGAACCTCCATCCGTCTGGGTGCAAAGTCCGTTGTCCAACTGGAAATGATGCCGAAGGCGCCGGATACCCGGACGCCGAACAACCCCTGGCCCGAATGGCCGAAGGTCTGCAAGACCGATTACGGTCAGGAGGAGGCCATCGCCCTGTTTGGCTCCGACCCGCGTATCTATACGACGACGGTCAAGGAGTTCATCGGCGATAAGGCAGGCAATCTGAAGAAGGCCGTTTGTTGTAAGCTGGAGAGCAAGAAGGACGAAAAGACCGGCCGCATGATGATGGTACCCATTGAGGGCAGTGAGTTCACCCTGGATGTGGACGTAGTGCTGATTGCCGCAGGCTTCCTGGGAAGCCAGGAGTATGTAACCAAGGCCTTCGGTGTGGAGGTCAATGCCAGAACGAATGTAAACACGGCTCCGGGTCAGTACAAGACGAATGTAGATCGCGTATTTACCGCCGGAGATATGCACAGAGGCCAGTCTCTGGTCGTTTGGGCCATCCGGGAGGGCCGGGAGGCTGCCTGCGCGGTGGATCTGGATTTGATGGGTTATACGAGTCTGCAGGTGCAGTAATTACTTGCAAAAATCGTGCTGCTTTTGTAACTGTTCATTACCTTCACAGTTACGAATTGACAATCGAAAAACAACGCTATATAGTAAAGGGCATGGGGTATTTTGCCCTAAGAACAAACGGAGGTAGTACAATGAAAAAAGTGATCGCTACAACAAATGCACCCGCAGCTATCGGCCCTTATTCTCAGGCCATTGAATACAACGGTATGGTATATGCGTCCGGCCAGATTCCGGTAAATCCGGCTACCGGCGAAGTAGAGTCTGACAACATCGAGGGTCAGGCAGACCAGTCCCTGAAGAATGTAGGAGCTATCTTAAAAGAGGCAGGACTCGACTACAGCGACGTCATCAAGACCACCTGCTTCCTGGCAGATATCGCAGACTTCGCGAAGTTCAATGAGGTATACAGCCGTTACTTCAAAGAGGAGGCTCCGGCCAGATCCTGCGTAGCAGTGAAGGATCTGCCCAAGGGAGTTCTGTGCGAGGTAGAGGTTATCGCCGGAAAATAAGAGTGGTAAGGAGCGGAGCGCTTGCCGGTGCAGCGCCGCGAAGCAGGACATGGGAATAGAACTTCCCCTGTCCTGCTTTTTTAATTCACTTTTTTTTCATAAATTTCCCATATTCTGAACACAAATTACGTATAAGATAAGTGCATCAACAAAAAACAAATAAGCAGGGCAACCGGTTTTGCAAATGCGTATAGTAGGAGGGAAAAGATATGAAGTATTCGAAATTATTGGCAATGGGATGCGCAGTGGCGCTGGCAACAGCGGGAATGACGGGCTGCGGGAAGACAACGACGGATACAACCCAGACATCCGAGGCAGAAGAGAGCGAGAGCGTAACCGCACAGGTGACAACGATAGACGGCAATACAGTGACGGCGGATCTAGGGGAGATGGCCGAGATGCAGGCGCCGGGCGATGGAGAGGCTCCGAAGGACGGACAGGGTACTGGCGATGAAAAATCGGATAGTGAAAATACAGACAGTCAGAATTCTGACAGCGAAAATTCGGAGAGCCAGAAGCAGCAGGGAGAGGCGCCGGAGAAGCCGAATGGAGAAGCACCGAGTGGTGAGAAACCAGACGGGGAAGCCCCGGAGAAGCCGGAGGGAGAAGCACAAAACGGAGAAGCATCTTCCGATAACGGAGGCGGCAGCGCACCGGGCGGCGCTCCGGAGGGTCAGGGACAGGCGCCTTCCATGTTTACAGCCTCCGGTGAGTCCGTTACATTTACCTTGACAGATGACACCCAGATCACGGTAGAACAGGGCAGCGAGACCACCGACGGAACTGCAGACGATATCAAAGAAGGCAGCATCCTGGAGCTGACACTGGATTCGGATAATAACGCGCTGACCGTAGTCGTAAAGAATGCAGGGGGTCCGGGCGGCGCACCCGGAGAGAGCGGTGAGACTTCCAACGGAACGGCAGCCACGACCATCGATTCTGACAGCAGCGCAGACGGTGAAACCTATAGTTCCACCGGTGGCGACGAGAACGCCCTTCGGGTGGACGGAGCCACTGCAGAGCTTACGAATATTACAGTAAATAAGACAGAGGGTTCCTCCTCCAGTACTGACAATGGCGACTTCTACGGCATGAATGCAGGCCTGCTGGCTCAGAACGGAGCCACCGTTACGATTAAAAATGCCACGGTCAATACCAGTGTGAAGAACGGTAACGGCGTATTCAGCTACGGAACCGGAACGACGGTCAACATCTCCGATTCCACCATCCGTACC
Source organism: Alistipes onderdonkii (assembly GCA_963621925.1). Lineage (GTDB taxonomy): Bacteria > Bacillota > Clostridia > Lachnospirales > Lachnospiraceae > Laedolimicola. The sequence continues at coordinate 8,859 of CAVFGF010000011.1, read as the reverse complement.
ACCGGGGACTGCTCCGGCGGCATTCAGACCACCGGCGGCGGAACCACCAATGCTTCGAACCTGGATGTGGAAACAGAAGGCAACTCCTCCGCAGCGATTCGAAGCGATCGAGGCGGCGGCACAGTGAACGTAAAGGGCGGCACCTATGTCACCAACGGAACCGGCAGCCCGGCTGTCTACAGCACCGCGGACGTCAGCGTAGCCGATGCCACCCTGACCGCCAACAACAGTGAGGCAGTAGTGGTGGAAGGCAAGAATTCCGTCTCCCTGACGGATTGCGTCATCACCGGCAATATGACCGGCACTTACCAGGATGACAGTGAAAACATCCACAATATCATGATTTACCAGAGCATGTCAGGTGATGCAGAAGTCGGCGAGGCCAGCTTTACCGCAGAGGGCGGCAGCATCACAGCAAAAAGCGGCGATATGTTCTATATCACGAACACAGACTGCACGATCTCACTGAAGGACGTGGCCTTCAAGCTAGCAAATGAGACATTCCTGCGAGTGGAGGGAAATTCTTCCAGCAGAGGATGGGGAACCGAAGGCTCCAATGGCGGAGATGTGGTTCTGAATGCAGAAAACCAGGAGATAGAGGGACAGATCCTGGTGGATGAGATCTCGAGTCTCAAGCTGAGCCTGGCAGACGGCAGCAGCTTCACCGGCTCCATCAATCCGGACGGCGCAGAGGGTACCGTAGATGTGACCTTGAGTGAGGACTCTACCTGGACCCTGACCGGGGACAGCTATGTCACCAGCTTTACCGGCAGCACCGACAATATTACCGCAAATGGGTATCACCTTTATGTAAATGGTGAGCAGGTACTGTAAACCCGTTCGATGTGCATAGCCAGATAACCAATCTCCATTTCATCAAAGGTAAGACCTGTGGAAATGCCCAGACGATCGCAGACAGAGGCGGCGAGAGCGTAGGATTTTGGAAATTTGGTGGCGATATAGTCATTCATATTCAACTTCAAGTCTTCGCCGGTGACGGCTCGGGCGACCATGTATTTGATATGATTCATCAGGCGATTGTAGGACAGGGAGAGTACGTCAATGTGCTCTCCTGTTTCCTGTTCCATCATATCGATGCATTCCCGGACAGCCCGGGCGGTCTGCATAGCCATGGAAATTTTTTCATCTTCGATGGCAGAGTGGACGTGCAGGGCTACATAGCCTACTTCGTGGTCGTCAATGGTAAGACCCAGACGCTCATGAAACAGCTGCTTGATAATTTGTGCTGTTTTAAATTCGGCATGAAAGAGCGTGCGGATGTCATCGGTCAGAGGATTGCTGATCTGCTCACCGTTTCGGATTCGGGAAGAAGCGAAGGAGAGATGATCGGCCAGGGGAAGCATGACCCGGCGATCCACAGTTCCAAAGCGGCTCTCTGCTTCCTGCATGACCGCGTCGGCTATCTCGATAAACTGAGGGTCCACATTCTGAGCCAGGACTTTCGCGGAGCCACGCTCCGTATCCTCCGCCAGCCGGTACATGGACGTCCCTTCCGGCTTTTCAAATCGTTCGGATACCTTCTTCCCGAAGCCCAGTCCTTTTCCCAGCAATACATATTCTTGATTGTCGTTCATATCAATGGCGATGACGCCGTTATTATTCAGAACTCTGCTCACCCGAAACATATCGAATCTCCCCTATAAGCAATATTATTGAAAATATGGTATCAAACGAAGAGAAAAATGTAAAGAGAATAGAGAAAAATCCTCTTGACTTTTGAGCGCTTTCCGGTGTAGAATAGATGTGCATTGAGTGTGTAACTGTTCGGCAGGCATTAACTTGGCATAGATACTGCAATATTTTTGTATGTTTATGTAGGGTTACTGTCTTTTTTTTGTGCCTAAAATCCGGTTATCCGGAGAATCGGATTTTTGCCGCACCTCCATAAACGTCAAAAATAGGATAATATTTCAAGGAGAGAAAAAACAAATGAAAGACAAGATTTTTGGCGTATTGCAGCGGGTGGGACGTTCCTTCATGCTTCCTATTGCCATTCTTCCGGTAGCGGGTCTCTTACTGGGTATCGGTAGTTCCTTTACCAATGAAACCACGATTGCCACCTATGGCCTGACCGCCATTCTGGGCAAGGGTACGATCTTGAATTCCCTATTAATTATCATGAATCAGGTGGGAAGTGCAGTTTTCAATAATCTGCCGCTGATTTTCGCAGTCGGCGTAGCCATCGGTATGGCACACAAGGAGAAAGAGGTATCGGCTCTATCGGCTCTGATCGCCTTTTTCGTCATGAATACGGCCATCAATGCGATGCTTCAGGTTCATGGCGAAATTCTGACTGACGGCAGCATTTCAGCAGACGTATTGGAAGGAACGATTACCTCCGTGTGCGGCATCCAGTCTCTGCAGATGGGCGTCTTCGGCGGCATCATCGTAGGCCTGGGTGTAGCGGCATTGCACAACCGTTTTCATATGATTGAGCTTCCGAGCGCGCTGTCCTTCTTCGGCGGCTCCCGTTTCGTACCTATTGTTTCTACCGTTGTATACATGTTTGTCGGCATTTTGATGTACTTTGTTTGGCCGGTCGTGCAGAACGGTATCTATGCCCTGGGCGGCCTGGTGACCGGCAGCGGTTACATCGGAACTTTGATTTTCGGTATCATCAAGCGTGCACTGATTCCCTTTGGTCTGCATCACGTATTTTACATGCCCTTCTGGCAGACGGCAGTGGGCGGCACTATGGAAGTAGGAGGCCAGCTGATTCAGGGCGGTCAGAATATCTTCTTCGCCCAGCTTGCGGATTCCGCCCATGTGGCACACTTCAGCGCGGATGCTACAAGATATTTCTCGGGTGAGTTCATTTTCATGATCTTCGGTCTGCCGGGTGCAGCGCTGGCTATGTACCGGTGTGCAAGACCGGAAAAGAAGAAGCAGGCAGGCGGTCTTCTGCTGTCCGCAGCCTTGGCCTGCATGTTCACAGGTATTACGGAGCCACTGGAATTTTCATTCCTGTTTGTTGCACCGGCTCTGTTCGCTGTGCAGGTCATCCTGGCCGGCTCTGCTTATATGATTGCTCATATTCTGAATGTGGCCGTAGGTCTGACCTTCTCGGGAGGCTTCCTGGATCTGTTCCTGTTCGGAATTCTGCAGGGAAATGAGAAGACCAGCTGGCTTCGCATTATTCCGGTAGGCATCATTTACTTCTTCCTGTATTATGGCATTTTTACCTTTATGATTAAGAAGTTTAACTTCAAGACTCCGGGACGTGAGGAGGATGATGAGGAAACCAAACTGTATACAAAAGCAGATGTAAACGCGAAAAATGCGGCCAATACAACAACTTCCGCATCTGCCGACCCGGTCAGCGAGACCATCGCCAGAGGCCTTGGCGGAAAAGCGAACATCACCGGTGTAGACTGCTGTGCCACCAGACTCCGCCTGACCGTGGCTGATTCCTCGAAAGTAAACGAAGCGGTGATTAAGAGCACGGGATCCAGAGGGATCATCATCAAAGGACAGGGTGTCCAGATTATTTACGGACCTCAGGTAACCGTTATCAAGGCAAAGCTGGAAACTTATCTGGAGACGGCTCCGGATACCTTTGAGGAGGAAGAGAAAAAGAGCGTGTCTACGGTTTCCGACACAGACACAGATGCCGCGGTTGAAGCAAGGACAGAGAAAAAAGTAGTTTCTGCCACCATCATCTCCAGCCCCATTACAGGCCTTGCCACCGCCATCGAAAATGTTCCGGACGAAGGATTCGCGGGGAAAATGATGGGAGACGGTGCGGCCGTAACCCCGGAAGATGCCACGATCTGCGCTCCGGAAGACGGCGAGGTTGTCTTTGTATTTGACACCAAGCATGCCATTGGATTTCAGACTGAAAGCGGAGTAGCCCTGCTCCTTCATATCGGCATCGATACCGTAAATTTGAACGGTGAAGGCTTCCGGGTCTATGTGGAAAACGGTCAGAAAGTAAAAAAGGGCGAGCCTCTCATGAAGATCGATATCGACTTCCTGAAAACACACGCCCCCTCCCTTTGCTCCCCGGTACTTTGCACGGAGCTGGCTGAAAATCAGCGAATCCGCCGGATTGGGGAAGGTGAGATTCAGGCAGGTGCTCCCTTGTTTACGGTGGAGACCCTGGCATAACACGTTTTATATCCAAGCCGGGACAGAGCATATGCTCTGTCCCGGCTTTGTATAACATGAAAAAATGTGTATCCCCCGGTTGAAAAAACACGATTTTTGTTCTATAGTAATAATAATACGGATTTTCTGCATGAAAGCAGCAGAACAAAAGAGGAGATGAAAAGATGAATTTAAATCTTGCAGTGATAGCCGGTGACGGAATTGGGCCGGAGGTCGTGCGGGAGGCAAGAAAAGTCCTTGACCGCATCGCAGAAAAATACGGACATAAGATTTGCTATACCGATCTCTTGATGGGCGGCGCATCCATCGATGTCCACGGTATTCCCCTTACGGATGAAACCATCGAAATTGCAAAAAGGAGCGATGCAGTCCTGATGGGCTCCATTGGCGGAAATGCAGCCACATCGCCTTGGTATCAGCTTCCGGCAGACCGACGCCCGGAGGCAGGACTTTTAAAACTTCGTAAATCCCTGGGTCTGTTTGCAAACCTGCGTCCGGCCTTGCTTTATCGGGAATTGAAGGATGCGTGCCCCCTTCGAAGCGATATCAGTGAGAAAGGCTTCGACCTGATGATTATGCGGGAGCTGACCGGAGGACTCTACTTCGGAGCCAGAGAGACCAAAGAGATCGACGGCGTCATGACTGCCATCGATACCCTGACCTATAATGAAAATGAAATTCGCCGCATCGCAAAGCGCGCTTTTGATATAGCAGGTAAACGCAGAAAGAAGGTCTGCAGCGTCGACAAGGCCAACGTCCTGGATTCCTCGAGACTCTGGCGAAAGGTTGTAGAGGAGGTAGCAAAGGACTACCCGGAGATCGAGTTGACGCATATGCTCGTAGACAACTGTGCCATGCAGCTGGTAAAGGATCCGGCTCAGTTCGATGTCATTCTGACCGAAAATATGTTCGGAGATATTCTCTCGGATGAGGCAAGTATGGTGACCGGGTCTATCGGTATGCTGGCCAGTGCGAGCTTAAATGATACCAAATTCGGTCTCTATGAACCCAGCGGCGGATCCGCTCCGGATATCGCAGGTACAGATACAGCGAACCCCATCGCCACGATCCTGTCGGCAGCTATGATGCTGCGCTACAGCTTTGATCTCGATGAGGAAGCAGATAAAATCGAAGCTGCGGTTAAGCAGGTACTGAACGAAGGATATCGAACCGGAGATATTTTCTCCGAGGGCTGCAAAAAGGTCGGTACGTCCGAGATGGGCGACCGGATCGCAGAGCGTGTATAAAAATATAGGTTTAGGATAGAAGGAGAACAAAATAATGAGAAGTGATGCAGTAAAAGAGGGCATGCAGCAGGCGCCGCACCGGAGCCTGTTCAACGCTTTGGGTCTGACAGAGGAAGAGATGAAAAAGCCGCTGGTCGGCATCGTAAGCTCATACAATGAGATTGTACCGGGCCATATGAACCTCGATAAGATTGTCGAGGCAGTCAAGCTCGGAGTCGCGATGGGCGGCGGTACCCCCATCGTTTTCCCGGCTATTGCCGTCTGTGACGGAATTGCCATGGGACATGTAGGCATGAAATACTCCCTGGTAACCCGTGACCTGATTGCGGATTCCACCGAATGTATGGCGATGGCACATCAGTTCGATGCCCTGGTGATGGTACCGAACTGCGATAAGAACGTGCCGGGACTTCTGATGGCAGCAGCCCGCATCAATGTGCCGACTGTTTTCGTCAGCGGCGGTCCGATGCTGGCCGGCCATGTACATGGCAAGAAGCGCAGCCTTTCCAGTATGTTCGAGGCTGTGGGCTCCTATGCGGCAGGTACGATGACAGAGGAAGACGTAAAAGAATTCGAGGCGAAGGTATGTCCGACCTGCGGTTCCTGCTCCGGTATGTATACAGCCAACAGTATGAACTGCCTGACGGAGGCGCTGGGCATGGGTCTTCCCGGAAACGGAACGATCCCGGCCGTCTATTCTGAGCGTATCAAGCTTGCAAAGCATGCAGGCATGCAGGTCATGGAGCTCTGGAGAAAAAATATCCGTCCCCGCGACATTATGACAAAGGAAGCCTTCCTGAACGCGCTGACTGTCGATATGGCTCTGGGCTGCTCGACGAACAGTATGCTGCATCTTCCGGCCATTGCCCATGAGGCAGACGTGGAGCTGAATATGGAGATTGCCAATGAGATGAGTGCAAAAACTCCGAATCTCTGTCACCTGGCTCCGGCAGGGCCGACTTATATGGAAGACCTGAACGAGGCAGGCGGCGTCTATGCAGTGATGAATGAATTAAATAAAAAGAAGCTTCTTTATACAGATCTGATTACGGTTACCGGAAAAACGGTCGGTGAAAATATCGAGGGCTGCGTGAACCGCAATCCGGAGGTCATCCGCCCCATCGATAATCCTTACAGTGAGATTGGCGGCATCGCCGTCCTGAAGGGCAATCTGGCACCGGATACCGGCGTGGTCAAGCGCTCTGCAGTCGTACCGGAAATGATGGTTCACGAGGGACCGGCCCGTGTCTTTGACTGTGAGGAGGATGCTATTGCAGCTATCAAGGGCGGAAAGATTGTAGCCGGGGACGTCGTAGTCATTCGTTACGAGGGACCGAAGGGTGGTCCGGGTATGCGGGAGATGCTGAATCCGACTTCTGCGATTGCCGGAATGGGTCTTGGCTCTACCGTAGCTTTGATTACGGACGGTCGTTTCAGCGGTGCTTCCAGAGGAGCCTCTATCGGACATGTATCTCCGGAGGCAGCAGTCGGAGGACCCATCGCTCTGGTAGAAGAGGGGGATCGCATCCTGATCGATATTCCGAACAACAAGCTGGAGCTTCTGGTATCCGATGAGGAGCTGGCCGAAAGAAAGGCCAAGTGGCAGCCGCGAGAGCCCAGAGTTACCACAGGCTATCTGGCGCGCTATGCGAAAATGGTAACTTCCGGAAACCGAGGAGCCATCCTGGAGAGATAATCAGTATTTTGAATGTGAACAGAAGGGGAGAGCAACTATGCAGCTGACAGGATCACAGATTTTAGTAGAATGTCTCAAGGAGCAGGGAGTCGATACCGTCTTCGGCTATCCCGGCGGAGCTATTTTGAATGTATATGATGAATTATATAAGCACAGCAGTGAGATTCGCCACATCTTGACGTCCCATGAGCAGGGAGCGTCCCATGCGGCAGACGGCTATGCCAGAGCCACCGGAAAAGTAGGCGTATGTCTGGCGACCTCCGGACCGGGAGCCACCAATCTGGTGACCGGTATTGCAACGGCCTATATGGACTCTGTACCGATCGTAGCGATTACCTGCAATGTCGGAAGAAGTCTTCTGGGCAGAGATTCCTTTCAGGAGGTCGATATCTCCGGCATCACAATGCCGATTACGAAGCATAACTTTATTATTAAAGATGTAAATGCATTGGCGCCGGCACTTCGCAGAGCCTTTGACATCGCAAGAAGCGGCCGTCCGGGTCCGGTTCTGGTGGATATCACAAAGAATGCAACTGCGGACAAGGCAGAGTATGAATACCGGGAGCCGGGAAAGCCTGCACGTGTCACAGAGACGATCCGTGAGGAGGATCTGGAGAAGGCTCTGCAGATGATCGAAGAAGCAGAACGTCCTTTTATCTTCGTAGGCGGAGGTGCGGTGATCTCCGGTGCATCCGAGGAAATTCGCACATTTGCGCATAAGCTTCATGCTCCGGTCTGTGATTCCCTGATGGGCAAGGGCGCCTTCGACGGAACGGATCCGCTGTATACCGGTATGCTGGGTATGCATGGCACCAAGGCATCAAACTTCGGTGTGGCCAACTGCGATCTGCTGATCACCCTGGGCGCCCGCTTCAGCGACCGTGTTACCGGAGATACGAGCCGCTTTGCAAAGAAAGCAAAGATTCTGCAGATCGATCTGGATCCGGCGGAGATCAATAAAAATGTCCTGGTAAGCGGCAGTATCATCGGCGACGTAAAGTCTGTGCTGGAGCTTTTGAATGCAAAAATTCCGGAGAAAAAGCATGAGGCCTGGGTAGCAGAGGTGGAAGCTCTGAAAAATAAATATCCGCTGAAATTCGACGATGACCGCCTGACAGGCCCTTATGTAGTAGAAGAGCTGTACCGCGTAACAAAGGGCGATGCCATCATCACGACCGAGGTAGGCCAGAACCAGATGTGGGCCGCGCAGTATTATAAATACAAGGAGCCCAGAACCTTCTTAAGCTCCGGCGGCTTGGGAACCATGGGCTACGGTCTGGGTGCTGCCATCGGTGCGAAGATCGGCCGGCCGGAGAAGACGGTAGTCAATGTAGCCGGAGACGGCTGCTTCCGTATGAATATGAACGAAATGGCGACGGCAGCCCGTTATCAGGTGCCATTTGTCGAGTTAGTTCTGAATAACCATGTGCTCGGTATGGTACGTCAATGGCAGACCCTGTATTACGGAGAACGCTATTCAGCGACGGTTCTGAATGACCAGGTGGATTTTGTGAAGCTGGCAGAGGCGATGGGAGCCGTGGGTATGCGTGTGACGAAGAAGGAAGAAGTCGCACCGGCTCTCGAAAAAGCGATTGCCCTTGGTCGTCCGGTATTGCTGGAATGCGTCATTGACAGCGACGACAAGGTGTTCCCGATGATGTCTCCGGGAGCCCCGCTGGAGGAAACCTTCGATGCCGAGGATCTGAAGAAAAAAAATAGGTAACTATTCAGAATCAGCCCGAAGCACTTGCTGCTGAGGGCGTATGAAAGTGATGAAAAATGCAAAAT
>CAVFGF010000010.1:28253-41507 GCA_963621925.1 Alistipes onderdonkii | reverse complement strand
CCCGGGTGACAGTGTACAGCTGTCGAATGAACGCAAGCTGTATTCAGAGGCCGGGAGCGACGCCAACAAATTCGCAATGGAAGTGCTGTTCCGCGAGAGGCAGCTGCGGGAGACTGGCCCCGGGAGACTTTCCAGCAGCATGGACAGTGGGAGGCTTGCGTGTATCATAAAAGTCTTGGACAAAATCGCGAAAAGTATGGAAATCTCACCCCTAATGTACTATAATCTCGGTAGAAAGGGAGTTTGTCTTAACTAACTACCGGGGAGGAAAGAATGTTTCTAACCATCAACGAGATAAAAAAATCCTTTGGAACCGGCGATAACCGGATCGAGGTCCTGAAGGGAATCAACCTGTCGATGGATCGGGGAGAGTTCTGCGTGCTGCTGGGGCCATCCGGATCCGGGAAATCGACCCTCTTAAATATCATCGGCGGCATCGATGCGGCGGATTCGGGGGATATCTGCATCGAGGGCGAGCGGATGGCAGATATGAAGGAGAAAAAACTGACGGCATACCGGCGAAAACACCTGGGCTATATTTTCCAGATGTATAACCTGATTCCGAACCTGACGGTGCGGGAAAATATCGAGGTGGGCGCCTACCTGAGCGAGAAGCCCCTGGAGGTAGATGAGCTTTTGCATACCCTGGGTCTCTATGAACACAGGGGAAAGCTTCCGAATCAGCTCTCCGGCGGTCAGCAGCAGCGTACCGCCATCGGCCGTGCCATCGTAAAAAATCCGGATATCCTGCTCTGCGACGAGCCGACGGGAGCCCTGGACTACCAGACCTCAAAGGATATCCTGAAGCTCATCGAAACCGTCAATCAGAAATACGGAAATACCGTCATCATGGTGACCCACAACGATGCCATCAAGGATATGGCCGATCGAGTGGTGCAGCTTCGGGACGGCATGATTCGAAGAGATTACCGCAATACCGAAAAGATTCCGGCCGAGAAGCTGGAATGGTAACCCGTTAGAATAGCTTTTGGGAGAGACGAGATGAAAAATCCGCTGCGCAAGCGATTGCTGCGGGAACTGAAAAGTGAAATCGGAAAATATCTTGTGATTTTTCTGCTGCTGGCGGGAACGATCAGCCTGGTATCCGGCTTTCTGGTAGCAGACGGCAGCATGCTCATTGCCTATAACGAGGGCTTCGAAAAATACAATATCGAGGACGGTCATTTTCGTCTGGGAGAGAAGGCAAATAAGGCGCAAATCAAGGCGATCCGGGAGCTGGGAGTTACCCTCTATGACCTCTTTTATGCGGAAGAAGCGCTGACCAACGGAAGTACTCTGCGGATTTATCCGGAGAGAACCGAGGTCGACGGGGGCTGCCTGATGAAGGGAGAGTGGCCGACGAGTACAGAGGAGATTGCCATTGACCGTATGTATGCCGACAACAATGGTCTCTCCATCGGCGATCGCCTGCAGAGCGGCAGCCGCTCTTATGTCATCACGGGACTGGTGGCGCTGTCGGATTACAGCTGCCTTTTTTCAAATAACAAGGACAGCATGTTCGACTCCGTGAAATTCGGCGTGGCCATCGTGACGGCGGAAATGTTTGCAGACTTCGATGAGGATGAGCTTTTCTGGAACTATGCCTGGAAATACGACGAGAAGCCGGAAGAGGGGGAGGCAGAGCAGGACGCTGCGGAGGATCTGATGCAGGGCATTTTGAATGAAGCAGAGCTTGAGGATTTCGTGCCGGCCTACCAGAATCAGGCCATCACCTTCACCGGAGAGGATATGGGCGGCGACAAGGCGATGATGATCATTCTTCTTTATATTATCATTCTGATCATGGCCTTCGTCTTCGGTATCACGACCGGCAATACGATTTCCAAGGAAGCCAATGTCATCGGAACCTTAAGGGCCTCGGGTTATACAAAGAATGAATTGATCCGGCACTATATGACGATGCCGACCATCGTGACGCTCATCAGCGCCCTGATCGGAAATGTCCTGGGCTATACGGCGCTGAAGGACGTCTGTGCCGGGATGTATTACGGCAGCTACAGCCTGCCGACCTATGTCACCGTCTGGAATGCAGAGGCCTTCGTGGAGACCACTGTAGTGCCGGTACTTCTGATGATGGTGGTCAATTATCTGGTGCTTCGGCGAAAGCTCAGCCTTTCCCCGCTGAAATTTCTGCGCCGGGATCTGAGCCGCAAAAAGCAGAGACGAGCCCTGCCGCTGAATCGGCATCTTCCGTTCTTCTTGCGGTTCCGCCTGCGGGTGATTTTCCAGAATATGGGAAATTATGCCACTTTGTTTGTGGGAATTGTCTTCGCGAATATGCTTTTGATGTTCGGTCTGGCCCTGCCGGCAGTGCTTGATCATTACCAGAATGAGATCGAGGAAAACCTGCTTTGCAATTACCAATATATCCTCCAGGTGCCTTATGATGCGATGAATGAGGACAAGAAGCTGGAGAGTATGCTGGCAATGCTCTATTTTCAGCGGGAGGTAGAGACGGAAAATGAGGATGCTGAGAAATTTACGGCTTATTCGCTGAATACCCCGGAGAAGCCTTATATGAAGGAAAGTGTCACCCTCTATGGCCTGCAGGAGGACAGCCGCTATATCCCCATCGACTTTCAGGATGACGGGGTCTATGTGTCCTCGGCCTATGCGGAGAAATACCTGCTGGAGCCCGGAGATACCATTACCCTCTACAAGGAGTACGGGACCGATGCCTATACCTTTCTGGTCGACGGAATTTACCATTACGAGGGCGGGCTGACCGTCTTCCTGCCGCAAAAGGAGCTGAATACCCTATTTGACCTGGGAGACGACTACTTTAGCGGTTATCTTTCCGATACGGAGATCACGGATATCGATGAAACCTATATCGGCTCTATCATCGACGTGGAGGCGCTGACGAAGATCTCGCGGCAGCTGACAGTATCCATGGGTGGCATGATGGGTGTGGTCAATGGCTTTGCGATGCTGATGTTTATGGTTTTAGTCTACCTGCTCTCGAAAATTATCATCGAGAAAAATGCCCAGTCCATCTCCATGACGAAGATCCTGGGTTATTCCCAGCGGGAAATCAGCGGCCTGTATATGACACCGACGACCATGGTGGTGATCCTGTTTTTGCTTCTGAGTCTGCCGCTGGAATATGAAATCATGGTCGTGCTGTTCCGGGTCATGATGCTCCAGAGCATCAGCGGCTGGATTACCTTTTATATCGCGCCGAGGGTTTATATCGAGATGTTTGCCATGGGTCTGGGCACATATCTCGTGGTGGCTCTTCTGGAATATCGGAAAATCCGGGGTGTGCCGATGGATGCAGCTTTGAAGAATGTCGAATAGCGGAAGGAGTGAGAAGATGGACGAAATGAAATTCCTGCGAAGGAGGCTATGTTTGCTCTTTATTCTGGCTGTAGTCATGGCTGCGGGAGCAGGAATAGACAGCGGTATCCGAAAAGCAAAGGCCGGGAAGGAGGAGACGACTGCTTCCGGGACCCAGGCAGAAAGTGCCGCCACGGAGGAAGAGGCGACAGAGGAAGGCAGCGAATCCTCGATGGAAAAGGATAAGACGGAGACGGTTTACATAAAATCAGATGCCGAGGGAAATACGAAGGAGATTACCGTGGAGGCAGTGCTGAAGCACTCGTCAGACAGTGCCGATATCCTCGATCGGAGCAATCTGACCAAGATCCGCAATACCAAGGGTGATGAGGAATATGCGGAAGGGTCGGACGGAAGCCTGATCTGGGAAAATAAGGGAGAAGACATTTCCTATAAGGGAACAAGCGAGGAGGAGCCCCCTGTTCGGGTAAAGGTCAGCTATTATCTGGATGGGGAGCCCATCAGCCCTGCCGATCTCGCCGGAAAGAGCGGGAGGGTAGGGATTCGCTTTGATTATGAGAATACGGCTTCTCAGACTGTGACCGTAAAAAAGAAAGAGTACGAGGTCAAGACACCGTTCCTGGCGATATCAGCCCTGACGCTGCCGTCGGATATCTTCTCGAATATCGAGGTGACCAACGGAAAGCTGGTGCAGATGAATGACCAGAATATGGTCATCGGTTATGCGATGCCGGGACTGGCCGACAGCCTGGAGTTCTCCGGTTACGAAGTGACCGAAGATATGGAGATTCCGGAATATGTGGAGGTGACGGCGGACGCGAAGGAATTCGAGCTGGAGTTTACCGCGACCGTCATTACTCCGGGACTTCTCGAGGATTTTGACACAGAGGATTTGGAGGATGCCGATGAATTTGCGGACGGCATGGATGAGTTAAAAGATGGTGTAGACGACCTGGACGAGGGCGTCGGCGAGCTTTACGACGGCCTGAAGGAATTCTATGATTATCTGGATGAATATACCGACGGTGTGACAAAGCTCCGGGATGCCACCAAGCAGCTCTGGGAGGGGATCTCAAAATTGGACGAGAACAGCAAGACCCTGACAGAGGGTGCGGCGGCGCTCCAAAGCGGACTCATGCAGCTGCAGAGCGCGCTGGGCGCGGCAGGCGGTCAGACAGAGAGCGGCAGCGGGGATACAGCTGCCGCTGCAGGTCAGGCAGCCTTTTCGAAAACCGTGGGAGCTCTGTCAGCGGCGGCAGCCGCGGATCCGGAGACGGAGGAAGGAAAGGCACAGCAGAACGCCCTGGCTACTTTGGGCCTCACGGCAGAGGATGCGCAGAACCTGGCGGCCTATGCAAAAACCTTGAGCGAGGCAGCCGGTTCTGCCGGAGAACTGCAAAAAACGCTTCAGACCTCTGTAGATGCCCTGACTAGCGGCAGCAAGCAGCTGACGGAAGGCTTGACAGCCTATACGAGCGGTGTCAGCCAGCTAAATGCCGGTGCCGGGAAGGTAGTAGAGGGCAGCACAGCTCTTTGCACAGCCGGAGGCGAGCTCTATGATGCCTTCGGAGAAGCCATCGACGGCGTCGGTGAGCTGCAGGACGGAGTCCGGGATTTCAAGGAGGATGGCATCGCCGAGCTTACGAAGCTTGGTGGCTCCGATTTTCGCAATGTCATGAACCGCCTGCGGGCAGTGAAGGAAGCGGATGACAGCTACCAGACCTTCACCGGTCTGGCCGAGGGCAAGACCGGAAGCGTACGCTTTATCGTGGAGACTGAAGAGATCAAGAAGTAGAAGCGAAATGAAAAAGTAAACAGCGACCGGAAGAAATATTTTCCTAAGGAGGGCCTAATTGTGCCCGAGCGTGGAAAATTTTCTTCCGGCCGCGTTCGTTTGTATTGACCTTATTTCAAAGCATTCAAATAGGTTTCTGCGAGAGATCCCTGCATTGGCACTCCAAGCTCCGGCAGTACCTGATCCAGCGCCTTCATGACAGCCTCCAGCTTCGGCACATACGCATTTTCGCCCATATGCCCAATCCGGATTACCTGACCCTCCAGTACATCAAAGGAGCCCGCCAGCATGATATGGTGCTTCTCGCGCACCGCCGTCAGAATCGCCGCTGCCGTGGTCTCTTTCGGTACGTCAAACACAGACACCGTATTCGAATACCCATTGCGTGTATGCAATTTCAATCCGCAAGTGGTCAGCGCCGTCCGCACCGCCCGGGCGATCTTCGCATGCCGTTCCAGAATCGTCGTATCCGCCTTGATATTTTCAAAGGCTGTTCGCAGTCCCCGGATATCGCTGATAGGCATCGTATACGGAAACCACTGCTTCTCGAAATACCCGTCAAAGGTCATGAGATTCGCGTAGAACGAAGCGATCGGTGTCTTGCGTGCCTTCATAGCCGCCCATGCAGCAGGACTTACTGTCACAAAGGTTAGTCCCGGAGGGGCGGAAACCACCTTCTGGGAGCCGCCGCAGAGCAGGTCAATCTGGAAATCATCCACCCGAACCTCCTCACCAAACATGGCGGAGACAGAGTCCACGACAGTCAGAATGCCGTGAGACTTCAGCAGCGGACAGATCCGCGCGATATCATTGAGCACGCCGCTGGGGGTATCGCAGTGCACCACGGTGGCATACTGAAAGTCGTGATCCTTTTCGAGATAAGCGGCCAGTGCATCTACATCTATCGTTTCCAGATCGTCTACGGTATACAGCACCGGCTCTCCGCCATACATTTTTACAAAGTCTGCAAAGCCCTTGCCGAAGATGCCATTGTCGAGGACCAGAACCCGGTCACCCGGCTCGGTGAGACCGGCGCAGGCTGCCTCCAGTCCAAGGATACCCTCACCGCCCAGAATCAGCGTCTCATTCTCTGTATGCAGCAGGGAGCTGATAAGATCGCAGGTCTCTTTATAGAAGGTATAAAAGTCCGGATCCAGATCTGGATTGGTACAGGGCAGGCTTCTGGCTGCCAATACATTTTCCCGAACCTGCGTCGGCCCGGGGGTCATAATTTCATACATGTAAAAATCTCCTTTTCATTTATAGAAGTCTCTTCTGAACCGCAATGCGCAGACGCTCCGCAATCGGAATTACGATAATGGCAGCGACACCGATCTGCACCAGGTTACCCGGAATGGAAGTCACGGGAGTGGCCCAGTTGCCGTAGATAAAGCCCTCGGCGATATAGTAGCCGACTACCTTGATGACGCAGGCAATGGCGATAGCAAAAGCATTCCAGCCGTAGCCGTGGTGCTTTTCCGTGATAGCGCCTACACTAAAGCCCATGAAACCGACGATGACGAAGGTAAAGGGCGCCCAGAGATACCAGCCGGACAGCAGGTCGAAGAGCCCCATGCCGAAGGCTCCTGCGAGAGCTCCGGTGCGGCGCCCGAAGAGGATAGCTGCCAGGAAAAGCGGCACATTTCCCAGGTGAATCAGACCGCCATTGGCCGCAATGGGCAGGCGAAGGTTGACAAATGCGGTGAAGATATAGGTGAGTGCGATGAGCATCGCATCGATGACGAGTTCCTTGGTGGTGATGCCGCTTTTTCGGATGGCGGCTGTATGGGTAGTCTGCATAGTTACATTTCCTCCTTCTTTTCGTTAGGTGCTACTATAACCGCCAACTGGCTATTTTGAAATAGCCAGTTTTAATAAAAACGACCAGGCCAGTTCCGAATGAAGAACAGTTGCTTGTAAATTAGAGAATGATACGGTATGATGTAACTATTCAGAATCAGCCCGAAGCACCTGCTGCGGAGGGCTGTAAGACGAAAGGTAAGTGGAGATAAGGGGGTCGGAAGAGATGGCAGAGAAAAATGATATCTGGGCAGAAGGAAAACCATTGGAGTATCCGGAGAATACGCAGGACAGTGTGACGGAGGTCGATTTTCCGGAGATTACAGAGTTTGTGAGGAATATGAAATTGAAGGGCGGTATTTGGGGATTTCAAAAGGAAGATGTCTATGAGAAGCTGCGCCAGCTGAATAAGCTGTATCAGAGCAGAATTCAGCAGCTGCGGGATCAGAATTGCGGTCAGCTGCGGCAGCTGAAAAAGAACCAGCAGGAAGAGCTGGAGCAGCTGAAGGCAGAGCTTGAAACGGAACGTGAGGAGCTGAAGACAGAGCGCGAGAAGGGGCAGCAGGAGCTGCAGGAGAGGCTGGAGTCCGAGAGGAAAGAGGCCCGGGAGAGGCAGCAGGAAGAGCTGGCTCAGGCACGGATCGAGATTCGCCGGGAGCTGCAGGCTGAGCAGAAAGAAAAGACAGAACAGCAGAAGCGGGAGCTGACGATGATTCGTGAGGAGCTGGAACGCTTGAGTGAGAGATTTCTTCTGCTGCAGGAGAGAATTACAGATCTGACGGAACAGGAGTAAGCGGATAGCGATGAAAAAAGAACAGCTTCAATCAGTAGAGGAAATCCTGGAGTCGCGAAAGGACAGGCTGTACAGACGGAGGGAGTTTCGCCGTTTTCTGGTGGAATGCATCATTTTAGTGGCGTTGGTCTATGCGGCCTTTCAATATATCATCGGTATCGCTGTCGTCAGCGGCGGGTCGATGGAGCCGGGGCTGACAGACGGCGAGATGGTTTTGTACTATCGATTGGATCAGGGATATCAAAGGGATGATCTGGTGATCATCCACCGGGAGGCCGGTGTAGAGTATATCAAGCGCGTCGTGGCAGAGCCGGGAGATATCGTGGAGCTTTCAGAGGATGGGGAGCTCCTTGTCAACGGAGAAAAGGATACGACGGCGACGGCTGTAGGCAAGACGGAAGCTACCTCGACAAATGTGGAATATCCCTATACGGTACCGGCAGGAAGTTATTTTGTGCTGGGGGATAACCGCGAGAATTCGAAGGATTCCAGAAGCTTCGGGGCGGTGGCGGCAAGTGATATCGTCGGAAGAGTTTTTGTATATGCCGGGATGACGCGGTGAGAAAAAAGCATCATAAAATGAGGAGTGCCCCGACGTACCAGGTACGCCGAGGCTATTATGAAAAAATTTATCTATATGTGTAGTGAAAGCTATTTGATTTGTTAGGAAGTTGTTTCCTTAACATGTTTAGAGTATAGCAAGCATATATGAATAAAGTATGAACAAAAGGTAAACATAATGTAAAAACGCACAAAAGAACCTGAAAAAGAAGAAAAAAAACAGGGCAAAATAGACAAAACAAACGAAAATGACTGCGAGAATGCTTCGTCAAAACGCAGAGAACAGCAGAAAGTCCATACAACACGAATGGATGTCCGCAGGGAGCGGAATGGATTGGAAAATAACTTGGATCGTACACCGAAAAATACAGGAATACCCCTTGTATACAGGACAGAGAGAATGTTAAAATGTAACTAACAGACAGTTACCAAATAAAAGGGGTTTGACATGGAAAAAGATACGATGAGACCGGTATTTATCATCGGTCACAAGAATCCGGATACGGATTCGATTTGTTCAGCATTGGCTTATGCCTATCTGAAGAATACGACAGAGGGCGGCGGTTATATCGCAGCCAGAGCCGGACAGCTGAATCAGGAGACACAGTATGTCCTGAATTTCTTCCAGGCGGAGGCACCGGTCTATGTGGCCGATGTGATGACCCAGGTGAAGGATATCGAGATTCGAAAGACAGAAGGAGTAAAAAGCAATCTTTCCCTGAAGCAGGCCTGGAATCTGATGCGCCGCATCGGAGCCGTGACCCTGCCGATCGTCAAGGAGCAGAAGATCGAGGGACTGATTACCATCGGAGATATCGCTACCTCCTACATGGATGTGCTGGACAGCAAGATTCTGGCGCAGGCCAATACCCAGTACAGCAATATCATCGATACCCTGGAGGGTACGATTCTGGTTGGCTCGGCCGAGGATTATTACAATAAGGGCAAGGTGCTGATCGCGGCAGCGAACCCGGACCTGATGGAGGACTATATCGAGGAGGGCGACCTGGTAATCCTGGGCAATCGCTATGAGTCTCAGCTCTGTGCTATCGAGATGCGGGCGGGCTGCATCATTGTCTGCGAGGGTGCGAAGGTCTCGATGACGATCCGCAAGCTGGCGCAGGAGCATGACTGCGTGGTCATCAGTACACCCCACGATACCTTCACGGCGGCGAGACTGATCAACCAGAGTATGCCGATCCGTTATTTCATGAAGTCCGAGAATCTGACCATTTTTAATGTCAATGACAAGACGGACGATATCAAGGATATTATGGGTCAGAAGCGCTACCGGGATTTCCCGATTGTAGATAAGGACGACAATTATATTGGCATGATTTCCAGACGAAACCTGTTGAACTTAAAGAGAAAGCAGGTCATCATGGTGGATCACAACGAGGAGACCCAGGCCGTCGACGGTATCGACCATGCGGAGATCCTGGAGATCATCGACCATCATCGCCTGGGCGCGCTGGAGACGATGTCTCCGGTCTTCTTCCGGAACCAGCCGCTGGGCTGTACCGCGACGATCATGTACCAGATGTATCAGGAAAAGGGCGTCGAGATCCCGAAGAAGATCGCCGGCCTGCTCTGTGCCGCCATCATTTCCGATACGCTGATGTTCCGCTCACCGACCTGTACGGCTGTGGATAAGGCTGCGGCGGAAAATCTGGCGCAGATCGCAGGGGTTGATATCGAGGATCTGGCTGTGGATATGTTCTCCGCAGGCAGCAACCTGGGCTCCCGCACGGCAGAGGAGATCTTCTATCAGGATTTCAAGCGTTTCGATGTCGGCAGCGTGGAATTCGGTGTCGGCCAGATCAATTCGATGAACGCCGTCGAGCTGGAGGAAATTCGCGAAAAGCTGATTCCCTATCTGCCCGTGGCGCATCAGGAAAGCGGCCTGAATATGATCTTCTTCATGCTGACAAATATCATCAAGGAAAGCACCGAGCTTCTTTGCTACGGCCCGAACTCCGATACCCTGGTAAAGGAGGCCTTCCAGCTGCCGGATGACGCAGACAGCTATGAGCTTAAGGGGCTGGTATCGAGAAAGAAGCAGCTGATTCCGTCATTGGCCGCTATGATCCAGCAGATGGAGTAGTAACAAAAATATAAGATAACTGGGAAAATATGGAAAATAAAAAACAGCACTGGAGAGCAGGCAATATGCTCTATCCCCTGCCGGCCGTCATGGTAAGCTGCGGGCGCGAGGGGGAAAAACCGAATATTATCACGGTGGCATGGGCCGGGACGATCTGTTCCGACCCGGCTATGGTATCGATTTCCGTGCGGCCGAATCGCTATTCCTACGAGATCCTTCGGGAGACGGGCGAGTTCGTCATCAATCTGACTACAAAGAAGCTGGCAAGAGCCACCGATTACTGCGGTGTACGCTCCGGCAGGGATGTAGATAAATTCGCCGAGATGCACCTGACACCGGGAAAAGCGCAGCATCTGACCTATGCGCCCATTATCGAGGAAAGCCCTGTGAATATCGAATGCCGGGTGACGGAGGTCAAGGAGCTTGGCAGTCACCATATGTTTTTGGCCAAGGTACTGGGAGTATCGGTGGACGAGGCTTATCTGAATGAGAAAGGAAAGTTTGAGCTGAACAGCACGAACCTGGTGACCTATTCTCACGGAAGCTATTTTACCCTGGGACAGGAGCTCGGCAGCTTCGGCTACAGCGTGCGAAGACCCAAGGCAGGCAAATCCGGGAAGAGCAGCAAAGGAAAGAAGAAAAAATGAAGAGAAATGTCGTGTTGATTGGAATGCCGGGAGCCGGCAAGAGCACCATCGGCGTCATCCTGGCGAAAATGATGGGAAAGGATTTTATCGATGCCGACCTGGTGATCCAGAAGGAAGAGGGAATGCTCCTGAAGGATATTATCAAACGGGACGGACCGGACGGCTTTCTGGCGGTGGAAAATCGGGTCAATGCAGGCTTGCATCCGAAAAATGCCGTCATTGCCACGGGCGGAAGCGTCGTCTACGGCGAGGAGGCCATGCAGCACCTGGGTGAAATCAGTACGATCGTGTATCTGCGCCTTTCCTATCCGGCTATCAAGTCGAGACTGCGGGATGTCCGAGGCCGCGGGGTCGTCCTGCGGGACGGCCAGACTCTGCACGATCTTTACGTGGAGAGGGAAGGCCTTTATGAGAAATATGCCGATGTGACCATCGAGGAGGATGGGTTGAGCGTCGAGCAAACCTTAGAAAAGACTTTACAAGCATTGGAATTGTTGGTAAAATAAGAAATGTTACAAAATTGTTACACCTCGGAAGTGCTCCGGGGTGTAGTTCTGATTAAAAAGAAATAGACGAATGAGAAAGAAAAAGTTATTTTTCAATAAAAAATCCCAGCTGGTATTTGCGGAATCCATGATGATTACCTGCGGCTGCATGTTTCTGGGGATTCCCCTGATCGGCAGCGGGTTCGGCAGCGGAGACAATTACTACGAGGTTACGCTGGCGGGAAAGACCGTCGGTTCTGTGAAGAACCCTTCTGTGGTGGAGAATGCCTACCTGCAGGCCAGAGCCCGGATTTCCCGGGAGACCGATGGGTTAGTGCTGGCGGATGTGGAATACGAGCTCGACAAGGTGCCGAAGATCTTCGGTTCTACGATGGACAGCGATACATTGACCGATGCCTTTTACAATGAGCTGACGCAGATCGTGGCGAAGGCGAAGAAAAAGGCTTATCTGATGAAGATCAACGAGTTTACGGTGACGCTGGGGAGCTACCAGGATGTCATGGATGTCCTGTATGCGACAAAGGATCGCTATGATGCGGACAATGCATTCCAGATCAATATCGTATCCGACGCGTCCCGGGAGCTGAATGTCTATACGGTAGAGGTATCCAAGCAGAATACCGCGGAGGAGACAGCGGCAGAGGTGGCGAAGCTGGGCGGCATCGCGGGCATCGGGGATGCCTGCGCCGGTATCGGGGAATATGATGTCAGTCAGGCGGTAGAGAGTGTCATCACGAAGACCGTCACCGAGGAAGACGTAGACGCCGAGACCCAGACGGAGGAATCGACAGCGGAGGCAGAAGGCGATGGCCTGCGCGCGCTGGATTTTTCGGATAAGGTGGAGATCGCGGAGGCTTATGTATCCGCAGATGAGATTACCTCGGCGAGTGATGCCATCGAGCTGGTGACGAAGGATACGGCAAAGAATGAGATCTATGAGGTACAGGCGGGAGATACCCTGTCTGTCATCGCGAACAGCAATGGCCTTCGGGTATCGGAGCTTCTGGCTCTGAATGAGGATATGACAGAAAATACCGTTCTGCATGAGGGTGATGAGATCGTCATCACCGTACCGGAGCCGGAGCTTTCGGTGGAGACCGTGGAGGAGTCCACCTATCAGGAAGAGTACTATGCGGAGATCCAGTATATCGATAATGATGAATGGTATACGACGAAGACCGAGGTTCGCCAGGAGGAGCAGGCAGGTTATCATGAGGTAACGGCTCTGATTACAAAGAAAAACGGAACCGAGGAGAGCCGCGAGATCATCGCAGAGACGGTCCTTCAGGAACCGGTGGCCAAGATCATCGAGCGCGGCACGCAGACACCACCGACCTATATCAAGCCGATCTCGGGAGGCCGCTTTACCTCCGGCTTCAAGAAACGTTGGGGCCGGATGCATAAGGGTGTCGATTGGGCTTGCCCCATCGGAACGGCGGTCATGGCCTCCTGCGGCGGTACGGTCGTCCAGGCCGGCTGGTCCAGCGGCTACGGCAACTGTATCACGATTCGTCATCCGGACGGCAAGCAGACCCGCTACGGCCACCTGAGTAAGATTCTGGTATCCTCAGGGCAGACTGTCACGCAGGGGCAGAAGATCGCCTTAAGCGGCAATACGGGACGAAGCACGGGACCCCATGTGCATTTCGAAATTATCATCAATGGCAGTCAGGTAAATCCGCTGCCGTATCTGGAATAAATCACGAGGTAGAAGAAAATCTGAGAAC
>CAVFGF010000010.1:0-28243 GCA_963621925.1 Alistipes onderdonkii | reverse complement strand
TCTGAGAACAGAACAGATAGCCTCCATCACAGACGAGGATATCGGGGAAGTCGAGAAAATTGTTTTTGGAAAAGAAACCGTGATGGTATAGGAAAAAGAAGAACCACTGTACGGAAATGTGATTTCGTACAGTGGTTCTTTTATGCTCAAAAATCTTAGGGAAATGCTGATTAAATCAGCATTTCCCTAAGATTTTCTGGAATCCTTCACAAAATTCATGAAACTCCGACAAAAACAATTTCATAGCGACGGACTGATACTTATTCTTTTTGTAGACAGCCGCCAGGGTACAGCGCAGAATCGGGTCGTCGATGGTGAACAGGGCGGCACGGTCCGCGGGGAAATCCCGGCTCTGGGTACCGAGGGCCGGAACGAAGGTGAAACCGAGTCCGGCGGCCGCCAGGTTGACTGCGGTAGCCACGTTACGGGTGCGGAGCACACAGTTCAGATTCAGATTATGACGGCTGAGCATTTCATTGATATAGTCTGTCAAATGCTGCCCTGGCTGAGTCAGAATGAAGGGCTGGGCGCGGAGCGCGTCGATATCGGCATGGGGATAGACGTCGCCCTGGTGGCGGCGCTGAATCTCCTGAACAG
This sequence comes from Alistipes onderdonkii, assembly GCA_963621925.1. GTDB lineage: Bacteria > Bacillota > Clostridia > Lachnospirales > Lachnospiraceae > Laedolimicola. The sequence goes on along the minus strand of CAVFGF010000010.1, from coordinate 27,646 downwards.
CAGGCATATCCCGGGAACCCATAAGAAGAATAAGCTCTTCAGCCATAGGCTCATAGCTGACGTCGGCGTAATTGACCGGCAGATTCATGATGCCGAAATCGATCTTATCCGTTCGGATGGATTCCTCCAGCAGGGAGGCAGAGCCCTCCACCAGCTTGATCTGGATCAGTGGATGCCGTTTATAAAAGCCGGGAAGAAATTCCGGAAGAAGCACGGAGGAACGCCACAGGGGCATGCCAATGGTGATATGATTGCGGCCCTGATTCTGAATTTCCTCAATACGGGTATTGAGCCATTTTTCCTCCTTCTGCATCTGAAGAACATATTCCAGAAAGTATTCTCCGGCCAGGGTGAGCTTCAATGGCGTCTGTCTGCGGTCAAAGAGAACCGCCCCGACGGAATTTTCCAGACGCTGCAGGTACTTGGTCAGAGAGGGCTGCGAGACGAACAGGTGCTCCGCGGCCTGGGAAATGCTGCGGTATTCTACGATTTTCAGGAAATATTCATAGTTCATGTAAAGCATATCGACCACTCCTTTTGTACTGATATTCCATACATGGAATACTATTGATAGTATAACTGATATTGGACAATGCGTAAATGCAATGCTATCATTTTCTTATCAATAAGAACAAAATAAACAAAACATATAAAGAAAAGGAGAATTATTATGTGCGAATTTGACAAACAGTACAGAGCGAGATTTGAGAAACTGTCCACAACCAACGTATCCGACGCCATGGATGCCATCGGAATCAAGGGTTCCACATATGGCATAAGACCCATGCGGGAAAGCTGGGGAAAAGTAGTCGGACGTGCGATTACCGTGAAGATGACGGCAGCAGGCGAGACCAAGAACAAGCATCACCTGGGAATGAAGGCCATTTCACTGGCTACGCCGGGAGACATTATCATCATCGACAATGGCGGAAGAACCGATACTTCCTGCTGGGGAGGCATCCTGGCCAACAGCGCCAAGGCTAAGGGCGTCAAGGCGGTTATTATCGACGGAGCCTGCCGTGACCTGGACGACTGCATTGATATCGATTTTCCGGTATACGCCAGAGGAACCGTCGTATGGACAGCCAGAGGCCGTATCATGGAGCAGAGCACCAATGAGATGATTCAGTTCGGCGGCGTGCAGGTACGTCCCGGCGATGTGGTTATGGGAGACAGAAGCGGCGTAGTGGTAGTGCCTTACGAGCGTGTGGAAGAAGTACTTGCGAAGGCGGAAGAGCTTTACGATAAAGAGGAACGGATGATCAAAGAAATTCTGGAAAGCGGCGATGTGCTGAGCGTAGATAACAAGTTCGGCTATGAGAAAATGCTGAAATAAGACAGGGAGGACAGGACGATGGAAAAGATTATTGAGCGGCTGAAAAAAATGGATGTGGCGAGCGTATCCGATGCCATGGACAGACTGGGAGTACCCTGTGGACTGCTGGGAATCAAAACCGTGATTCCGGGTAAGAAGATTTGTGGAACCGCATTTACCGTACATTATATTCCCTGCGGCATCACCAAAGGAAGCGTAGGAGATTTCCTGGATGATGTAAAGCCGGGCGAGGTCGTAGTCATTGACAACGGCGGCCGCCTGTACTGCACCGTATGGGGCGACATCATGACCTTTGTGGCAAAGAACAAGGGCATCGAGGGAACCGTAATCGACGGCGTATGCCGCGATATTCCGGGCATCAAGGAAAATGATTACGCGATTTTCTCCAAGAGCACTTATATGGTAACCGGAAAGGATCGAGTAACGGTGGATTATGTAAACCAGCCGGTTTCCATCTCAGGCGTCCAGGTAAGACCGGGAGACATCATTCTGGGCGATGATACCGGCGTAGTCTGCGTCCCGGCAGAAATGGCGGAAAAGGTAACGGAGATTGCGGAGAATATCGAGAAGACAGAGCAGGCCATCATTGCGGAAGTGAAGAACGGACTGACTCTGAAGGAAGCGAGAGCAAAGCTCGGCTATCATCATTTACAGACCAGAGAGGAAGCATAGGGGGAAATCACATGGGAGTTGTCGCATTATATCTGGACAAATTAAATGAGCATATGGAAAAGATGCTCCTGGAGCGCTGCAGCGACGAAATCGACGTTCGGTTCCTGAATCCGACCATCGGAAAAAAAGGAGAGCTTGCAGACGCGGATATTCTGATTGATACTACATTTAAAGTGACAAAGGAAATCATCGACGCAGCACCGAATGTAAAGCTGATTCAGAGAACGGGTATCGGCGTGGATATGGTGGATGTGGCTTACGCCAAGGAGAAAGGCATTCCGGTGTCCGTCTGCCGCGGATTCAACAGCACTTCCGTAGCGGAGCTGGCCGTGCTGGATATGCTGGCTGTATACCGCAGACTTCCGGTACTGGATAAGCTGACCCATCAGGGCGAGTGGCATACCTGGACCTGGAGACACGAGAGCTATGAGCTGACCGGAAAAACTGTGGCTATCGTAGGAGCCGGAGCCATCGGACGTCTGGTGGCAAAACGGGTACAGGCTTTCGGGGCAAAGGTTATCTATTACGATGTATACCGGATGTCAGAGGAGAAAGAAAAAGAACTGGATATGACCTATATGCCGCTGGAGGAGCTGATCCCGGTGGCAGACGTGATTACCCTGCACCTGCCGCTTCTGGATTCCACCAGAGGCATGATTGGAAAAGAGCAGTTGAAGGCCATGAAGAAGACCGCAATTCTGGTCAATACGGCAAGAGATCTGCTGATCGATCTGGATGCGCTGGTAGAGGCGCTGAGAAATAAGGAAATCGCAGGCGCGGCCATTGATATCTTTGATCCGATTAAAGAAGGAAGCCCCTTCTTCGGAACCGAGGATCTGAATCTGGTACTGACGCCGCATGTGGGAGCGGCTACCTATGACAATTATGACCGCGTATATCGTCTCTGCAACACCAACGCGCTGCATATTTTGCGGGGCGAGGAGCCGGAGATGCTCTTGTAAAATTGGAGGAAAAGTGACATGGCAGTAGGATGTATGATAAAATGTGATCGCAGGCGGCTTTACAGACCGGGCTATTTTCGGCGAGCTGATGGCGACTTATTGCAGACAGCGGGGAATCCGCGGAATCGTCTGTGACGGAGCTATCCGGGACAGCGAGGCGCTGGCAGAGTTGTGGTGATCGCGGAGAAGGACGCCGAAGAACTGTTGGCGGCTGCAGAAAAAGTGCAGCAAAAAGAAGACAAGATTATGAAGGATATTTTGGAGAAGAACAGCTATGTGCGCCCCTGGGTGGCGGAAAAGCTGAAGGAGATTGGAGCGGAAATTATCGAATAAAAGTGAAATTGGGGGATACAAAGAATGGATAATAAGAAAAAGATGGCAGTCCGTTGGACGATTGTTCTTGGAACGGCAGCAGCATGGTTTGGCCAGCATTGTGGCTCGGGCTTCTGCTCCGGCGTGCAGGTAGCTATGTATCATGGCAGACTTGGCGTTTTATCACTGCTTTCCACAGTGATTCCGTTTATTATGCTGGGCTTTGCCTTCTATAATATGGGAGAGTATGCGCGCCGCATTAAGGCGAACAGCTACAAAGAGGTGGCAAGCACCCTGTATTCAGAAAATGACGCAGTAGGAAAAGTGGCATTGCTTCTGTGGGATGTGTCGGTGCTCAGCAACGTATTGATTTCCGGCGGCGCGGTTATCGCAGGCGCTTCCACACTTCTGGAGCAGTCCTTCGGCATGAATTACGCCATGGCATCTATTTTATTTGCGATAGTAGTTACAGTTATCTGTATGTTCGGCGCTATCGGACTGACGAGAATCAGTCTTCCACTGGTAGGAATCATGGTCAGCCTGATCTGTATAGTGGCCGGCGTTCTGGTTTACGAAAACTGGGGCGGTCTGATGCAGGTTATCACCACACATGACACCTTTGAGGCGACGCCGTTCCTGGCAGTCAGAAATACCATTTTATATACCGGTCTGGCAAGTAACTTTATCTGCGCGTTCATGGCGATTGCGCCGAAGTTTGAGAATAGCCGTGAGACCAAGATTACAGCCGTCTCCGGCGCGATTCTGAACTGCTTCATGCTGAGCTTTGTATCTCTGGCGCTGCTTTCCCAGATGCCGGAAATCGCGGATGCGAAGCTGCCGATTTTCACAATGATTTCCGAGCGTTTCGGAGCAACCGGACCGCTGACCGTGATATATCAGGGAGGATTGTTCCTGGCTTATGTTACGACGGGCGTAGGAAATGTATTTGCGGCTGTATCACGTTTCGGAGCCTTATTTAACAAGAAAGAGGTACATAATCAGAAGGTGATAGACGCTCTTCTGGCAATCGCGTTTCTTATATTCGCGGTAGTTATCGCACAGTTTGGTCTGGCAGCTCTGGTAGATAAGGGATATAAGTTCTTATCCTACTTAAGATTCCCGCTTTATGTACTGGGTGGACTGATCTTCGTTCCGATTCGGTTCCACAAAATGAAAAAGGTGGAAGCATAACTGCTTTGTAAAAAACAGGAGGACATGTTATGAGTCAGAGTGTCAGAGAATACGCAAAAGAAGCAAATTATAATTTTGGTCATATGACCATCGGCCAGTGTATCGAAATCGCCGGAAAGCTGGGAATGCGCGTAGGCGACGTAATTCTGGAGGAAACCTGTGAGTTTACAGGAAAGAAGAGAGAAGCGGTATACCGGGATATGCAGGAGGCGTTTGCCCACAATCTGAAGGCGGCGGAGATTGGCCTGACCACAGGCCACAGCAGCCTGCTGGGAGAGATTGGACAGGATCTGAACGGTCCGGACGCGAAAGCGAAGATTGTGGACGACCCGTTTGTAAACCGGATTGTCACCGTAACCCTGGCGGCCCAGGTAGGCAATCATACCATCGGCCTGCGGCCATGCGCGGGAACCGGAGATTCATGTCCCTACACTGGCTTTGTAAAGGCTGTGATGGAGTACTATCCGGGAGACGACGAGCTCCTGATGCGTATCATGGCCGTTATCCTGAAAATCGGCGGCATGTACCGTATCGGAAAATGTACCACCGGCTGTAATATGGAAGGTATCGGCGCAGGAGCTTGCGCGACTGCAGCGGCCTTCGTAGAGCTGGCAGGAGGAACGCCGGAGCAGATGGAGAAGGCTATGGTACTGGCTATCTCTCCGACCATCGCAGTACCCTGTACGCCGCGTGTACTGGCCCCGGGCCTCTGCGCGACCCATATCGGCGGCGGTATTCTGATTGCGAGACTGGCCAGCCAGCTGGCGATGTATACCTCCATTCCGTCCACGATTCCGGCGGACGTTATGATTGCCATGGCGGCGCAGTGCCACCTGCAGTCTGCGGAGCATGTGGTTCCGGTGACGATTCAGTATATGGAGCCCTTCTTTAAGCGCGATGCCCAGGTAGACAGCTATGTCTCAGAAGAGGCGATTGCAGATGAAAAGAAGCGAAAAGAAGAGATTATGGTAAAGGCCGGCTACGAGAGCCAGCAGCTGGCGAAGAAATCCAACCTGATTACAGCGCCCTTCGGCGACGCGGTCGTGGGCGGAAGCAGCGAGGGCGTGGGTTCACCCACCAACTGCGGACGTCTGGCCCATTATCTGGCAAAGGGCGAGATTAAGAAGGTTCGCGTAGAATTCTGTCCGGAGCTGTTTGCCCGGAGAGCCATCAATATACCGGGCGTCCTGATGGCAGCAGTCAACGGCTGTAGCACCAGCGACGCAGAATCCTACTCTACCATCATGGAAGAAGTGAAGCGCCGTGGTATCGAGGTAGAGATTGTGGAAATGAACGAGCCCCATGTGCAGCGTGTATTCATCGAGGCCACCGAGCGGAATTCCTTCGTGGACACTCTGAACCGTGCCGGAGCGAGACTGGTTCTGCTGGACGCGTCACCCAGCAGGGAAGAAGCTCTGGAATGGGCGAAGAAATTAAATATAGTGATTATCGACGATTAGGATCCCTTTCAGAAGGACAGAGCCCCTGCAGAAAACTGCCACTGCAGGGGCTCTGTGTTTGTCAGCCAAATTCCGCCAGATTTCCCTGCAGAAACTGATAAAAGGTCCGCGCCGCGGGCGGCAGTTCCCGGTGGCAGGCGATGCCGATGGGGATGAGCTGGGGCGGATCCAGAGGGATGTGGACCACGTTTGGGTAAGAGGTCTGGGCGCTGATCTGGTTGTTGATGGAAAGGCCCAGACCGGCGGCGACCATGGCGTAGGTGGCGCTTAAGTCCGTGGTGGTGTACTGGATATTCGGGTGGATGTGATATTTTTTAAAATGGAGGGAGTAGTCGGTCTCCACGTCCGGGTAGGTGGCGATGAAGGGCTCTGTGGCAAATGTTTCCATGGGAATCACTTTGGCGTTCGCCAGCGGGTGGCTGGCGGGGAGGATAGCCAGATGCGGGTCGTCGCAGAGAGGCAGCCAGGCGTAATCGCCATCCCGGCGGCTGGCCAGGGCGAAATCCAGTTGATGCTCTGAAAGCTTCTGAAACAGGGCAGTGCTGGATCCGGAGACAAAATGGAACTGGACACCCGGGTGCAGGGCGCGGAAAGCGGCGGTGACGCGGGTCAGGGACTGATAATAGCAGTTGTAGGAGCAGCCGATGACGATGGTTCCGGTCTCCAGGCCCCGGATCTGCGCGGCGGTCTGGGAGAGCTTTTGTTCCGTAAAGAGCAGCTCCCGGATAGCGGGCAGCAGATTCTGGCACTCGGCGGTGGGCGTGACGCCCTGTTTGCTGCGGTGCAGCAGGGAGAAGCCAAGCTCCTGTTCCAGGGCGGCGATGCTTCGGCTGATGCCGGAGACTGTATAATCCAGATGTTCTGCGGCGGCCGCGAGGCTGCCTTTTTCGATGGCGGTTAATAAGATGGAGAGACGTTCTGTATCCATATAAGTACCTGCGCTTTCTGATAGCTGTCTTTGGGAATCATATATTGCACTATACGCAAGGATATATTGCAATATATTCGCTTTTCTCAATGATAAGGCGGTGTTACGCTATTGTCAATACAAAGGAAATTGAGAAAAACGAGGGAAGCGAAATGAAAAAGGAACGTGATTTCACCGAGGGAAGCCTGTCGGGCCATCTGGTCGCACTGGCGGTACCTCTGGTGTTCGGAAATATTTTGCAGGAGTTTTATAATACCATCGACGCCTTTGTGGTGGGCCGGTTTGCCGGGAAAGAGGAATTCGCGGCCATCGGAATCGCCGGAACCGTGATGAACTTATTTCTATTTGCGCTGGTGGGCTGCTGTACCGGATTTTCGGTGCTGTTCGCCCAGGCTTACGGGCAGAAGGATATGCGGGAGGTGCGGCGGCAGCATTTTTCCGCGCTGGCAGCAGGACTGGGGTGTACGCTGTTCCTGATGCTTCTGGGAATAGTAGGAATGAGGCCATTGTTGGCGGTGCTGCAGACGCCGATGGATCTGCAGGGGTATGTGGCGCTGTATCTGCGATGGATTTTCTTAAGCCTTCCTGCGGCCTTCCTTTATAACCTGCTGGCGTCCCTTCTGCGCGCGGCGGGCGATACCAAAGCGGCGCTCTATGTGCTGGCCGCCGCCGTGGGCATGAATCTGGTTCTGGATCTGGTGCTGGTGGCTGGGTGCGGCAGAGGCATCGAGGGAGCCGCCATGGCGACGGCCCTGACGCAGCTGTTTTCCGCGCTGGTCTGCTTCCTTTATCTGAGAGCTACCCATCCGGAAATGCTGCTACGCCGGACGGACTGTCATCTGGATGGTGTCCGCCTGCGGCATACATTCAAATTCGGGCTGGTCACCAGTATGCACCAGTGCAGCCTCTACCTGGGCAAAATGTTCGTCCAGGGCGCAGTTAATACCGGCGGCACTGAGGTCATCGCGGCCTACACCGCCGCCACCCGCATCGAGGGATTCGCCAATTCCTTCGGTACCAGCGGCTCCACGTCCACGTCCATCCTGACCGCCCAGAACTATGGCGCAGGCCGGAAGGAGCGGGTGGAGCAGACCTATCATTGCAGTCTGCGCATGCTGGTTGGTCTGGGGCTGGGCTCGGCTGCTTTGATGCTTCTTTTTGCGCCGCAGGCCATCGCTCTGATGCTGGGAGCGGAGAGCGGAATCGCCTTTGATGAAGCAGTACGCTATTTGCGTATAGTTTCCCTGTTCTATGTCTTCTGCTTTACCGGCAATACCTTCGTGGGCTACTTTGACGGAATCGGAAAAATTCAGCTTCCGTTTTTCGGAGCGACGGGTCACATCACGATGCGCGTCATCCTGTCTTGGCTGCTGTTTCGATATATGGGTCTCGATGCCGTCGCCCTGGCTACGGGCCTTGGATGGGTCTGTGCAAATACATTTTGGGGAGTCATGCGCAAGCACATTCGGAAAAACAAAAGAACCGTCGGCTGATGTTCATTCAGCAGGCGGTTCTTTTACAATTAGGGAAACGCTGATTTAATCAGCATTTCCTTAGACTACCGAAAATCCCTTATTTTTCAGGCATACCTCAACCTCTGCCGTATCCAGCGTCTGGAAAATCAGAACCGGTTTTCCGGAGGTACGGTTGAAGGAAAGGTAGATGTAGTTGATATTGATATTGCTCTCGGCCAGAGCCTTTAAGAGCTTATTCAGATTGCCGACCTCATCCTCGACCTCGACACCGATGACGGAGGTGAGCTTGCAGAGATAACCGACGGCCTCGAGGGCTTCCATGGCACGCTTGGGGTCAGAAACCACCATCCGGTTAATGCCGTACTCCGCACCATCATTGGTGCAGGAGCCCCAGATATTGATCTCCTCATTTGCCAGTACCTCTGTGATATTCTGCATGGTACCCTTCTTGTTCTCAGCGTATATAGATAACTGCTGTAACATAATGTAACTCCTCCTCTTTCATTTCAAATATAAAGCAGGGATGAAAATCCCGTGACTTTAGTCCTTCGCAGTGCGAAACTACCACTATCCTAACACAGGAAACCGGAATTTGCAATGGTATATCCGGAATGAATGTGCTATACTTCTAAGGAAAATGGATAACTACTGACGAAAGCTTAATAAGTATAACATATGGAAGAAATAAAAGCATTATTAGAAAAATATTTGAATGAAAATCTGGAACGCATCACTTTAAGCGCTCCCCGCAAGGGATGCGAGGAACGGAAGGCCCGCATCCGCCCGGTGCTGCTGCGGGAGGAATTGAAATTCCAGCTTGAGATATTCCGCGGACCCAAGGCTTTTCATGAAAACCTGTCCCGGGCGGAGGCGGTAAAACGAATCACAGAGTTGATGACCGATATTTTCTGCCAGCTGCAGCTGGAGGCGGCCGAAGGGCAGGCGACAGCCCTGATCAGCAAGAAGGGAAAGGTGACAGTCAAGGAAAAGCGGGGAAGCGCGGGACAAACAGCGCCGGAAGTCCGGCGGAATCCAGGAGAAAAACGAGCCGCGCTTGCCCATAATAAAAAGAAGAGATACCTTCTGGAGGAGGGGCGCCCCGTGCCCTTCCTGGTGGATCTGGGAGTTATGACCCCCGAGGGAAAGATCGTCCATGCGCGCTATGATAAATTCCGCCAGATCAACCGCTTTCTGGAATTTATCGAGGACATTCTTCCGGCGCTGCCAAAGGAGCGGGAGCTTACAATCCTGGATTTCGGCTGCGGGAAATCCTATCTGACCTTTGCGATGTATTATTATCTGAGGGAATGCAAGGGATTGGATGTGCGGATCATCGGTCTCGATCTGAAGGAGGACGTCATCCGAACCTGCAGCGAGCTAGCTCGTAAATACGGTTATGAGAAACTAACCTTCCTGCAGGGCGATATTGCCGGATATGAGGGCTGCACCAGGGTCGATATGGTGGTCACCCTTCATGCCTGCGATACGGCCACCGATTACGCCCTGTACAAGGCAGTCAAATGGGGCGCCAGCGTCATCCTTTCCGTCCCCTGCTGTCAGCATGAGCTAAATCGGCAGCTTAAAAATGAAACCCTGGCACCGATTTTGAAGTACGGCCTCCTAAAGGAGCGCATGGCGGCTCTTTTGACAGATGGCCTGCGGGCGGAGCTTTTGGAGCAGCAGGGTTATGAGACGCAGATTCTGGAATTTATCGATATGGAGCATACGCCGAAGAATATTCTGATTCGCGCGGTGAAGAGAAAGAACGAAAGAAAGGCAGATCAAGCGTCTGAAAAGGCCCTGGAAGCCTGCATGGATGCGCTTCATGCAGATCTGACTCTTGAGAGGCTTCTTAGCGCCGGGACATCTCCGGCCCAGAGCTACCGCACCAGGAAGCATTCGAACCGAGATACGAAAGGAGAGAGCCGTTGAAAAAGTTAATGTTGAGAATTGCATCGATTGCAGCGGCTTTCCTTCTGGGTATGGCCGGTATGAGCTATTTTCTGATGGCCGGCAATACAGACTCGACCGCCGAGATGGACAGCGCAACCCTGCCCCTGGTGTATATGAAGCTGGAAAACCGCGACCTGAATCTCCTCCATGGCTATACAAAGAGCATGGACGCCGCCACGATGCGGGATGCAGTTTACCCGCTGCCGGAGGATCGAACCGTGAGCTTCCGGGTGGAATATCCGGATGCCAAGGTACAGGAGCTTCGGTATGAGGTGCGCAGTATCGATACCAGCCGCCTGATCGAGGACGGCGAGATTACGGATTACAGCCGTTCCGGGCGAACGCTGGAGGTCCGCCTGAAGCTGAAGGATCTCCTGGATGACGACGAGGAATACCTCCTGGTGATTCACCTGGGATTGGAGAAAAATCAGGAAGCCTATTATTATACACATGTAAAAAAAGTAACGGAAACGCACCTGGATGAATGCCTGAGCTTCGTGGAGGAGATTCACAGTGCGCTTTTCGATAAGAATAATACCGTCAGCATAGCCCAATATCTGGAATCGGACGACAGCATCAGCAATAAATCCCTGGCTCATGTCTCGATTCATTCCAAGTACAAGCAGCTGATCTGGGGAAATATGGAAGTCCAGGAGCCGGATGAAGCGTCGGTGCGCACCTATCTTACTGAGGTGGATGCTTCGGTGGCGTCGGTGCGCCTGGAATATCCGGTTACCTATGTCAATGATGACGGCAAGACGGAAATCTATGAGGTCATCGAATCCTACCGTGTGCGCTATACCCAGCAGAGGATGTATCTTCTGAATTATGACCGGAAGGTGGATCGTCTCTTCGAGGCCTCCGCGGATCTGTTTACAAAAAAGGGACTGGATCTGGGAATCCTGAATACGACGGTGGAATATAAGAAAAATGACGAGGAAAATGTCGTAGGGTTCGTACAGAACGGACAGCTCTGGTGCTACGATGTGACGCAGAATAAGCTCTCCTTGGTTTTCGGCTTCCGGGATGGAGACGATCTGCGGAGCTTGTGCGGAGAGCATGACATCCGTATCCTACAGGTGGATGAATCCGGCAGCATGGATTTCCTGGTTTACGGTTATATGAACCGCGGTCTCCATGAAGGAGAAAACGGCATCGCCCTGTACCGCTACGATGCCCTGACCAATGCAGTGGAGGAGCGGGTCTTTATCGAGAGCCGGAGCTCCTTTGCGGTGCTGAGCTCGGAGCTGGGCAGCATGGCCTATGTCAACAGTGAAAACCAGTTCTACCTGTCTTTAAACGGCTCTGTGCTGTGCATCGACCTGAATACGCTGGAATACCGTACGATTGCGGAGGGTATCGCCTCGGAAAGCGCCATGCTTTCCAAGGACGGTCATCTGGCCGCATGGCATAAGGAAAATTCGCTTTATGCCTCCGAAAGTGTGGCAGTCTTAAATCTGAATACGGGAGAAAGCCGGGAAATTCAGGCGAGGGACGGTTATTATATTCGGGCACTGGGCTTTATGGGCACGGACTTTATCTACGGAGAGGCACGGCAAAGCGACGTACAAAAGGGCCTGACCGGCAATGAGCTCTTCCCGATGGGTCGCATTTTTATTGAAAATGAGACGGGCGAAATCATCCGGGAATTTGATTATGAATCCCAGGGAAAATACGTCACGGATATCTCCATCGAGAGCAATCGGATCTCTATGAACTGCGTGCAGAAGAATGCCGACGGCAGCTACGAAACGGCGGATCCGGAGCCGATTACGAATAAGACAACGGAGACAACGGTAAAGATTGAGCTGGAGACAAAGACCAGTGATGCCAAGGAGCAGGAGTATTATTTCGCCCTGTCAGGCACCAGGGGCAGCGGAAAGCTCCGCACACCGACACCGAAGCAGGTGGTCTATGAGGGCAGTCGGACGCTGACACGGGATCCCGAGGCAGCGGGAAATTGGTATTATGTATACCGATTTGACGGCACCTTTGCGGGGGCATTTGCGTCAGCGAATACAGCGGTGCAGACGGCTTATGAAAACATGGGTATCGTCGTGGATGCGCAGCAGGAGGTTCTCTGGACCAGAGGCGGACGCAAAACCAGGACAGACCTCGGAGCCTTCAGCAATCCGCAGCAACAGGACGGAGAATCCTCGCTGCAGGCGGCGTTGGAGATCCTGCTGGGCACCCAGAAGGTCTACAGCGATATCGGCACCTATCTTGCAAAGGGAGATACCCCCTATGAGATTCTGACGGAACAGACATCGGGCCGTGTGCTGGATCTCTCCGGCTGCTCGGTGAGCATGGTGCTCTTCTATGTAAGCGAGGGCTACCCGGTGCTGGCACTGGAGGGCGGAAGCTCGGCAGAGCTAATCACCGGCTACGACCAGCAGAATATCATTGTCACCGATCCACTGACCGGCGAAAGCAGCAAGAGGGGTCTGAATGACAGCACACAGCAGTTCTCCGACCTGGGCAACCTGTTCCTGGTATGCCTGCCGGAGAGCGAGAGCTAAGAAAAACAGCCGCAGGAGGAAGGGGTCTCCCGGGTGATGATAGCCGAAGTTCCCGTATATCGTCTGCATCCTGGCAGCATCCGAAGGAGCCATTGTTTGAGACCCTTTAGGGTCGAGTTTGGCGGTCGGATGCGAATAAGCCGGATGCGGACGATAGGGAACACAGGCGTATCACCCGGGAGACCCCTTCCCCCCTGCGGCGTCCTTCTTACTCGTCCGTTTTAATAATCCTCCTCGATCACCTGCACCTCCAGATAATCAAACTCAATCTGGTCAATAAAACTATCCTGATAAAACCGCACCTTCGCAGTCCGCTTAAAATCCGCGATGCAGGACTCCAGCCAAATCGGCTTGCTGAGGTCAAACTGATGGCAGATCTCATCCAAAGCATGAAAAATCTTGTGAGTTCTCGTATCCTCAGAAAAATCCTCGATCACCGTGTCCCGCAGCATATGATTACTCTGAAACTCCCTGGCCCAGATTCGCATAACACAACCTCCGCTTCTATATATAGTTACGGTACAGCTACTATTGCTTCCTTACAGAAAACTGAAAGCATACGTAGAGTATACGTGTCCCCCTTCCGTTTGTAAAGCAGGAATGCCGGGGAAAAACTTCAGAAAAACACAAAAAAGTCCTTGCTTTCGCAGGGAAATTATGATATATTATTACCTCGTGATATATTATTAAAATCCTTGCTTCCCCTATCGTGAGGAAGCCAGAGACCAAAAGGAGGAAAAGCATGAGCAAGTATGAATTAGCATTAGTTGTGAATGCAAAGGCAGAGGATGACGTCAGAACCGCTACCGTAGAGAAAGCGAAAGAGTATATCGCTCGTTACGGCGGTGTAGTGACAGAGGTGGAAGATTGGGGCAAGAAGCGTCTTGCTTACGATATCCAGCATATGAGAGAAGGATACTACTACTTCATCCAGTTCGACGCTGACGCAGCCTGCCCGGCAGAGGTGGAGAAGCATGTTCGTATCATGGAGAATGTCATCCGCTATCTGTGTGTTCGCAAAGACGCATAGAAATAAGGTTTTTGCATCAGTAACTGTGAAGGTACTGAACAGTTACAGGTTTTTAACCGAAAAGTGGAGGATTGTTGGTATGAATAAAGTAATTTTAATGGGACGTTTGACCCGTGACCCGGATGTTCGTTATTCTCAGGGTGAGAGCACGAACGCATTTGCGAGATATACATTGGCAGTAGACCGAAGATTTAAGAGAGACGGAGAAGCTACCGCAGATTTTATTCCCTGCGTTGCTTTCGGACGTCAGGCCGAGTTTGCTGAAAAGTATCTTCGCCAGGGTACAAAGATTGCGATTACCGGACGAATCCAGACCGGCAGCTACACGAATCGTGACGGACAGAAGGTCTATACGACGGACGTGGTTGTAGAGGAGCAGGAGTTTGCAGAGAGCAAGGCAGCAGCCGGCGAGCACGCAGGCAGCTTCCAGCAGAGTAACGCAAATCCCTTTCAGGCAGCACCGGCACCTTCCGCAGCAGCGGGAGACGGATTTATGAATATTCCGGACGGTATCGACGAGGAATTACCGTTTAACTAACAATCGTGGAACGAAATTGAGAATATGATAGGAGGTAAAAGCCATGGCTTACACAAAATCCGATAGAGGCGACGCTCCCATGAGACGTAGAGGCATGGGACGCAGAAGAAAGAAAGTCTGCGTATTCTGCGGCAAAGAGAATAATGAGATCAACTACAAGGATGTAGCAAAGTTAAAGAGATACGTATCTGAGAGAGGAAAAATCCTTCCCAGAAGAATCACAGGAAACTGTGCAAAGCACCAGAGAGCTCTGACTGTAGCTATCAAGAGAGCACGTCACATTTCCCTGATGCCGTATGTAATGGACTAAATCCTTTACGGAGAACAGACCCCGCAGTCAATAAGACTGCGGGGTTTTCGTATAATAGGAAATTCCTTTGGAATTTCCTATTATACAAAAGCTTATCGCACTGGATTCTTATTCTATAACAGGAGCGTTTATGATTCAAAAAAAGAAGCTATATCAATTTTATATCGAAGAATACGAGCAGGCGGGTCGTAAAAAACCGAAGAAGCCCATCCGGGATGCGGGAATGCAGGCAAAGATTGCGAAGATGCAAAAGGCCTTGCGGAGTGCGAGACCCGGTCAGGTCAATATTCGGACGCTGGAGGAGCTCCATTGCCGTCTGAAAAATATTGCCACTTATGCATATCGCAGGAATAAGGAAGAGCTGATCGAGACCCTGAACCTGGAAATGCTGCCGAAGCTTGCAGAGCTGGATCTCGGCATGCTTCTTGCCGAGCAAAAGGACGGCCTTGGCGGTGAGTTCCTGGCCTGGGTGCGCCGTACGATGCCCTGTGCGATCTGCAGAGAATCCCTGTTTACACTTTATCCGAAATTCCGCCGCCATAAGGTAAAGAACAAGATTCTGGAGCTGGTGCCGGCGAGACCGGAGATGGAATTTGCGGAGGTGCGGGAGCTGTCGCGTCATTTTGTCCTGCATATCGGACCGACGAACAGCGGCAAGACCTTTCATGCCCTGGAGCGGCTGAAGCAGGCGAAAAACGGAGCCTATCTGGGACCGCTTCGTCTGCTGGCGCTGGAGGTCTATGAGCAGATGCATGCGGCCGGTATTCCCTGTACGATGCGCACCGGACAGGAATGTATCGAAGAGCCGGACAGCCGCATCGTGGCCTCGACCATAGAGATGGCCGATTTTGACGAAAGCTATGAGGTGGCAGTCATCGACGAGGCACAGCTGGTGGCGGATGCGGATCGGGGCCATTCCTGGACTAAGGCGATCCTGGGACTTCGAGCCGAGGAAATTCATATTTGCATGAGCCCCGCCGCGGAGCAGGTCGTCTGCCATCTGATCAAGCTTTGCAAGGATGATTATGAGATTCGCCGCTATGAGCGAAAGACGGAGCTTCTTTGCGAAGAAAAGCCTTTTTCTTTTCCGGAGGATGTACAAAAGGGAGATGCGCTCATTGCATTTTCCAAGAAATCAGTGCTTGACGTGGCCGGACGTCTCGAGGAGGCCGGTATCTCCTCTTCGGTCATCTATGGTAGCCTGCCGCCGGAGATTCGCCGGAGACAGACGCGGATGTTCAACAAGGGCAAGACAAAGGTGGCTGTGGCGACAGACGCCATCGGCATGGGCCTGAATCTGCCGGTACGTCGGATTGTTTTCATGCAGACGGAGAAGTTCGACGGCGTCAGCCGTCGGCCGCTGAAGGTAGCTGAGGTGAAGCAGATCGCCGGCCGGGCGGGCCGCTTCGGAATCTACGATAAGGGCTATGTCAGCGCTCTGGGAGAGACGGAGCTGGAATTTATCCGGGGGCTTTATGAGGCCGGGGAAGAGCCTCTGACCCAGGTAAACCTAGGATTCCCCCAGGTGCTGTTGGATATCGATGCACCGTTGGATGAATTGATGAAGATCTGGTATTCGGTAACCCCGTCAGAGCCCTTCGTCAAGGAAAATATCGACGAAGCCCTCTATCTTTATGAGCAGGCGAAGCGATACAAGAATCAGATCGACGGCTTCGAAAACAAGCATCTTGTATACAAGATGATTACCTGTCCCATCGATATCAAGGATCGCCGGGTAGTCCTTCTTTGGCTGGATTACTGCAGAAGCTATACTGCCGATGTATCCTTAGAAAAACCGCAATTTTACCGGGATCGCAAGGGCGGCATAGCCCAATATGAGACCTACTACAAACAGCTGGATCTCTATTATCAGTTTTCGCACCGCATGCAAAAGGTGATTGACGAGGATTGGCTTTCCGAGCAGCGGGAAAAGACCGAGATGCGGATCATGAATTACCTGACCCGTGGAAAACAGAATTATATCGCACGCTGCAAATACTGCGGCAGGCTCCTGCCCTTAGGATCCCCGTTCCAGGTGTGCGACGATTGCTTTGGGAAGCGCTGAGAGGCGCTTCCTTCTTGTCATGTAGAGGCGTCATGTGGTATAATGGGAACATTGAGAAGAGACACGAAAAGATAGAGGAAAATGAGATGAAAAGAAAGGTTCATTTAAAAGGCCGCCTGAAGCGCTACGTCCAGTGGCCGATACTGATGAGCATTCTGCTTCTGGTAATGAATCTCTGTATGTATCCCATATCCGCCAAGGCAGGCATCGTCATGAGCCTGTTTGTCCTGCTTTACCTGGCAGTGGTGATAGTCCTGTACGTGCAGAACCGCTCCCAGATCTACGGCGAACTGGTTTCCTTTGCGACCCAGTACGGGCAGGTGCAAAGAAAGCTTTTAAAGGAGCTGGCGATTCCCTACGCACTGCTCGATGAGGACGGGAAGGTGCTGTGGGCAAACAGCGCGTTTTTCGCGGCCAGCGAGAAGGGAAAGAAAAATCTGCGGAAATCCATCAGCTACTTTTTCCCGGAGTTTACCGTGGATTTGCTGCCGGAGGACGATTTCGAGGATACCCGGACGATACGCTTCTCGTCGGGAGAGCGGGATTACCGGGGGGATGTGCGCAGAGTCTATCTCGACCACGTCCTGGAGGACAATACCTTCGTAGAAGTGGAGGAGGATGACAGTTTTCTGATCGCAGTCTATCTCTTTGACGAGACGGAGATGAATCGGTATATCCGCCGGATCAAGGAGCAGAGACTGGTAGCCGGACTGATTTATCTGGATAACTACGACGAGGCCCTGGATACGGTGGAAGAGGTGCGTCGTTCACTCCTGGTGGCCCTGGTAGATCGAAAGATCAACAAGTATATCGCCTCCGTCGGCGGCATCGTAAAGAGCATCGAGAAGGACAAGTACTTTGTAGCCATTCAGGAGAAGGATTTGCCCGTCATGCGGGAGAATAAATTCGAGATCCTGGAGGACGTAAAAACCGTCAATATCGGCAACGAGATGGCTGTTACCTTAAGTATGGGCTTTGGCTGCGCCGGGAAAACCTTTGCGGAAAATTATGAATTTGCGCGGATCGCCATCGATCTGGCTCTGGCCAGGGGCGGCGATCAGGTCGTGATCCGGGAGGGAGAAAAGATCTCCTATTTCGGCGGAAAGACGCAGCAGGTGGAGAAGACTACCCGTGTCAAGGCTCGTGTCAAGGCTCATGCCCTGCGGGAATTTATCGAGAGCCGGGAAAAGGTCATGGTCATGGGACATCGGCAGACCGATGCGGATTCCTTCGGCGCGGCCATCGGTATCTATCGGGCGGCCAAGGTGCTGGGAAAGAGGGCCTATGTGGTGCTGAATGACGTGACAACTTCGGTGCGCCCGATGAAGGCCTGCTTTGAGGACAATCCGGTCTATGAGCAGGATATGTTCTTAAGCAGCGAGCAGGCTGTCGAGATGATTGACCGGAATACGGTTCTGGTGGTGGTAGATACGAACCGCCCCAGCTATACCGAGTGCCCGGAGCTCCTTAGCCGGACGCCGACGATCGTCGTTCTCGACCATCACCGGCAGACCAATGAGCAGATCGAGAACGCGGTGCTGTCCTATATTGAGCCCTATGCGTCCTCTGCCTGCGAGATGGTGGCGGAGATTCTGCAGTATTTCGATGAAGGCCTGAAGATCAAGGCTGTCGAGGCGGACTGCCTCTACGGCGGCATCATCATCGATACGAACAACTTTACCAGCAAGACCGGTGTGCGGACCTTCGAGGCGGCAGCATTCCTGCGCCGCTGCGGAGCAGACGTGACCCGTGTCCGCAAGATGTTCCGGAATGATATGAGTGAATATAAGGCGAGAGCCGAAGCGGTGCGCCATGCGGAGCTGTACCATGGCTTTGCTATCGCCATCTGCCCCAATGAAAACCTGGAGAGCCCCACCATTGTCGGAGCCCAGGCAGCCAATGAGCTTTTGGATATCAATGGTGTCAAAGCGTCCATCGTATTGACAGATTACCAGCATAAAACCTATATCAGCGCCCGTTCCATCGACGAGGTCAATGTACAGCTTCTGACAGAGCGGATGGGCGGAGGCGGCCACCTGAATATGGCAGGCGCTCAGCTGGATTGCGGCGTCGAGGAGGCCCTGGAGATCGTAAAGCATACGATTGACAAGATGCACGAGGAAGGAGAATTTTAAAATGAAGGTCATTTTAATCGAAGATGTAAAGTCCCTGGGAAAGAAGGGACAGTTAGTGGATGTAAACGACGGCTATGCAAGAAATTATATCCTGGCGAAGAAGCTGGGACTGGAGGCAACGCCGAAGAATCTGAATGACTTGAAGCTGAAGAAGGCTAATGAGGAAAAGGTGGCAAAAGAGATCTACGAGGAGGCCAAGGCTTTCGGCGAGCGCCTGAAGGAGATGGAAGTGAATGTCTCCATCAAAACCGGCGAGGGCGGCAAGATCTTTGGCTCTGTCTCTTCAAAGGAAATCGCAGAAGCGGCAAAGGAGCAGCTGGGCATCGAGCTGGATAAGAAGAAGATGGTTCTGCCGAGCCCCATCAAGACCCTGGGAACGACCCTGGTGCCGATTAAGCTGCATCCGAAGGTAACCTCTGAGCTGAAGGTTCATGTAAGAGAAGCATAAGAAAAATGGAAGAAGCAATCATCAAACGAGTGATGCCCCACAACATCGAGGCAGAGCAGTCCGTCATCGGTTCCATGCTCATGGATCGGGATGCAGTCATGGTGGCATCTGAGATTCTGACCGGCGAGGATTTTTATCAAAAGCAGTACGGCGTCGTCTTCGATGCCTGTGTGAGTCTCTTCGGACGGGATGAGCCGGTGGATCTGGTTACCCTACAGAATGAGCTGCGCGCCCGGGATGTGCCGGAGGAGGTCAGCAGCATGGAGTTCGTCCGGGAGATCCTGGAGCGAGTTCCTACCTCTGCGAATGTCAAGTATTATGCGAACATCGTGGCGGAGAAATCGACGCTTCGGAAGCTGATTCACCTGAATGACGAGATCAACAATCTCTGCTATGCCGGAACCGAGCCTTTGGAAACGGTACTTGACCAGACCGAAAAAAAAGTTTTCGACCTGGTGCAGCGCCGCAATGCAGGTGATTTCGTACCCATCAAGCAGGTGGTTTTAAATGCCATCGAGAAGATCGAGGCGGCCTCTCGCACCAAGGGAAATGTCACGGGTATCGCCACCGGCTTTAAGGATTTGGATTATCAGACCTCCGGCTTTCAGCCCTCAGACCTGATCTTGATCGCAGCCCGTCCTTCTATGGGAAAGACAGCCTTTGTCTTGAATATCGCCCAGTATATGGCTTTTCGAAGCGGGGAGACCGTCGCGATCTTCAGCCTCGAGATGTCGAAGGAGCAGCTGGTAAACCGTCTTCTTTCGATGGAGTCCGGCATCGATGCCCAGAAGCTTCGAAACGGCAACCTGAGCGATACGGACTGGGAGCGCCTGGTGGAGGGCGCCGAGGGTGTCGCCCGCTCGAAGCTGATCATCGACGATACGCCCGGTATCACCTTAGCTGAGCTTCGCAGCAAATGCCGCAAGTACAAGCTGGAGAATAAACTTGGAATCATCATGATCGACTACCTGCAGCTGATGTCGGGCGGAGGACGCTCTTCTGATTCGAGACAGCAGGAGATCTCCGATATCTCCCGAGGCCTCAAGAGTCTGGCCAGGGAGCTGAATGTACCGGTAGTAGCCCTGTCGCAGCTGAGCCGTGCAGTGGAGCAGCGTCCGGATCACAGACCCATGCTTTCCGACCTGCGTGAGTCGGGAGCCATTGAGCAGGATGCGGATATGGTCATGTTCTTATACCGCGATTCCTACTATAACAAAGATTCCGAGATGAAGAACTTAGCGGAGGTCATCGTCGCCAAGCAAAGAAACGGCCCTATCGGCACCATCAATCTTTTATGGATGCCCGAATATACGACCTTCAAGAATTTCAAACCGGGGCCGCCGATGTAGAAAAAAAGAGACAGACCGTAAGGTCTGTCTCTTTTGCTGCTTGCTTTTGTCAGCTTACTCTGCGCTGATAGCACCGTGCGGACATTCTGCTTCGCAGGTACCGCAATCCAGACATGCGTCTGCATCGATGACATACTTTCCGTCGCCCTCGCTGATAGCCTCAGCCGGACAGACAGCTGCACATGCGCCACAATCCTGACAATCTTCTCCAATTACATAAGCCATGGTGTAAATCCTCCTTTTGATAATCCTGCAGGGCACTTCCGCGCCGGCAGGTGATTTTATGGTTCCTAGCCATTTACACGTGTATTTTATAATAAATAGGCGAAATATACAAGTGAAAAAACGATAAAGTTTGGATTGTATAAGAAATTACACAAAAAAATCCTTGCAAATTACTCGGAATTAGATTATAATAATACCGCTATTTATGAGTCATGCCGCATAAAGGCGGTAATGATACGGAGAATTTTAAGGAGGAATTTCAAATGGCACAGGTAAATAAAGATATGCTGATCGCAGATGTACTGAAGACGGATGAGAACATGGCAGGTATCTTGATGCGCGAGGGTATGCACTGCGTCGGATGTCCGGCACACCAGATGGAGTCTCTGGGTGAGGCAGCTATGGTACACGGCATTGACCCGGATACCCTGGTAGCGAGACTGAACGCATTTCTGGAAGCCAGCCAGCAGGCATAAAAATGAAAGTTATCCCCCGGCAGTATACACTGCCGGGGGATTTTTTTCTAAGGAAATGCTGATGAAAGCGTTTCCCTAATATACAGCTTTGTAGATGTCCAGCACCTGTTCCTCTGTGAGAGGAATGTAGTTATTCTTCAGGAGACGCTGCTGGGTTTTGATGACGTCACCGGCAAATACCGGCAAATCACTTTCCTTGACGCCGAAGTTCCTGAGCGGTTCGCTCTTTAAGACCTCATCCATCAGCTTATATAATGTTTCCAGTGCTTCCGCGGGACTGCACGCGAGAACCTCTGCGATCACTGCTTCCAGCGCATTGATTCTGCCTGTGGGCTGCAGCTCCTTATACTTCTTCATAACTGGAGCAAACATGAGCTGATTCGACTGGCCGTGCGGGATATGATATACAGAGCCAAGGGGATAAGCGCAGGCATGGACTGCCGCACAGCCCGCATATCCAAAGCCAAGACCGGCCCAGTTGGAAGCCTTCAGAAAATCTGCCGCATACTC
This sequence comes from Alistipes onderdonkii, assembly GCA_963621925.1. GTDB lineage: Bacteria > Bacillota > Clostridia > Lachnospirales > Lachnospiraceae > Laedolimicola. The sequence goes on along the minus strand of CAVFGF010000010.1, from coordinate 5,752 downwards.
CTTCCAGGCCTCTCCGCCGCCGTTGTCCACGGCCTTTTTCCAGCAGGAGAGGATGGTCTTCAATGCCTCTGTGGAGAAGATTCTCGAGATGCTGCAGCCGTTCGGGCTTAAGAAGGATTCCACACTGTGAACCATCGCATCGATGGAGGAGGTGGCAAAGATCTTATAGGGTAAGGAACGAAGCATATCGGTGATCATAACTGCCTTGTCCGGAAGCATTGCCTCGGAAGCAAGTCCCATCTTCACGCCCTTGCTGACACGGTTGATGACAGAGATGCTGGTTACCTCGCTTCCGGTTCCGCAGGTGGTGGGAATGATGATCAGCGGATGCTTTTTCGTAAGATGAGCGACATTGTCATAGAGGTCATCTACCTTATCCTCGGGGCCTGCTACAGCGACTACCTTGGCAATGTCGATGACCGTTCCGCCGCCGACAGCTATGATTCGGTGATAGCTCTTGGCTCTGCATGCGTCAAGGATTGCATCCACATCGCCGTCTGTAGGCTCTCCCTTACTGTATTTCTCCCGGAACAGGGTCTGCACCCCGGTTCCAAGGGGGGCGATATAGTCGTTATAGGTATGTTCACCGCAAAGCACCAGGTCGTCTGCGCTTAGCCCTGCTTCAGCTGCAAATTGTGCAAAGTTATCATATTCTTCAATTTCGGTACGAATGGAAAAACCCTTCATGGTTTGTTATGCCTCCTTCTTGACATCCTCATCCGGAATTTCATATTTGCGTTCTACGAGCTCGATAATCAGATCGGCGGTCTCTTTCCATCCCAGCAGGCTGCTGTTCAGCAGGACATCTCTGGTATGTCTGTCACCACGCTTCTTGCCGGTGATATACTCATGTCTTGCATGCTGGGCCTTTTCTACAGACTCCCATTCCTCTCTTGCCTTGCGTTCACTTAGGCCTTTCTCTTTCATGACCGCTGCAATCTCATCTGTCTCCGGTGCGTAGATGAATACATTCAGGACATCCTTTCTGTCCTTCAGAATATAGTCACTGCTTCGTCCGACAATGACACAGGAGGATTTTTCAGCGAAGTCATGGATAGCCTGGAACTGAGCATCGATGACACGGTTGGACAGGTTGGCGTAACGAACACCGTAGGAAGTATCAAAGGCATATCTTACACCGATCTTGGTATCGGCTTCCTCGACCAACCCCTTGTCAACGCCGATCTGATCGACGACCTTATCGACCAGGTCTCTGTTATAATACTCGACTCCAAAATAATCCGCAACCATTTTGGCGATCTCCGGACCGCCGCTTCCGTACTCGCAGCCGACGGTGACAACAAAATGTTTTCCGGCATATTTTTTATTGATCGCTGCAAACTTCGGATCTTCTTCCTCTTCCTCATTGTCATCGGTAACAATGAAGATATCGCGGCCAAATTCCGCACCGTATTTTTTCTTCGAATATCCATAGAAGAACACGCCCAGGATCAGCCAGGCTCCGACTACGATCCATTCCTGCCAGACAAGTGCTGCGGAGAAGGATGCCGGAATGATATAGAGAAGGGTCATAAAGCCTGCCATAATGACAGCCATCACACCGACGAATTTACCGGCCTTTACTTTATAAGGACGCTCCATGTCAGGGCGTTTCTTTCTCAAAATACAGAAGGAGATAGAAACGAACATGTAGGCGATGACACAGCCAAAGGAGGCTGCATCCACCAGCCATACCAGGACGCCTCTTCCGAAGAAGGGAGCGATACAGCAGGCAATTCCGCACAGAATAATGGCCGCTTCCGGAGTTTTATTTTTTCCGAGCTTTCCGAAAAATTCCGGAATCATCAGGGATTCACCCATGGAATAAAGAGCCCGGCTTCCACCCATGAGGAAGGAATTCCAGGAGGTAATGATGCCGCAAAGTCCACCGATGATCAGAACCTTTCCCATCATAGGCGAGTGAAAGGCGATTTCGATGGCTTTTGCTGATACCAGGCCGTTCTGGGAAGACATTTCCTCCACAATGGCATTCTGCGGCATGATATAGCAGACAGCATAGACGATCAGGAGATACCATGCAACGGCAAGGAAGATCGATAACAGCATGATTTTACCGATCTTTTTATAAGGTACGCTGATCTCCTCTGCGGCCTGGGGAATGACGTCAAAACCGATAAATAAGAAGGGAGTCATGCAGGCTACCTTGAAGACACTTCCCAGGGTATTTCCGGTAGAAGCTTCCCACATCTGCCCTGTGATATTGGAGATATCTCCATTTATCGTAGAGCCGACTACGAGAAGAATTCCGGCAATGGCAATGATGGCGGTCAGGATGGTCTGCAGCATAGCTGCTGTTTTCGCACCCTTTAAATTGATATAAGTGATCAGAATCGCAAAGCCGACACCTAAAAGAATCGTGGTAAGATAGATATCCTTGCCCGCGATGGAATACAGGAAAACCTGGTTAAAATCCGGAAAGAGATAGGTGATGACCGTAGGGAGGGCGGTGGCCTCAAAGGCAGAGGTCGCTACATAGCCCAGGATAATCATCCAGGTACAAACAAAGGAACCGGTAGGCCCCATGGCCCGGTAACTGAACACGTGTTCTCCTCCGCACTGCGGCATGGCAGACGTAAGCTCCGCATAGGTCAGGCCGACGAAGAATACCATCAGACCGCCGATCAACATGGCGATCATGGAGCCCATAAATCCGGCTGTGGTAATCCAGTCGCCTGAGTTGATGACCCAGCCCCAGCCGATCATGGCGCCGAATGCGATCACAAGGATGTCCCACGCGCCCATTACCTTGTCAAACTTTGATTTTTGTTCCATATACATTTCCTCCGATTTGAACTAAAAAGGTGTCAGGTAAGACGGATTTTCCGCCTTTCCTGACACCTTTGTCTTCATCTTATGATTCTTACAGTGCTTCCTTGAGGGCTTCCTCGAAAATCTCAAGGCCTCGCTCCATCTGCTCATCTGTCATGGTAAGAGGAGCCAGGAAACGGATGGTATTGCCTGCGGCACCGCAGTTTTCCAGAAGCAGACCCTTCTGCATTGCATTCTGAACGATGTCTGCGACAAGCTTGGTAGCCGGCTCCTTTGTCTCCGGGTCTGTTACGAACTCGACACCAATCATGGCACCCAGACCTCTGACATCACCGATTACCGGATATTTCTTCTGAAGCTCTTTATATCTGGCGGTTACGACCTCACCAATATGTCTTGCCTTTGCTGCATAATCATCTCTTTCCATGATATCCATAACGGCCAATGCAGATGCGCAGGAAAGCGGGTTGCCGCAGAAGGTACCGCCGATGGTTCCGGCCGGAGCCGCATCCATTACCTCGGCTCTTGCGGTGATTGCTGATATCGGAAGACCGCCGCCCAAGGATTTTGCTGTGGCGATGATATCAGGAGCAGCACCGGCCTCTTTCCAATATTCGGAAGCATAATATCTGCCGGTTCTGCAGTTACCGCACTGCACCTCGTCTGCGATCATCAGGATGCCGTTGTCATCACAGATCTTGCGGACTGCCTTCACCCACTCAATCGGTGCCGGAATGAATCCACCCTCGCCCTGAAGCGGCTCCAAAATCATGCAGGCAATCTCACTGGCCGGAGCGCCCTCGTCGAAGACTCTGTTCAATTCATCGATATAGAACTGAATCGCCTCTGCTTCGGTATATCCCTTGGGTGCTCTGTAAAGATACGGATACGGAGCACGATAGATACTGGACGGGAAGGGTCCCATGCCTACCGCATAGGTTTTCTTCGCGGTAAGAGCCATGGTCAGGTTGGTTCTTCCGTGGAAGGCGCCGGTGAAGCAGATGACACCGTTTCTTCCGGTATAAGCCTTTGCAATCTTGATGGCATTCTCATCACACTCTGCACCGGAGTTGGCAAAATAGGTTTTCTTCACATCTCCCTTACAGGGAATCAGTTTATTTAATCTCTCGGCGAGACTTACATAGCCGTCATGTACATAGACATTGAAAATAGTATGGAAATATTTCTCGGCCTGTGCCTTCACAGCCTCGATGACCTCCGGATTGGAATAACCGATATTCAGGACACCTACACCGCCGACCCAGTCGAGAATCTTATTTCCGTCGAGATCCTCAAACATGGCGCCGGCACCCTGCTTGATGCAGATGGGATAGGTCTTGCCGCAAAGAGCCTTGGGAATCGCTGCGTCCCTTCTGTCAAGAAGTGCTTTTGATTTCGGTCCGGGAACCTGCTCTGTTACAATCTCGGGTAATGCATTTGCTAAATCCTTTGTCGTCATAATTTTCTCCTCCGTAAAATCACAAAAGGCGTCAAACGAAGAAAATACTTCATTTGACGCCTTTGTCTTTGCCTTTGTTATCTTGCTTGAAATTATAACAGCCTGGATTTTTATTACAATATGCACGATATACCAAAACATTTGTGCTTCGTGCACAAAATCAGGATTCGCGGCGCATTTTATGTTCCTATGCCGGCTTACTCAAAGCTTCTCATATACATCGTTTTTCGCCCTGCTCCGGTTTTGATGATGGCTCCTTCTTCTACCAATTTTTTAAGTGCAGCTTCGACAGAAGAACTTCCAAGGCTGGGACAGGAAATCAACACATCCTGTTTTGAAAATTTTCCGAGCTTATTTTCAGTGAAGGATTTTACAATATCATAAGAGCAACTCTTCTTGCCTGCTTTTGCCGCAAGTGATATTCTCGATTCAAATTCCCTATAGCAGGACAAAATAATGCCAAGCATATATTTTATAAATGGTTTTGGGTCATTTTCTCCTAAGTGCCATCCTCTGTCAGCCTGCTGTAATACTTCATAGTAAGTGTCTTTTGTATCCGCAATGGATTTTTCAATACTAATATATTGACCAACTATATAATCGGCACGATACAATAACAATAAAGTGAGCAATCGGCTCATTCTGCCATTTCCATCGTTAAATGGGTGTATGCACAAGAAATCTAATATGAAATTTGGAATTAAAATCAGAGGGTCAACGATTCCTTCCTCAATTGCTTTATTATACTCTTCACAAAGACATTCTACAGCATTAGGAGTTTCGTAGGGCTCTAACGGCTTGAATAATACAACCTTTTCGCCATTCTCAAGAACCATATCTATCTCATTAGGAGTAGTCTTATATTTCCCGCCATAGGAAAATGCTGTATGCTTTAATAGCTCACCATGCAATTGTAAGATATAATTGCTTCTTACCGGAATCGCCTCATAACTTTCATGGATTATATTTAATGCATTCCTATAACCAAGAATCTCCTGTTCATCTCTATTTCGTGGAGTTGTCTTATTTTCAACCAGCTGTTTTAATCTGGAATTGGTTGTAATAATACCTTCGATCTGATTTGAACTTTCGGTACTTTGAATTTTGGCAATTTCAACTAACCGGTTTAATTCAACCGGTTTCTGTCTCAAATATAAATCTTGCTTTCCCTTGAATTCGTGAATCTGCGCAACATAGGCTAGTATTTCATTATCCCATGTTCTTTCCTTTAATTTTGAATAATCAAATTCTCTCATCAGGTTATCTCCCAAAAACATTGCTTTTCTCCCAATTATAACACCTGTTTGGGAGAAAAAGCAAGATGTCTCGCGACCTTGATATTTTTCGAAAATCGTAGTCTTAACACAGAAGTTCGGACGGTTTCGTCTTAAGGAAACGCTGATTAAAGCGTTTCCCTCGCCGGATTTGCGCTGCGAAGCAGCAAATTCCCTTGCAAATCCGTGCGATCCACCGGAGGTACTAAGGAAATGCTGATTTAATCAG
>CAVFGF010000009.1:0-42627 GCA_963621925.1 Alistipes onderdonkii | reverse complement strand
CCTAACGTTTTCGCCGGCATGTAACTCCCACACGGCACGTCATGATCGAGTGTGCGTACACCAACGGACACCCGGGCGGCAGTGTACAGCTGTCGAATGAACGCAAGCTGTCTTCGGAGACAGGGCGCGACATCAACAAATTCGCAATGGAAGTGCTGTTCCGCGTTATGCAGTTGCGGGCGCCCACCCCGGGCTGCTTCCTTCCAAATTTTCATGTGGGAAGTTTGAGCCAGATAACTGCAAACAAGGGAGGACAAGAAGGATGAGAAAAATAAAGAAAATGGCAGCGGGCCTCATAGCGGTGCTGTGCCTTACCGCCTGTGCAGCCTGCGGGACATCCGGTGCAGAGATGAAGGAAGAGACCGGGAGTGCAGAGACAACAGAGGCCGAAGCGGAAAAACAGGCGATAAAAGAAAAGAAACACGCTGTTCAGGAGGAGTCTTCGAAGGAAAATGCTTCCGAAGAAGCAGAAGCAGAGGCAACAACGGATACCATAGATACGACGCAGAGCGGTGATACAGATGAAGACGAGTATACGGTTACCATACCGGTGCTGACCTGCGGCGGTCTTCCCTTTACACATATGAAGAATCTCTGTACGGCGAATAATCCCGACGGCGGCTACTATTATGTCGATATGACAGAGGATGGAACCGTCTGTGTATACAATCATGCCTATGCCAGCCTGCTGGGGGATTATCAGGGAGATATCCTGGCCTATATGACCTGGGCGGGTCCGAGCCTCTGCGCGGACAAAGCCCGCGACGTCGTCGTAGAGGAGAATCAGACCTACAGCGAAAAAATGGGCTGCCCGGTCTATATCATTACCTTTACCACAGGGACAAATGAGGACACGAGATACTGGACTGCTTATGCGGCGGAGGCCTACGGCTATACCTATCTCTATGAATTTTCCGTCTGGGCAGAGGAAAGTGACGGAATGGACGGAATTATTCAGGATATATTTGATGAGCTTTACCTAATGGAGGTTTAGGGAAACGCTGATTTAATCAGGATTTCCTTAGAAAAACACCTATCGGAAGGAGGAAATTTCTATGAAAAAGATACTGAAAACGGGGTTTCTGGTGATTCTGGTGGTGGGAGTAGTGGGGCTGGCAGGCCGAGCACTATTCCGCCATTTTGTAACGAATCAGATCATGGACGGAGGAGACGGCATGATCAATCCGGACTATAGGGAATACTGAGAACAAAGTGAGGAATGAAGGATGAAGAAGAAACGAAAGCTCTTATATCCGGGTATTTTGATGGGACTTCTGCTGATGGGACTGACAGGCTGCGGCAAAAAAGAACAGCAGGAGACGACGGAGGCAGTGGAGGCAGTGAAAAAAGCTGCCTCCGAAGCCACCTTATCCACAGAAAACCAGGGAGTCATAGAGATACCGGCGATACGGGATCAGGGTAAAGAAGTGGACGCGGAAAGTGAATATATGGCCTTTTTGAATGGACAAAAATCAGCCGTGGTAGAGGATGACGAACAGGCTTTCCCAAGGGGCACCTATACCCTTTCCGAGATGGTGGATGTTCTTTCGGAGGGCTTCCGGGAGGAGGACATGCCGGCCACCTTGCTGGCCACCTCTTATTCCCTGATAGACTGCGGTCTGGACGATGAACTGGAGCTGGCTCTGAAGCTGGACTTCATAAATCCCGATACCTATGATGTATCCTCGGAATACCTGATTTTTAAGGCCAAGAATGGAAAGCTTTCCAGTATTATGCAGTTAAATTGTTATAATGGCAGCGGTATCTATATGAATCAGGCCGGGGTGATCGACTGGACGGCCACCTACGGTTATACGCATTCCTTTGTGAAGGAATACTTCGTTGACGCGGAAGGACAGAAGGTTTTTGTATACAGCATTCATACCTATACCGGATTGGAGAATAATTTAGTGCATGAGGATTTTATGCCCTCCACGGTGCGGGATCAGATCAACATTCAATGGAATGGGGGCGGTTCGGAGACCTATACCGAGGAGATCTACAATACCTGGGAATACTCGGACAGCTTCGATGACGAAATGTACGACCAGTATCTTGCGAACAATCAATATGTCTTCTACAATTCTCAGGGCATCTGTGAGAATCCCGAGGATGAAGTGCTCAGTCTCTATCATTTCTACGGGATTATGATAGAAGAGGAGGACGAGCTGGAGGAGAATCTGCTGAATTATAAAAAGGGCCTGGGACTGACGGATGCGATCTATTGCGCGGATGAGGTCGAGTGGACAGAGTGGGATTCTTGAGTAAATTAGGGAAACGCTGATTTAATCAGCATATCCTTAGAAAAATGCGACACAAAACAGGCTGTGTTTTTCGCCGGATCTTTGTTATAATGGATCCGATGCGAATATTGTAAATCGAAGGGTTCCGACGGACAATCTCGCAGAAGATACCGCCGGAACCCTTTTTTAGTACCTAAAGAAAGGACTTACCTCGATGATAAAAATGATCCACTGCGCAGACCTGCACCTGGACTCCCCGATGGAGACCCATATGACCGGGAAGCAGGCCTCTGACAGAAATACAGAGCTCATCCGCTCCTTCGGCCGTCTGACGGAATATGCCAAAGAAAACGAAGTCCGGGCCGTCATCATAGCCGGGGATCTATTCGACAGCGAGCGCGTCAAAGCAAGAACCGTGGATGCAGTCCTCGGTGCGATACGTGAGACCCCCGGGGTCGATTACCTGTATCTCGCCGGCAACCACGAGGGTGCAGCCGATGCCTTCGCAGATCAGGAGCTTCCGGCCAATCTGAAACGATTTGGAAAAAACTGGAAATCCTACAACTTTGAGGACGTCACAGTCTCCGGCATCGAGCTTACCGAGGAAAATGCCGAAAACCTGTATCAGAGTCTTCCGAAGAAGGAAGGCGGTGTAGCAATCGTGACCCTGCACGGCCAGATTGGGACGGCCTGCGGCGATGGCCTTATCAATTTAAATCTTCTGAAGGATCGGGGAATCGATTACCTCGCTCTGGGTCATATCCATGCCTATACAGAAGGAAGACTGGATGCGAGAGGAAGCTATTGCTACAGCGGCTGCCTGGAGGGTCGCGGCTTCGACGAATGCGAAGAGAAGGGCTTCGTCCTCCTGACCATCGAGGACGGCCGGATCAGGCACGAATTTGTGCCATTTTCCTGCCGGAAGCTGCATCGGCTTTCCGTCGATATCAGCGGCCTTACGAAAAATGCAGAGATTCTGCAGCGGATGCAGGAGGCGGCGGCAGGGATCGGCCGGGAGGATATGGTGGAATTTCTGCTGACCGGCAGCGTCGATCCGACGGCAGACATCGCCCTTAGTTATCTGCAGAAGATGGCAGAGCAGCAGGGCTTTTTCTTTACAAAGGTAAAGGATGAGACCCACATGGCGATTCATCCGGAGGATTATCAGAACGATATCTCCTTAAAAGGAGAGTTTATTCGCCTGGTTTTGGAAAGTGATGCGAACGAGGAAGATAAGGCCGCGATCATTCGTACCGGAATTCAGGCATTGGCGGGGGAGGAGATCACATTATGAAGCTGCTGAGCTGTCATATCGAAAATTTTGGTATCTTTTCGGATTTTGATTTTACCTTCGAGGAGGGACTGACCGTCCTTTACGAAGAAAACGGATACGGAAAAAGTACGCTGGCGGCCTTTTTGAAAGCGATGCTCTACGGCTTCCCGCGCACCGGCGCCCGCAATATTACGGAAAATGAGCGGAAACGCTATGACCCGTGGCAGGGCGGAAAATACGGCGGTTACCTGGAATTTGAGACGGCAGGCATCATGTACCGTGTCACTCGGTATTTCGGAAAGACGGCTGCGAAGGACAGCTTTGCCCTGTATGACCTGACGAATCGGCAGGAGTCGACCCGTTTTTCGGAAAAGCTCGGAGAAGAGCTCTTTCAGCTGGATGCGGCCTCCTTTGCCCGGAGCACGTATCTGGCTCAGTCCTTTCTGGGAGAACTGGAGGCGACGACCTCGATCCGTACAAAGCTCAGCGATCTCGTGGATGATACGAATGACCTGAACAATTACGATACCGCGTTAAAAGCATTGCGGGACTATCGCACCCGTTTTCGCGCCTACCGCGGAGACGGCGGAAGGATTCACGAGCTGGAGGAGCAGTATCATGAGATCGAGCGTCGTAAATTTGAAGCGGAGCAGCAAAGAGTCTGGCTTTCGAATGTTACCGCAGAAATAGAAAATTTGAAACTGGAAAAAACAGGAAATACCAAAGCGCTTCAGGAGGTGCGAAAAAAGCATCAGCTGGCAGCTGCACGAAAAAGCCGCAGACTTTGGCAAAGCAGAATGGATGAGTTTGCGCAGGAGAGAAAGAGCTGCAGTGATGAGCTAAAAGATCTGGAGATGCGTTATCCGGCAGGCTGTCCGACGGCGGAGGAGATCCACGAACAGCAGAATGCCTGCCGCCTCCTGCAGCAGGCAGGGGAACGCCTGGAGAGCCTGAAAATAGATGCAAAGGATCGGGAAATTCTGGATCGGGAAAAGGGATGGTTTACGGACACTGAGAAGACGGCAGCCGATATCAGAACCTGCGATCGGAAGCTCAGGGAGCTGGAGGCAGCCAAGGCGAGACTTTCTGCACAGCTGCTTCCCGAGGAACGGGAGGAGCTTCTTAGACTCTCGGATCGCTTTGCGGACGGAATACCCGCTGAGGAAACCCTGAAGGCATGTATCCATGCAGCAGAGGAGCTGGAGATTCTGAAAAGAAGCAGGGAGGAAGCTTCCTTTTCTGCGGAAGATGAGGAGAAATACCGGAGCCTGCAGCGGCTTTTTGCAGAGGGTGTCCCGGCAGAGGAAGAGATTCGGCAGCATCAGGAGGACTATCAGCGCATCACAGAGCTCCAGGGAAAGAAAAAGGCAAAGACGACAAGGGTGCAGGAGACAGCTGTACCAGAGGAGACGAAGACCTCCAAAGCGCCGCTTCTTGGTACCATCTTGGGTGCCATCCTGATAGCAGTCGGCCTCGTTTTCTTTTTGCAAAATGCCTTCGCGCCCGGGGCTGTCCTGGTGGTTCTTGGCTTCGGTGCACTCCTCGGAGCCGTCTGGCTCCATACGAAGTCCTTGGTCAGTGCCGAAAAACAGAAGCAAACATCAGTAGTCACGGTCAGTGCGATTACGGACGAAGAAAATCAGGAGCTTTATGATCTACAGCATGAGCTGCGGGATTTTTTGCTGCGGTTTTATAGGGAAGCAGCCGATCCGGTCGGGCAGCTGGTACAATTGCAGATCGACCGAAAAGCTTATCTCGATCTTTGTATACAAAGAGAGAAGGCAGAGGAAAAGCGAAAAGAGAAAGAAAAGCAGATGGAAGCCTATCGGCAGCAGATTTTACCTGTCCTTCGAAAATATGCTTCGGCTATGCCTTCGGAGGATCTGAAAGGGGAAATTCGAAGACTTTCGGAAGAAACAAAGAGCTACTGGGAGTTGAAGGCGAAGGAAGAAGCGGTTCGGGAGAATTATGCCGCAGAGCTTGTAAGAGCAGAGAAACTGGAAAAAGATATCGAAAAGCTTCTGGATACCTACCAGGCTCGCGATCTCAGCTGTTCGGCCGATGCCTGCCTGCTTAAGCTTCGGGAACGTGCCGCCGCCTATCAGCAGGCAGCAGAACGGATGCACCGGTATCGGCAGGAAAAGGAACAGACGAGTGCAAAGCTCTCGCAGCTGCAAGAGCTGTTGGATGCCTTCTTTGAAAAATATCAGCTCTCCGGTACGGAGCCGGAGCAGCTTCTGGAGCGAATCCGGGAGGATTTGCGTAAAAGAGAGGAGGCCGACAGGCGACTTTCCGAGCTCGAGAGAAAACAGCAGGACTTTTTGCTGCAAAATCCGTTGGCAGCCGAGGCTCGGGAGTCGGAGGAAGGTTCGGAGGAGGAGCTTCCGGACGTCAACGCACTGGAGCAGGAGGAACAGGAGATTCAAGAAAAACTCGATACTCTGGAGGTATCGTTACATGAGCTTCGTCAGAAAAGAAAGGTACTTCGGGAAAATGTGGAGCAGATTCCGGACTGGGAGGATGAAATGGCGAGACTTGCGGCTGAGAAGGAGGAAAGCAGCCGAAGATGTGAGCTGACCGATCGGACGCTTGAGCTGCTTCGTGAGGCGAAAGACCGCCTTGCGAATAATTATGTCGGAAAGGTCGAGCAAAGATTCGGGGAATATGCGAAAAATCTTCTCGGAGAGCGGCTGGGCAAAAGCATCGTCGATAAGGATTTGAAGCTGACCATCGATGAGAAAGGTGATGCAAGGGAGGTCGCAAGCTTCAGCGCCGGTATGAGGGACTGCATTGCCCTGTGCATGCGCCTGTCTCTGGTGGATGCTCTTTTTGAAGAAGAAAAGCCCTTCCTGATTCTGGATGATCCCTTTGTGAACCTCGATGATGTCCATACCAAGCGGGCGTTGGAAATCTTAGAGGAGCTGTCAAGGGATCATCAGATCATCTACCTCGTCTGCAACAGCAGCCGCATTTAACAAGATTCGACAGATGTACACAATCTCAGAGGCCTGGAGCGACACCAACAAATTCGCAATGGAAGTGCTGTTCCGCGTCATGCAGCTGCGGGCGTCCACCCCGGGCTACTTCCATACCACTGTTCCAAGTGGGAAGTTTTAGTTATTAAGCATTCCCTTCCTCAGAGGTCTCTCCGGCGATTTTCAGGAGATCCTCGATCTCCTGGACGGGAATATCGAGAAAGGCAGAAAGCTCTTCGACGGAAACCTGGCGCTCCAGATCGCCGGAGAGCTCCTTGATACCGTCGCGTAGTTCATTCAGACGGTCGGCCAGAAGCTCACCGGCGGATTTACTGGTCAGCTGTTCGTCGAGAGCCTCGGAGATAAAACGATCGATCTCTGCCTTCAGAAAATCCAGGACGGAAAGCTCTTTATTTCTGCCGGAAATATCCTCTAGCGCCAGCATCAGGCCGACATTGCCCTCCTGAATTAGGTCGCCGATGGGGAGACCGCGGCCGGCATAGTGCTTCGCTGTGGCCAGGACGATGGGGAGCAGCTGCTCTGTGAGGTGAAGCTTTGCCTCCGGGTCGGAATCCTCTTCCGCTTGCTGACAAAGCAGCAACAGATCGGCCTCCGGCAGAGGCTTGAGTGCCTTCAGGTCTTCCTCGTATTGGTCAAGAAAGGCCTGCTCCTCCTCGGAATAAATGGGGGTGCTGCTGCCATCGGAGCCGGCCAGGGTGAGATAGCCCTCTACGGTGATGGCCTTGGAGGCGAGATAGGCAAATACAAGGTTGTATTGCTCATCCGTCAGATCCATATCCTTCAGGAAGGTCTTTACAGCATCGGTGCGCAGGCGATTTCCATTGATTTTCGCGAGCTCGCCGAGATCCTCGAGCCGCTTCTGAAATGCTTCTTTTTCCATATCCAATACTCCTTTGGTAGAAAAAAGGCACCCCTGGGCGGGATGCCTTCATTTTCATGACTGTGTCGACTACGCTTATGCTACAACGACTACGTTGGTAGCCTGCGGTCCGCGGTTGCCCTCGGTTACATCGAAGGTAACGGACTGGCCTTCCTCCAGAGTCTTGAAGCCATCAGCTACGATACCGCTGAAATGTACGAATACATCCTCGCCTGTCTCGGAGTTGGTGATGAAGCCGTATCCCTTTGTTCCGTTGAACCACTTTACAGTACCCTTGTTCATAATTAGAGCCTCCTATAGATGATAGAAATATACTTGCCTGTTCGAATGCTGTCCCGAAAGCAAAAAACACATGTTTTTGCAAAGTATCAAAGTGAACGATAACTTACAAAAACATGTGAATCAATTCTCTTCGAAAATACATTGAAACAATAAGATGACTATATCCTAAAAGAAGGAGAAAGTCAAGAAAAAAATGGGAAGCGCTTGTAAAAAGGATGGTATTGATTCAGACAGGAAAACAGGATAAAATAACTAAAAAAAGTCGAAAAACAGGAGGCAGCAGGATGCAGAGCTTGGCAGAACAAAAACTGGAGAGACTGAAGGAATATTTGAGAGAACTGGGAAGCGTGGCAGTCGCCTTTTCCGGCGGTGTGGATTCCACCTTCCTATTAAAGACAGCACAGGAGGTTTTGGGCGAGAAAGCCATTGCCGTGACGGCCAAGTCCTGTTCTTTCCCGAAGCGGGAGCTTGAGGAGGCGAAGGCCTTCTGTGAAAAAGAGGGGATTCGTCATGTGATCTGCGAATCGGAGGAGCTGGAGATTGACGGATTTTCGAAAAATCCGCCCAACCGCTGCTATCTGTGCAAGCGGGAGCTGTTTGAGAAGATCAGGGAGCTGGCAAAGAAGGAAGGTATCGCCTACGTGGCAGAGGGCTCCAATATGGATGACAACGGGGATTATCGCCCGGGTCTTTTAGCCATTGCAGAGCTGGATATCAAAAGCCCGCTTCGCGAGGCAGAGCTTACAAAGGCGGAGATCCGCGAGCTTTCGAAGACCATGGATCTGCCGACCTGGGACAAGCCCTCCTTTGCCTGTCTGGCTTCGCGCTTTGTCTACGGAGAAAACATTACCAGGGAAAAGCTGGCCATGGTGGAGAAGGCAGAGCAGCTCCTCTTAGATTACGGCTTTCGTCAGGTACGCGTCCGGATTCATGACAAACTGGCCCGTATCGAGATTCTGCCGGAGCAGTTTGACCGAATCATGGAGGAACCGATCCGAACGAACGTGGAGGCGAAGCTAAAGGAGTATGGTTTTCTCTATGTGGCTCTGGATCTGTCCGGATACCGGATGGGAAGCATGAACAAGATGCTGTGATAGAAAATGCAGGCGAGGTTTCAGAAAAGCCCGGAGCAGCTGCTCCGGGCTTTTCTGAAACCTCGCTTATGACTCTGCACTCTGCAGGTATTTTTTGATGGCTGAGAAGCTTTCCTCACTGATATCATGCTCCATCCGGCACGCATCCTCGACGGCAACCTCCCGGGATACGCCGAGGCGGATCAGCCAGTCAGAGATGACGGAGTGACGCTCGTATACGGTGGCGGCCACCTTCATACCCTCCTCGGTCAGGGAGAGATAGCCCTCCTCCGATACAAGGACAAAATTCTTCTGGCGCAGATTCTTCATGGCAACACTGACGCTGGGCTTGGAATAGCCGAGCTCATTGGCTACATCGATGGAGCGCACCTGAGGCTTTTGTTTGCTTAATATAAGGATCGTTTCCAAATAATCCTCTACCGATTCTTCGGATTTATGTCTTTGATAATTCATAGCGTCGTAATCTCCTTCTCTGAATTTAGGATCGGTCCTAGAAAGTTAAGAAAATGCTGATTAAATCAGCGTTTCCTTAACTAAAGTGTAACATTTTGTGAAAAAAAAGGCAAGAATAGAATGTTGTTAGGGAAACGCTGATTTAATCAGCATTTCCTTAGTAAAAGATAGGATTTATCAGCTGAAAACCCAAGAAAAGGCTTGACAGGCTCTTATTCTGCATGATATGATATCAGGGCGAATGGAAGTAGGCTTTTTTTTTATGCCTAAAAAACGATGGTTCCGGTATGCCGGCATGCATGCAGGGGCTGTCCAGTAAGTAAAAAATAAGCGGAGGTGGAAGTCGTGCGCGTAAAGATCACATTGGCATGTACGGAGTGCAAACAGCGTAACTACAACATGACAAAAGAGAAAAAGAATCATCCGGACCGGATGGAGACGAACAAGTACTGCAGATTCTGCAGAAAGCACACACTGCATAAAGAAACAAAGTAAAATGCAGGAAAGGATAGTGGGACGATGAGCGAAGCAGCAGAAAAGGCCACTAAGAACACCGATAAACCGAAGAAAAGCTGGTTCAAGGGTCTGAAGGCGGAGTACAAAAAGGTTGTATGGCCGGACAAAAAGACCGTGATAAGACAGACGATAGCCGTTGTGCTTACATCGTTGGTACTGGGAATTGTAATTAAGCTCCTGGATATCATCCTGTCTTACGGAATCGATATGCTGATTAGTTTATAGGAGTGAGAAAATGGCAGAGGCAAACTGGTATGTAGTTCATACCTATTCCGGATACGAGAACAAGGTTAAGGCCAACATTGAGAAAACAATTGAAAACAGACACCTGGAGGAGCAGATTCTCGAAGTGAGAGTTCCGCTGCAGGACGTGGTTGAGATGAAGAACGGAGCCAGAAAGCAGGTTCAGAAGAAAATGTTTCCGGGCTATGTTCTGATCAATATGGTGATGAATGACGACACCTGGTACGTTGTGCGAAATACCCGTGGTGTGACCGGCTTTGTCGGACCGGGATCGAAACCGGTACCTCTGACAGAAGAGGAGATGCGGCCGCTCGGAATCCAGTCTGAAAATGTCGTAGTAGATTTCAAAGTAGGAGACAGCGTAACGGTTATCGCCGGTATCTGGGCCGATACAGTCGGTGTGGTACAGGATATCAACCAGAACAAGCAATGCGTAACCATCAACGTGGATCTCTTCGGCAGAGAGACACCGGTGGAGATCGGTTTCTCGGAAATCAAAAAAATGTAGCAGCTCGGACGGGAAAATGATTTTCCGGCCGATACACAAAAGCATGTGGGAGGGAGAAACCCAAATGCCCGCAATCACCACAAGGAGGTGCCTAAAATGGCAAAGAAAGTAACAGGTTATATTAAATTGCAGATTCCTGCTGGAAAGGCAACACCGGCTCCGCCTGTAGGTCCGGCTCTTGGACAGCATGGTGTGAACATCGTAGAGTTCACGAAGCAGTTCAATGCAAGAACCGCAGATCAGGACGGAATGATTATTCCGGTTGTTATCACAGTTTATGCAGACAGATCCTTCAGCTTCATCACAAAGACTCCGCCTGCAGCAGTACTGCTGAAGAAGGCATGCAAGATTCAGTCCGGTTCCGGAGTTCCGAACAAGACAAAGGTTGCTACCATCAGCAAGGCAGAGATTCAGAAGATCGCAGAGATCAAGATGCCGGATCTGAATGCAGCAAACATCGATTCCGCGATGAGCATGATCGCAGGAACCGCTCGCAGCATGGGCATCGTTGTTGAGGACTAATCGAAACTGTTATAACAAAAGTCAGACGTGGGAGGGAAAACCCTGAATCCCGCAATTACCACCAGGAGGTTATTTAATATGAAACATGGTAAGAAGTATGTTGAGGCTTCTAAGCTCTACGACAAACAGACTCAGTATGATAGAGATGAGGCAGTAGCTATCGTAAAGAAGCTTGCTACCGCAAAATTTGATGAGACCATCGAGGCTCATATCCGTACAGGCTGCGACGGACGTCACGCAGATCAGCAGATCCGTGGTGCTGTTGTACTTCCGCACGGAACCGGTAAGACTGCTCGCGTGCTGGTATTTGCAAAGAATGCAAAGGCTGATGAGGCACAGGCAGCAGGCGCAGATTTCGTTGGAGCAGAGGAACTGGTTCCGAAGATCCAGAACGAAGGCTGGCTTGATTTCGATGTAGTAGTAGCTACACCGGATATGATGGGCGTTGTAGGACGTCTGGGACGTGTACTTGGACCGAAGGGTCTGATGCCGAACCCGAAGGCCGGAACCGTAACGATGGACGTAACCAAGGCCATCCAGGAAATCAAAGCAGGTAAGATTGAGTATCGACTGGACAAGACAAACATTATCCACGTGCCGATTGGAAAGGCTTCCTTCACAGAGGAGCAGTTAGCGGACAACTTCCAGACGCTGATCGATGCAATCAATAAGGTAAAGCCGGCAGCTGTAAAGGGCCAGTACCTGAAGAGCGTAACCATCGCTCCGACCATGGGACCGGGCGTAAGACTGAATACAGCAAAGCTTGGTTAATCAAAAATTTGATTGACATTCATAAAAAGATATGCTATTCTTTCATAGCATGTAACACGACCCGAAGACAGCAGGTGCCGTAAGGCGTAAGGTAAACACGCCTGCCGAGGACGATATGCATTCACTTTGAATGATTTTCGAAACCTCTCTGTCTTTGCGGACAGAGAGGTTTTTAACTTCTTTCTTATATCGGGTTGGTGACACATAGACTAATAAGGAGGTACACCACTCATGGCAAAAATCGAGCTGAAGAAACCGGTTGTAGAAGAGATTTCTTCCAATATCGAAGGTGCTCAGTCTGTTGTCCTGGTTCAGTATTGCGGTCTGACCGTAGATCAGGATACAAGACTTCGTAAAGAGCTTCGCGAGAATGGAGTGATCTACAAGGTTTACAAGAATACGATGATGAATTTTGCGTTCAAGGGAACGGATTGCGAGAGCCTGGCTCCGCAGCTGGAAGGCCCGAATGCAATCGCCATCTCCAAGACAGATGCGACTGCTCCGGCACGTATCCTTGCAAACTTCAGCAAAGAAGCCCCGACTCTTGAGATCAAGGGCGGTATCGTAGAGGGAACTTATTACGATGCAGCAGGAATGGCTGAGATCGCAAAGGTTCCGTCCAGAGAAGAGCTTCTTGGCAAGCTGCTTGGCAGCATCCAGTCTCCGATTGCAAACTTTGCTCGCGTTCTGAATCAGATCGCAGACAGCAAGGCAGAAGCGTAGGCGACTGTAAGTACTTACTAAGTGCGTAGCATGAATCTCAATTTTAAAATCAGAAAATCAGGAGGAAAATAAAATGGCAAAGTTAACTACCGCTGAGTTTATCGACGCTATCAAAGAGTTATCTGTATTAGAGCTGAACGAGCTGGTAAAGGCTTGTGAGGAGGAGTTTGGTGTATCTGCAGCAGCAGGTGTTGTTGTAGCAGCAGCAGGTGCAGGCGAGGCTGCAGCTGAGGAGAAGGATTCCTTCGACGTAGAGCTGACAAGCGCTGGCGATTCCAAGGTTAAGGTTATCAAGGTTGTTCGTGAAGTAACCGGTCTTGGCCTGAAGGAAGCTAAGGATCTGGTAGATGGCGCACCGAAGGTTGTAAAAGAGGGCGTATCTAAGGCAGAGGCTGATGAGCTGAAGGCTAAGCTTGAGGAGCAGGGAGCTACTGTAACCCTGAAATAAGTTTTATGAACTTACGGAGCCGGGCGGGAGAAACTCGCCCGGCTTTTTGCATAATAAAAAATTCCACAAATCATCCGTAAATTTTCAACACCCTTCTTTGAAAAAAATCCCCAGAACATACAAAAAAAGCTTGACGCGAAAGCCTGTTTATGGTATCATGTAGAATGCACTATTGTGGTGAGCTAGGCTCTGAATTCTTTTTGCATTTTTGTGCAAAATGACGAAAATAGTAGCTAACTTCCATATTAAATAAGGGGTGAACGTCAATGGAAAAGAACAGAATACGTCCGGTCACAACCGGTAAGAACTTCAGAATGAGCTATTCCAGGCAGAAGGAAGTCCTGGAGATGCCGAACCTCATTGAGGTCCAGAAGGATTCCTACGATTGGTTCCTTCGGGAAGGTCTTCGAGAAGTGTTCGATGACATCTCTCCCATCGCCGATTACAGCGGACATCTGAGCCTGGATTTTGTAGACTTCACGCTCTGTACCGGTGAGGATGATCTCAAATATACCATCGAGGAATGCAAGGAAAGAGATGCGACCTATGCAGCGCCTCTGAAGGTAAAGGTACGTCTCTATAATAAAGAGACAGATGAAATCAACGAACACGAGATTTTCATGGGTGACCTGCCGCTGATGACGGAGACAGGTACTTTTGTGATCAACGGTGCTGAACGTGTTATCGTCAGCCAGCTCGTGCGTTCCCCCGGTATTTACTATGCGATTGATCATGATAAATTAGGAAAGGGTCTTTACTCCTGTACCGTGATTCCGAACCGTGGTGCATGGCTGGAGTATGAGACGGATTCCAACGATGTATTTTATGTACGAGTAGACCGTACCAGAAAGGTTCCGGTGACGGTGTTGGTTCGTGCTCTCGGTTACGGAACAAATCCGGAGATCATCGATCTGTTCGGCGAGGAGCCGAAGATTCTGGCAACCCTGGCAAAGGATACTGCAGAGAGCTACCAGGAAGGTCTGCTGGAGCTGTATAAGAAGATTCGTCCGGGTGAACCGCTGGCAGTAGACAGCGCAGAGAGCCTGATCATGAGTATGTTCTTCGATCCGAGAAGATACGATCTGGCCAAGGTGGGACGTTATAAATTTAACAAAAAGCTTTTGCTTCGCAACCGCATTACCGGACAGATCCTGGCCGAGGATGTCGTGGATACCGAGACCGGAGAGGTGCTGGCAGAGGCAGGTACCGAGGTAACCAGAGAGCTGGCAGATGCAATCCAGAATGCAGCTGTTCCCTTCGTGATGATCAAGACAGAGGAGCGGGATGTCCGCGTGATCTCCAGTATGATGGTGGATTTGCGCCATTATGTAGATGTGGATCCGGAGGAGCTTGGCGTTACCGAGCTGGTTTATTATCCGGCTCTGAAGAAGGTTCTGGAGGAAAATGAGAGCCTGGAGGATATCAAAGAGGCCATCAAGCGGGAGATCCATTCTCTGATTCCGAAGCATATTACTAAGGAAGACATCATCGCTTCCATCAACTATAACCTGCATCTCGAATACGGTATCGGCAATGCGGACGATATCGACCATTTGGGCAACCGTCGTATCCGTGCAGTAGGTGAGCTGCTGCAGAATCAGTATCGTATCGGTCTTTCCAGAATGGAGCGTACCGTTCGGGAGCGTATGACTACCCAGGATCAGGACAATATTACACCGCAGTCCCTGATCAATATCAAACCGGTCACTGCAGCCGTGAAGGAGTTCTTCGGATCGTCGCAGCTGTCGCAGTTCATGGACCAGAACAACCCGCTGGGTGAGCTGACTCACAAGCGTCGTCTGTCTGCCCTGGGACCGGGCGGTCTGTCGAGAGATCGTGCAGGATTCGAGGTTCGAGACGTTCATTATTCCCATTACGGAAGAATGTGCCCCATCGAGACCCCTGAGGGACCGAACATCGGTCTAATCAACTCTCTGGCATCCTATGCGAGAATCAATGAGTACGGCTTCATCGAGACTCCGTACCGTAAGATTGACAAAACCGATCCGAAGAATCCGCGTGTCACCGACGAGGTTGTATACATGACCGCAGATGAAGAGGATAATTACCATGTAGCACAGGCAAATGAGCCCCTGGATGAAGAGGGACATTTCGTACATAAGAATGTATCCGGTCGTTATCGCGAGGAGACGCAGGAGTATGAGCGCTCCATGTTCGATTATATGGACGTATCTCCCCGGATGGTATTCTCTGTGGCTACAGCTTTGATTCCGTTCCTACAGAACGACGACGCAAACCGTGCGCTGATGGGATCCAACATGCAGCGTCAGGCGGTGCCGCTTCTGACCACTGAGGCTCCGGTAGTAGGTACCGGCATTGAGGTAAAGACGGCTGTCGACTCCGGTGTCTGCGTCGTAGCGAAGCATGACGGTGTGGTAGAGCGTTCTCTGTCCAATGAGATCACGATCAAGTGCGAGGACGGAACGAAGGATGTATATCGTCTGACGAAGTTCTCCCGCAGCAACCAGAGCAACTGCTACAACCAGAGACCGATCGTATTTAAGGGCGACAAGGTCAAGAAGGGTGATGTCATCGCGGATGGTCCTTCCACCTCCGGCGGAGAGCTGGCTCTCGGCAAAAACCCGCTGATCGGTTTCATGACCTGGGAAGGCTACAACTACGAGGACGCCGTACTACTGAGTGAGCGCCTGGTAGAATATGATGTATATACTTCGATTCATATCGAAGAGTATGAGGCAGAGGCTCGGGATACCAAGCTCGGACCGGAGGAGATCACAAGAGACGTTCCGGGTGTCGGCGATGATGCCCTGAAGGATCTGGATGAGCGCGGAATTATCCGCATCGGTGCGGAGGTTCGTGCCGGGGATATCCTGGTAGGTAAGGTAACTCCGAAGGGAGAGACTGAGCTGACCGCAGAGGAGAGACTGCTGCGTGCGATCTTCGGTGAGAAGGCGCGTGAGGTACGGGATACTTCCCTGAAGGTACCTCATGGAGAGTATGGTATCGTCGTAGATGCCAAGGTATTCACCCGTGAAAACGGAGACGAGCTTTCTCCGGGAGTAAATCAGTCCGTACGTATCTACATTGCTCAGAAGCGTAAGATCTCCGTAGGAGATAAGATGGCCGGCCGTCACGGAAACAAGGGTGTCGTTTCCCGTGTACTTCCGGTAGAGGATATGCCGTTCCTGCCGAACGGACGACCGCTGGATATCGTGCTGAACCCCCTGGGCGTGCCGTCTCGTATGAATATCGGACAGGTTCTGGAGATTCACCTGAGTCTTGCAGCAAAGGCTCTGGGCTTCAACGTATCGACACCGGTCTTCTCCGGTGCGAACGAGAGCGATATCATGGATACGCTGGATCTAGCAAATGATTATGTAAACCTTCCGTTTGACGATGCCGAAGCGGCAGAGTGGAAGGAGAAAGGCGAGGAGACGACGGCCGACGGAAAACCGTGGGACGGCGAGACCTTCCTCGGCAAGCATGGCGAGGAGCTGAATGCAGAGGTTACTCAGTATCTGGATGAGAACCGTGAGCACAGAAAGCTCTGGAAGGGTGTTCCGATTTCGAGAGACGGAAAGGTTCGCCTGCGTGACGGACGTACCGGCGAGTACTTCGACGGTGCCGTTACCATCGGTCACATGCATTATCTGAAGCTGCACCACCTGGTAGACGATAAGATCCATGCGCGTTCTACCGGACCGTACTCCCTGGTTACCCAGCAGCCCCTCGGCGGAAAAGCGCAGTTCGGCGGCCAGCGTTTCGGAGAGATGGAGGTTTGGGCCCTGGAGGCTTATGGTGCATCCTATACCCTGCAGGAGATCCTGACGATGAAGTCAGACGATGTCATCGGACGTGTAAAGACCTACGAGGCCATTATCAAGGGTGACAATATTCCGAAGCCGGGTATTCCGGAGTCCTTCAAGGTACTCTTAAAAGAGCTGCAGTCCCTGGGTCTCGATGTCAGAGTCCTGCGGGATGACAATACAGAGGTCGAGATCATGGAGACCAGTGAGTACGCAGAAAGTACAGACCTGCGGTCTATCATTGAGGGCGACCGCCGCTTCAAGGATGACGAAGATTCCTATGGAGACTACGGATTCAGCAAACAGGAGTTTGCCGATGACGGAGAATTGGTTGATATCGAGGAAGAGCCGGACGATACGGAAGAGAGCTTCTCAGATTTCGACGGAGATTTTGAAGAAGAATAAGGAAGGGAGTGCCATTCATGCCAGAAACAACGAATCAGGCTGTATACCAGCCGATGACATTTGACGCGATTCGTATCGGACTTGCGTCCCCGGAAAAGATCCGGGAGTGGTCCAGAGGCGAGGTGAAGAAGCCTGAAACCATCAATTACAGAACCCTGAAACCGGAAAAAGACGGCTTATTCTGCGAAAGAATCTTCGGACCCAGCAAGGACTGGGAGTGCCACTGCGGAAAGTATAAAAAGATCCGTTATAAAGGTGTCGTATGCGATCGCTGCGGTGTAGAGGTGACCAAGTCAAACGTGCGCCGTGAGCGTATGGGCCATATCGAGCTGGCTGCTCCGGTTTCCCATATCTGGTACTTCAAGGGCATCCCGAGCCGGATGGGTCTGATTCTGGATCTGTCTCCGCGGACGCTGGAGAAGGTGCTGTATTTCGCATCCTACATTGTACTAGATGCCGGAGATACCGAGCTGCAGTATAAGCAGGTGCTGTCTGAGAAGGAATACCAGGACATGCGCGAGAAGTATGGCAATCGCTTCCGCGTCGGAATGGGTGCAGAGTCCGTAAAGGAGCTTCTGAAGGCCATCGATCTGGAAAAGGAGTCTGCTGAGCTGAAGGCAGGATTAAAGGATGCCAGCGGACAGAAGCGTGCCCGGATCATCAAGCGTCTGGAGGTCGTAGAGGCCTTCCGTGAGTCCGGCAATAAGCCGGAGTGGATGATTCTGGATGCAGTCCCGGTCATTCCGCCCGATCTGCGTCCGATGGTACAGCTGGACGGCGGACGTTTTGCTACCTCCGACCTGAACGATCTGTACCGCAGAATTATCAATAGAAATAACCGACTGACCCGACTTCTGGAGCTGGGTGCGCCGGATATCATCGTCCGCAACGAGAAGCGTATGCTGCAGGAGGCTGTAGACGCCCTGATCGACAACGGACGCCGCGGTCGTCCCGTTACCGGCCCGGGCAACAGAGCCCTGAAGTCTCTGTCTGATATGCTGAAAGGTAAGTCCGGACGTTTCCGTCAGAACCTTTTGGGTAAGCGTGTAGACTATTCCGGACGTTCCGTTATCGTCGTAGGTCCGGAGCTGAAGATTTATCAGTGCGGTCTCCCGAAGGAGATGGCTATCGAGCTGTTCAAGCCCTTCGTCATGAAGGAGCTGGTACAGAACGGTACCGCACACAATATCAAGAGCGCAAAGAAAATGGTAGAGCGTCAGGTACAGCCGGAAGTATGGGATGTACTGGAAGACGTCATCAAAGAGCATCCGGTTATGCTGAACCGTGCTCCTACACTGCATCGTCTGGGCATCCAGGCCTTCGAGCCGATCCTGGTAGAGGGTAAGGCTATCAAGCTGCATCCGTTGGTTTGTACCGCATTCAACGCGGACTTCGACGGAGACCAGATGGCTGTGCATCTTCCCCTGTCCGTAGAGGCGCAGGCGGAGTGCCGTTTCCTGTTGCTCTCCCCGAATAACCTGCTGAAGCCGTCTGACGGCGGTCCGGTAGCCGTACCGTCTCAGGATATGGTTCTGGGTATCTACTATCTGACCCAGGAGCGTCCGGGAAGCATCGGCGAGGGCAAGTTCTTCAAGAACCTGAACGAGGCTATCCTGGCTTATGAGAATAAAGTAATCTGCCTGCAGACGAGAATCAAGGTTCGTGTCACCAGAACACTGGCAGACGGAACCGAGATGACCGGTTTCGTAGAGTCCACCCTGGGTCGTTTCCTCTTCAACGAGATCCTGCCGCAGGATCTGGGCTTCGTAGACCGCAGCATTCCGGGCAATGAGCTGGTACTGGAGGTCGACTTCCATGTAGGCAAGAAGGGTCTGAAGCAGATCCTGGAGAAGGTTATCAATACCCACGGAGCTACCAGAACCGCAGAGGTGCTGGATGATATCAAGGCAATGGGATACAAGTATTCTACCCGTGCAGCGATGACCGTATCCATTTCCGATATGACCGTGCCGCCGGAGAAGCCGGAGCTGATCCAGAAGGCACAGGATACCGTAGATAAGATCACAAGAAACTACAAGCGTGGTCTGATTACCGAGGAAGAGCGTTATAAGGAGGTCGTAGAGACCTGGAAGGATACCGACGCAATTCTGACGAAGGCACTGCTGGACGGTCTCGACCGCTACAACAACATCTACATGATGGCAGACTCCGGAGCCCGTGGTTCCGATAAGCAGATCAAGCAGCTGGCCGGCATGCGTGGACTGATGGCAGATACCACCGGTCATACCATCGAGCTTCCTATCAAGTCCAACTTCCGTGAGGGTCTGGACGTACTGGAGTACTTCATGTCCGCGCACGGAGCACGAAAGGGTATGTCCGATACCGCTCTGCGTACCGCAGACTCCGGTTACCTGACCCGTCGAATGGTAGACGTATCTCAGGATCTGATTGTCCGTGAGGTAGACTGCTGCGAGGGTAAGGACGAGATTCCGGGTATGGTAGTCAAGGCCTTCATGGACGGCAAGGAAGAGATCGAGAGCCTGCAGGATCGTATCACCGGTCGTTTCGCATGCGAGACGGTATATGACAAGGACGGCAAGGTCATCGTCAAGGCAAATCATATGATTACACCGAGACGTGCTGCCGCAATTATAAAGAATGGCGTAGATAAGGACGGCAATCCGGTAGATAGTCTGAAGATCCGCACCATCCTGACCTGTAAATCCCACATCGGTGTATGTGCGAAGTGCTACGGCGCGAACATGGCTACCGGCGAGGCAGTACAGGTCGGTGAGGCAGTCGGTATCATCGCAGCACAGTCCATCGGTGAGCCGGGTACTCAGCTGACCATGAGAACCTTCCACAGCGGCGGTGTCGCAGGTGGCGATATCACACAGGGTCTTCCCCGTGTCGAGGAGCTTTTCGAGGCCAGAAAGCCGAAGGGACTTGCAATTATCACGGAGATCGCCGGAACGGTAACGATTCTGGATACCAAAAAGAAGCGCGAGATTCAGGTAACAGGCGAGGACGGCGAGTCCAAGGTATATCTGATTCCCTATGGCTCCCGTATCAAGGTACAGGACGGCCAGGTACTGGAGGCCGGCGATGAGCTGACCGAGGGTAGTGTCAATCCGCATGATATCCTGAAGATCAAGGGCGTCCGGGCCGTACAGGATTACATGCTTCGCGAGGTACAGCGTGTATACCGTCTGCAGGGTGTAGAAATCGCCGACAAGCATATCGAGATGCTGGTTCACCAGATGCTGAAGAAGATTCGCATCGAGGACAATGGAGATTCCGATTTCCTGCCGGGTACGCTGGTAGATATTCTGGAGTTTGAGGACGCGAACGAGCGTCTGGTCGCAGAGGGCAAGCAGCCCGCAGAAGGAAAGCAGATTATGCTTGGTATCACCAAGGCGTCGTTAGCTACAAATTCCTTCCTATCCGCTGCATCCTTCCAGGAGACCACAAAGGTTCTGACAGAAGCTGCCATCAAGGGTAAGGTAGACCCGCTGATCGGTCTGAAGGAGAACGTCCTGATCGGTAAGCTGATCCCGGCCGGAACCGGTATGAAGCGCTATCAGAATGTCAAACTGGATACAGATCTGGATGAAGAGAGCGAGCTGAGCTTTGACGAGGATCTCGATCTGGATGAGGAGCTTGATTTGACCGAAGAGGAGAACCTGGAGGAGACTGTTGATGTGGCAGAGGAAACCGAGAACCCTGCTGAGGTATAAAAGTTACAAGAGATAAGAAAAACTGCTGTTTCACAGAATCTGTGAGACAGCAGTTTTTTACGACTAATCAACGTAATGAGTCCAAGAAGAATAGTGCATCTGAAAGGTCGGATGCTTCAGGGAAACGCTGATTAAATCAGCATTTCCTTAGAAGCAGCACTCCGTTGACTCCGAACAAGGCGAGCAATACACCGGCCAGAAAGATGGAACTCGTGGCCGAAACGTCAAACAGGATGGAAGAAACATTTGCAATTAGAATCCCTGTAAAAGTAATCAAGTACATGATTTTTTCAATCGTAGATTTCGTCTTCATCATAAACACCTCCTATATAGGTCAGTATAGGAGGTATTTGTTAGGCTTTCCGTCGATTTGTGTAAAGAAAAAGTAAAGACTTCGAAAAGCTTGTATTTTGCAAAAAAAGTATGTAACATAGGGAGATGGGAGGAATCAGGATCATGAAGGAAATGGATGAAATAGAGAATCTGGAAGAAACAAGAGAGTCAAAAACGAAAAAAAATAAATATGAAATCGACATGTGCAACGGCACATTGATGGATAAACTGATTATTTTTGCGGTACCCTTGATGATTTCCGGTATCCTGCAGCTGATGTTTAATGCGGTGGATATCATTGTCGTGGGCCGTTTCAGCGGAAGTCAGTCCCTGGCAGCGGTGGGCTCGACGACAGCGCTGATCAATATTTTTACGAATCTTTTCATCGGGATCTCGCTGGGAGCAAACGTATTGGCAGCGCGGTTCTATGCGGCCGGCCGAGCAAAAGAAATGTCCGAAACCGTACATACCTCCATTGTGATCGCCTTGGTAAGCGGTGTTGTCATGGCTTTTGTGGGAGTCGGTTTCGCGAGGTGGACCCTGGAAATCATGGCGACACCCGATGATGTTATCGACCTGTCGACCCTATATATGCGGATCTATTTTCTGGGGATGCCCTTCTTTATGCTGTATAATTATGGCGCCGCCATCCTCCGCGCCGTCGGCGATACGAAGCGCCCGCTGATCTTCCTCATCGTGGCAGGCATCACGAATGCGATCCTGAACGTAATCCTGGTGGTGGTCTTTCATATGGCGGTGGAGGGCGTTGCGATTGCGACCGTGGTGTCTCAGTTTATCTCCTGTATGCTGGTTCTGCGCTGCCTGTATCTTTCGGAGAGCAGCTACCAGCTCCGTTTTTCAAAGCTTCGGATCAATCCGACCTATCTGAAACAGATTTTTCAGGTGGGCATTCCGGCCGGCATTCAGAGCGTGGTGATCAACTTTTCCAATGCTCTTTTGCAGTCCTCGGTCAATTCTTTCGGCTCGACGGCAATGGCAGGCTATACGGCGGCGAACAATCTGCTGGGCTTTTTGTATGCCTCCGTCAATGCGGTCACCCAGGCCTGCATGAGCTTTACGAGCCAGAATCTGGGTGTCCGTAAATTCAGGCGGATGGATCGGGTCCTGGTATACTGCTGCATCATCTCGGTGGTGATCTCGGGAACAATGGGAACGCTTTTCTATGTTTTCGGGCCGGAGATTTTGCAGATTTATACCAAGGATACCGATGTCATCCAGGCGGGAATGGAAATTATTTCCATTACGGCGCTGCCCTACTTCCTCTGCGGTATCATGGATCTGTTTCCCGGTGCGATGCGCGGTATGGGGCGCTCCGGTGTACCGATGATTCTGTCGATCATCGGTACCGTGGGAACGAGAATCTTCTGGATTTACGGGATCTTTCCATCCCATCGGTCACTTTTCGTACTGTTTATCTCTTATCCCGGTTCCTGGCTCTTTACCATCGTGATGCAGGTTATCTGCTTTGCAGTGGTGCGAAAACAGGTACATCAGGGGTATGGACAGCGCGCTTAAAAGAAGAAAAAAGGGGTTGCCACCCCTTTTTTTTCGTGCTATACTCACAACGACTTAAAGGTTTTTATTTACAGGAGGTGAAATTCATGGACAGTTGCGATAGTGCGGGACGAAGTAGAAAGTACGGTGCGAATAAAAATCAAAAAGGGCTGCAGCTGTGCGTGAAGCTTCCTATTGGAATTTAGCAGCTGTATACTTTGACGTGCAAGGAGCTGCCTCTTTTATAACACAATTTTATTTACACCGTATCAGAAAGGTCCGGACTTCACAGCGAGTAACTCGATGGGTCTGCTTTGGAAAATCTGAAGCGGTGTATTTTTGTGCGCAAAAAGGAGGCAAATCATGACAAAGTATGTAGAAGAACTGATTGCGATTATCCGGGGAAAGCTGTCTAGAGAGGAGCTGGTAGATCGGCTCTCGGATTACCATGACAACGATCTGGCGGAGGCTCTGGAGCTTCTGACAGCAGAAGAGAGAAAATATCTGTATGAGATTCTGGGCGCCGAGCGGATGGCAGAGATCTTCGCCTATCTGGACGACGGGGAAAAATATTTACAGGAACTGACATTAGAACAGCAGGCGAAGGTCCTTTCCGAGATGGATTCCGACGATGCTGTCGATATCCTGGAGGAAATGGATGACGACAGCAAAAGTAAAATCCTGGGAATGCTGGACAAGGAAGCCGGCGAGGACGTCAAGCTTTTGCTGTCCTACGACGAGGATGAGATCGGAAGCTACATGACGACCAATTTCATCCTGATTCATAAGAATTTGACGATCCGGGAGGCCATGCGGGAGCTGGTTCGTCAGGCCGGAGAAAATGACAACATTTCCACGATCTATGTAGTAGACGAAAAGGAACAGTACTATGGCGCCATCGAGCTGCAGGATCTGATCATTGCCAGAGAGCATACCGAGCTGGAGGATTTGATCAGCCGCTCCTATCCCTTCGTCATGGATCATGAGAAAATCAGCGAATGCATCGAGAAAATCAAGGACTATGCCGAGGACTCGATTCCCGTCCTTTTGGAGGATCGGACGATCGGAGGCATCATCACAGCCCAGGATATCGTCGAGGTGGTGGACGATGAGATGGGTGATGATTATGCGAAGCTGGCAGGTCTGACGGCCGAGGAGGACTTAAACGAAACGACCGGCGAGAGTATCCGTAAAAGGCTGCCCTGGCTTATCATTCTTCTCTTCCTCGGCATGGTGGTATCGGCGGTGGTCGGTGCCTTTGAATCTGTCGTAGCGGCGCTCCCCATCGTGATGTGCTTCCAGTCCCTGATCCTGGATATGGCGGGAAACGTCGGAACCCAGTCTCTGGCGGTAACCATCCGTGTGCTGATGGATGAGAATCTGACCACCGGCCAAAAGGTCAAGCTGATGTTGAAGGAGATGAAGATCGGTTTCTTCAACGGTGCCCTGCTGGCGGTGCTGGCGCTCGTATTTCTGGGCGCGTATATCCATCTGTTCAAGGGCTTTGCCCTGGGCTATTCTCTGATGATTTCCGCCTGCGTCGGCGTGTCCCTGGTGGGAGCCATGGTGGTGTCCAGCCTGGTGGGAACCCTGACGCCGATCTTTTTCAAAAAGGTGGGCGTCGATCCGGCCGTGGCATCCGGCCCGCTGATCACGACCATCAATGACCTGGTGGCGATTGTGATATATTATGGCTTGGTGGTAATAGCATTTTTCTAGTACCACCATTTAATATTCGGTACAAAATAGTTTTTCTTCTTATAAAAAGCGATTTCTTCTTTGGAGGCTGCACATTCCTGAAAGATCGATGCAGGAGGTTCGGCGTTCGGAGTAATGAGCATTTTCACAATGGCCGGAGAATAACTTGGCTGAATCACGGTGTTGGCGTAGCCCACGTAGTAGCCGTTTACTCCGGTCATGTTTGGAAATGTGATGATCGTCTGATCAAAGGGTGAATTCTGGTCGATAAAGGTAAAGCGAGCCAGAGAATGATAAAATTCAGCCTTTCCGTGATAATAGTAGAGACTGCAGAGTGGATCTTCAGAGACCAGATCAAAGTAACAGAAGGCATCGTCGGAGTTTGGATCCAGAATGAGCAGGCTCTTTTTGACGGAACCATCCAGGGTCAGATTATAAAGATACAGACGGGAAGCGAGAAAAATGCCATTTCTGCGGGAAGAGGAATCTGGCATGTCCGATAGGTCAGCTTCCGGAAGCGTCAAAAGCTGTGCCAGGGAGACTTGCAGAGCCCTGGCAATCTGGGCGCAGGTATCCACATCCAGGGTGATAGAACCGGCTTCATACTTGGCGACAGTGGATTTGCAGCAGGAAATGGTTTCTGCGAGTTGTTCCTGGGTGTATCCGCGTAACTTACGATAAAAACGGATTTTTTTCCCGATTAGGATACTGGTTTTTACTCTTTCCATGAGAACACACTCCTTAGTTCCCTAAAAATCAACTTTTCTTTGAAATTTCTGGGTTTTTTCAATTTAATTCTCAATAAGAAAATGATACCACGAGAAAAATGGTTTAACAAGCAACTTTTTATAAGATAAGTTTCTTTTAAAGCAACCATAGAAATTTGCACTCTTTTCTGACGATTTCTATAATAGAAGCAATTTAGTAACTATTCAGAATCAGCCCGAAGCACTTGCTGCTGAGGGTGTATGAAAATGATTCAGCGATGCAAAATCCCATCGGCGAAGCCGATTTTCATGGATTTTGCATCGTAACTGTGAAGGTACTGAACAGTTACGCAATTTAACGGAAAAGGAGGCAAGAAAGTGTTTGTACTTAGAAACTGCAGACTGATTCCGGAACTGACGGAAGATTATGAAGGTGAATTTGCGGATCTGGTTTTAGATGGCGGTCGGATAGTGGAAATCCAGCCAGCAAAAACTGCACGGACAGACGCAGAAGGACTGGATGTGGCAGGTAAAACAGTCATGCCGGGATTGTTTGATCTTCATATGCATTTTAATTTTGATACGATGAACATCTATGAGCTGGCGGGACGAAATGCAAGCGAGAGTCTGCTGCGGGGCCTGACTGTGGGAAAGTCCTACCTGAAGCGTGGATACACCTTTGTCCGGGATTGCGGAAATATGTACTACGGCGGTGTATATCTGCGCAGGGCTTTTGACCAAGGCATCGTGCCGGGACCGCGGATGCAGACGTCGGGAGCCTGTAATACGCCGGTGACGAAAGGAAATGCTCAGTTCGGAGCTATTTACCGGGAAATGACAGGAAAGGATGAGATCGTCCGCAGCGTGCGTGAGGATGTGGCGAACGGCTGTGATTTCGTCAAGTATATGGTAACCGGAGCGGTCATGAATGAGGGCGGTGATCCGGGAGCTATGATTTGTACGGAAGAGGAGCTTCAGGCGGCGGTGAACGCAGCCCGGGATGCCGGAACCTATGTGGCCTGTCATTGTCATGGAAAGAAAGGAATTCTTGCCTGCCTGAAGACCGGGGTGGGGACCATTGAGCACGGAACATATCTGGATGAGGAGTGTATCGAAGCCTTTCAGACTTGCGACCATCGGACCGCCCTGGTGCCGACCATGGGGATCCAGTATGCTATGATCCGGAATCTGACCGGGGACGTACCGGAATTTATGCAAAAAAAATGTGCGGCATTTTTTGATGCCATGGTGGAGAATACCCGAAAGGCTTATGATGCAGGAATAGAGATAGGTTGGGGAACAGACTTTGAATTTCCGCTGTTTCAGAGCTTCCCGGCTTTGGAATTTCAGGCGCGCAGCCTGATGGGGCTGTCGCCGGTTCAGCTTCTGAAAATGGCGACGCTGGACAGCGCGAAAATTGTAGGATTGGATAGTCAATGCGGAACTGTGAAAGAGGGAAAATGGGCAGATCTGCTCATCATGGATGGAAAGCCGGATAAAGATATTCATGTGATGGAGCAGGCTCCGGTCTGTGTATTCAAAGGAGGAGTAATTGTATGAATGGAATTGATTTAGCTGTAATTCTTGTTATGTTGGGTATTCTGATTTATGTGGGAGCGCGATCTTCGAAAAAAGAAGCCTCCAGCGAGGAATTTCTGACTTCCGGTCATTCCCTGAATAAGTTTCAGGCCGGACTTTCCCTGGCTGCTACCGATTTTGGCGGAAGCGGTCTGGTGGGCGCTATCGGCTACTGTTATCTGGTAGGTATGAGCGGCTGCTGGTGGGATCTGGCGGCGGCACCGGCCATGCTTTTTGTGGGACTGTTTCTTGCGAAGAAATTTAACGGCTGTGACGCCAATACGATTCCGGAATATCTGGGACATCGGTATTCTGCTTCAGCCAGATATGTATCGGCATTTATGCATCTCTGTACGGTGATTGCGTCTCTTTCTGTTCAGTTTACGATCAGCGGTACGGTGCTTCATGTGGTGACCGGACTGGATGCAAATCTGTCGCTGTTTATTGCCATGATTCTGGCGCTGCTTCTGACCAGCGGCGGCCTGCGGACTGTAGTTAATACAGACGCAACGCAGTTCCTGATGATTCTGGCTTCCGTGCTCTGCTGCGTGGTGGCAGGCGTATTCCGGGTGGGCGGTCTTGCAAATCTGACCTCCCAGGTGTCCGGTGAATTTATGCGAATCGATCAGTTAGGCTTTGTGACGCCCTTAAGCTGGTTCTTCATGTGTACGCTGGGCTATTCCACCAGCCAGCACTATGTGCAGCGTATGATTTCCAGTAAAAATGAGTCCACAGCGCGTTTCTCCGCGTTCTTTACAGCAGGCTTTTATCTGGTGATTTCCATTGCACTGGGACTGATCGGCGTGACAGCCAGCGTGCTGCTGCCGGGCATCGAAAATACCAACGAAGTATTTCCGCGGATGCTGACGATCCTGCCCCATGGCCTGATTGGTCTCGGCGTGGTAGGTGTCTTCGCGGCGACCATCAGTACGGCAACCAGCCAGCTTCACGCACTTTCCATCCTGTTTGTAAATGACCTGTATCAGCCCTTAAGCGGAGAAAAGGATGATAAGAAGATTGTGAAGATTTCCAGAATTGCGATTGTGGTATCGGGCCTGATGGCGATTGCGCTTTCCCTGAAATTCAGCAATATCGTCACGATTCTGTATACTGCAGGCCTGTTCTATACGACAGCCGTATTTTCACCGCTGTTCCTTGGGCTTAATACGAAACTGGAATGCGGAAAGAAAGCGACTATCGCCATTTTGGCGGCCACCTTCGGCGCTCTGATCTGGCAGTACGGCCTTATCAATCTCGGTGGCTTCTTCGCTGCAGTACCGGCCAACCTGGCGGGTGTTATCATTGGCGCAGTGCTGTTGTTCTTATTAAAAAATAATAATGTGCAGAGTTTAGGGAAACGCTGATTAAAGCGTTTCCCTAAAAACAGAACTGACGTTTACATTCCGCGCTGCATATAGTAAGATAGAGGTATCGTGAAAAATTTGACAGCAAGACGCCGTCCCGGGCGGCTTGGCTCCGGCAGGTATAAGGGGAGGATGAAAATGAATAAGAAAAAAGTGCTGCTGTTGGCGACAGGCGGAACCATTGCCTGCACGCATTCAAAGGAGGGACTGGCGCCGGGACTGTCCGGAGCCGGAATTCTGGATTTGCTGCCGGAATTGAAGGAAGGTTTTCAGATCGAGAGCCGGGATATTTTGAATCTGGACAGCTCCAATATTCAGCCGGAGGAATGGCAGTTCATGGCGGAACAGGTGGCGGAGGCTCTGCCGGATTATGATGGCATCATTCTTACGCATGGGACGGATACCATGGCATATACGGCCTCAGCGCTCAGCTATATGCTGCAGAACTTATCAAAGCCGGTAGTGCTGACCGGGGCGCAGATTCCCATCAGGCAGATGTTTACGGACGCCAGACGGAATCTGCAGACAGCTTTTGCAGCGGTGGACGCAGGGCTTACAGGCGTCATGGTGGCTTTCGACGATAAAATCATGGGCGGCTGCCGGGCCGTGAAGGTGCGAACCATGGGCTTCGATGCGTTCGAGAGCATTTCGGCGCCCTATATCGGGAAAATCTATGCAGATGGTGTCCACCTGGAAAACTGCAGCGCAGCGTGTCAAACACAGGAGCCGTTTGCTTTGAAAAAAAATCTTTGCACGGATGTCTTTTTGCTGAAATTGATTCCCGGCACGAAGCCGGAGATCTTTGACAGTCTGCTGGCTCTCGGGTATCGCGGCATCGTCATCGAAGCCTTCGGGGCAGGGGGCACCCATTTTGAGCGAAGAAATCTCATTCCGAAGCTGAAAATGCTGGCCGCACACGGCGTCAGCATCGCAGTATGCAGCCAGTGTCTGTACGAGAAGAGTGATCTGTCCCTCTATGAGGTGGGGAGAAAGCTGATGGACTGCGGTGTTATCCCGGGACGGGATATGACCACGGAGGCCATCGTCACGAAGATGATGTGGGCGTTAGGCCAGACAGAAGATCCGGCGGAAGTGAAGCGGATCTTCGCGCGGAACTACTGCGGTGAGGTCGGTCTGACAAGGTGAATCACGCAAACTTCCCGCTTGAATCGTGGAGGAAAGTCGCCCGGGCGGAGCCGCTCAGCTTCCTGCAGCGGCTCCGCCCGGGCGACTTCTTGTTCACTTCATAAACGGGAAGTCCTGGTGACTCAGTAGAGCCCCGTCAATATATGGAGATACTCCTGCGCGAGATCCGGCAAAAGTGAGCGGCTGGTCTTGATCCAGCCATATTCCGCCTGAAGGTCGCAGTCACGAAGAGGAAGAATCCAGATGGAGGGCTCCCCGTGGTAGAGCTGAAAGGCCTGGGGACGGGCAGCTACCAGACCGATGACGTCGGTCTCGGCGATGAGATCAAAGAAGATCTGAGAGCCGGTGACATTGATTTCGCCGGCAGCATGGAGGGAGAGACCGGTTTCATGCAGCAGAGAATGGCTCGGGTCGCTGAAGGTTGGACCGTATTGAACGGCAGTAAAAGGATAGAGCTCCTCGAGGGTCACAGGTTCGGTGCGGCCGTAGAAGGGATGGTTTTTGCCGACCACGACGCTGATGGGACTTTCTCCGATGCGGTGATATTCGATATCAAAATTCTTGAATTTCCCATAGGTGGTCCGGATATGGGTCGAAAAAGTACCCAGAACCGCCAGGTCAAGCTTATTTGAGGAGAGAGCCTCCAGAAGCTCATCCACCGAATCGTAGTTCAGAAAGGAAAACTGGCAGCCCGTACGGTTATGTTCCTTTACAAAGAAAGAGAAGGCTCTGGCCGCACGGCTGGAACGGAGAGAACCGATGGAGAGACGGCGGCTAAAATCCCGATGGGGCTGTTCCGCAAAGCTATGAATCTGGTCATATTCCCTTCGGATGGTGCGGAAGCGTTCGATGAGCACCTGCCCTTCTTCGGTGGGAATGACACCGCCGGCTACCCGGTGAAAGAGGGAAATGCCGAGATCCTGCTCCAGCTGGCGGACGGCATAGCTTAGATTGGGCTGGGAGAGATAGAGATTGCGGGCAGCCTGGCTGAAGGAGCCGGCATCCGCTACCTCGAGGGCATAAAAGATTGCATCAAATTTCATCTTTTTATCACCTATAAAAATTTTCTATATCACATTATAAAGATAATATATTTGTTGACAGCGGCTGTCAAGTGCTATAATGCAAGCAAGAACAGCGCAAAGAGGCGAGGGAACACAATACGTGACAGCTTCTTTGCGCTTTTTGCATATCTAAAATCTTTTATAGGAGGAAAATGTTATGAATCAAATGACAATCTGCCTGATCATCTTCATTCTGACGCTTCTGGCATACGCATTCTTAAGCAGCCGCGTATCCATGGCCGTCATTTCCCTCATCAGTGTGGCAGCCCTGATGCTGACCGGCTGTATGGAGCCGAATGATGCCCTAAGCTGCTTCGCCAATTCCAGTGCCATCCTGATGGCGAGTATGTTCGTGGTATCCGCCGGTTTGAACCGTACCCAGATGGTAAAGAAAATTTCCGCATTTATCTGCCGCATCAGTAAAGGATCCTTCACGAAGGTTCTGGCGGGCTATGTGCTCCTGACCTGTATCCTGGCTCAATTCATCCCCAGCGCAGCAGCCTGCTTCAGTGTTGTATTTCCGCTGGCCTACGGTGTCTGCAAGGAGATGAAAATTGCTCCGTCCAAAATGATGTTTTCCCTTGGCATCACAGCCATCGGTACCGTTATCACCCTGCCCTTCAGTGCTTCCGTCAGTGAGATGGCAAGAATTCAGGGCTTCCTGGAAGCATACGAATATACCGCTTACAATATGAGCATCATGGACATCATGTATGCCAAGACCCCGACGATGATCGCGATCCTTCTTCTGGCGATCTTTGTGGTTCCGCGCTTTGCACCGGATATGCCCATTGATGCAGATTTTCAGATCAAGGAGCAGAAGGAAAGCGAGAAGCTTGGACCGGTTCGGGAATTTATCGGCTATGCAACCTTCGTCTGTGTGCTTCTGGGACTGCTTTTCTCCGATAAAATCGGTCTGAAGACCTGGCAGGTAGCCTTTGTGGGCGCCCTGGTCATCGCTGCCTCCGGCATCATGAATAAGAAAGAGCTGATCGAGTCCATGAATATGAGCATGGTTCTGCTCTTCGTGGGTGCCTTGGCTATCGGAACAGCATTGTCCGGCACCGGTGTAGCGGATGTGATCGGAAATCACCTCTCCGGTATCATCCTCGGTGTGCATAACAATTACATTGCCGGCTTTATCTTCTTCCTGGTACCCTTTATCCTGACACAGTTCATGCTGAATCTGGGAATTTATTCCATTTTCGTGCCGCTGTATATCATGATTTGCAAATCCATCGGTGCGAACCCCGTCGGCCCCATCATGCTTTGCATGATCGCTTCCATGACAGCCTTCTTCACCCCGCTGGCGACACCGGCTGTACCGCTGATGATGGGCGCAGGAAATTATTCCGTCAAGCATCTGACAAAAATGGGCTGGCTTCCGTTTATTGTCATTACCCTGGTAAGCGTATTTTGGATTATGACCATCTATCCGATTTTCTAGAAAGGAGAACAGGTAATGAATCAGAAGATCAAAGAACTGGCAGAGGCTTATGCGGCAGCGGTCTCTGAGGAGCAAAAGGAGCTTTTAAAAACCCTCGGTGTGATTCCGGCACCCTCCCATCAGGAGGATATGCGTGCGGCCTTCTGCCGGGACTGGTTCCGGAAACAGGGTGCAGAGCAGGTCGAGATCGATGAAGCCAAGAATGTGATTTGCAGATTCGGCGACCCGGAGGCGGAGGAGCTGGTGGTCTTTGCGGCCCATACGGATATCGTCTTTCCGGATACGACGGAGCTTCCTCTAAGGGAAGAAGACGGAAAGCTCTTCGCGCCGGGTATCGGCGATGATACCAGCAATCTGGTAAATCTGATGCTGGGCGCCAGATATCTGATGGAGCATAAGCTAAAGCCGAAATGCGGCATTCTCTTTGTAGCGAATGCCTGCGAGGAAGGTCTGGGCAATCTGGACGGCACCAAGGCACTCTTTGCGGCCTATGGAACAAAGATCAAGGCCTTTTATTCCTTCGACGGCTATACACCCCAGTGCTGCAGCTGCGCGGTAGGATCCTATCGGTACCGCATTACCTGCAGGACGAAGGGTGGACATTCCTATATCAACTTCGGGGATCCGAATGCGCTGGAAATTCTCTGTGATCTGACGGAACGCCTCTATAAGATCGAGGCACCGAAGGAGGGAGATGCTTTTACGACCTACAACATCGGCCGGATGGAGGGCGGTACGACGGTGAATTCCATCGCCCAGGAGGCCTATATGCTGTATGAATTCCGTTCGACCTCCCAGAAGTGCCTGGAGGAGATGGAGAAACGCTTTGATGCGGCTGTGGAATCCGTACGGGGACGCGGCGGCGAGATCGAGGTGGAGCTCCTCGGAGTGCGCCCCGGAAACGGACCGGTGGATGCCGATGCGCTGAAGGCCTTTACGGAGCATACGGCGGATGTGATCGGAACCTGGTATCATGATCCGATTGATTTTGAAGCTTATTCTACCGACAGCAATGTGCCGCTTTCTTTAGGAATTGTGGCAAATACGGTGGGTACGGTGCGCGGAGCCCTGGCTCATACGAGGGAAGAGTGGATCGACCTTTCGAGCCTGGAGAATGGACTCCGGATCGCGCTGGCATTGATGCTGGAGTATGTAGAATTGTAGTAACTAAAGACACCGGGAAGCGCTGCTTCCCGGTGTCTTTTCTCTCATTTAAGCAAGAAATTTGTCGAACGGAAAATGTTGCTCGATTGTATAAAATATGCTATTCTCATTTTATCGAATTTTAGTATTTCACAGGAGAAAATCTCTCCGAAATTTCCGAAAAGCGATGAAACAAAAGGATACATGACCAAAGATGCGGAAGCCTTTACTTCAACAAAAGAATCCAGTATAATCAAGAAAGGAGCGACGAAGGAGGTATGGCTATGCCTTTGATAAAACAGGAAGTTTATACGTTGGATGACATTTTTGCCCTGCCGGAGGGCGAGAGAGCAGAACTGTTAGAAGGAGAATTGTACATGATGGCGCCGCCGAGCACGGGGCACCAGAGACTGGTACATTCCATAAGCTATGAAATTGAGTATTATATTCGCTCAAAACACGGAAAATGCGAGGTATTTCCGGCGCCTTTCGGGGTATTCCTGAAGGATGACAAGGGAAATGACGCCTATGTGGAACCGGACATCTCTGTGGTCTGCGACCCGGATAAGCTGGATAATAAGGGCTGTCACGGAGCGCCGGACTGGGTGATCGAGATTGTGTCGCCGTCCAGCAAGCGGATGGATTATCTGAGAAAGATGAATCTGTATCTGATGGCGGGAGTCCGGGAGTACTGGATTGTGGATCCCATACGGAAATCGGTTATCGTATATCGGCAGGATGAGGACGGAGTGCCGGTATTGTATAAGTTCGGAGATAAAATACAGGTCGGAATCTACGAGGATCTGGATATCGTAATTGAATAAAAAGGGGCTGCTGCTCCATAGATGAGAACTCATCTATGGAGCAGCAGTCCCTTTTCTATGGCAATAAATTTTACATTGTAACTATTGCGAAGCATCCGTGAGGAGTTGTCAGTGGCAAGTCCTTAGGTGAAGACTCTGAACAGTTACAAAATCTTATCTCATCTTCTCCAGGACCAGATCCACCACCGTCTCCGACGCGTGCCCGTCATCGTAGAATCCCAGCATGTCGCAGAAGTCCTTACATTTTCTCTGATACTCCGTCTCATCAAAGCTCTCGATCTGCTCCATCAGCTGCCGGTTCGTAAGAGCCAGCGTAAAGGGAAGATCCTCCAGCTGAAAATAATAATCCTTCGTGCGTTTCATTTCTTCATAATCCTCGGCATAGAGAAAACCGGGCTTCCCGATCATCGGAAAATCAAAGGCACAGCCGGAATAGTCGCTGATAATGATATCGGAAGCCACCAGAAGCTCCTGCATATTCTCATAGGGGCTGGCATTCAGGATGCGGTTCGTATAGGTGAGGGGATAATCCTTGTAGCTGACATTGGGATGCATCCGCACCAGGACAGCCCAGGTGCCGCCGAAGCGCTTCTCAAGGGCGGCAAGAAGCTGTGTATAGTCGAGATTGTACATATCGGTCTTTCGACTGTCCCGATAGGTAGGCGCATAGAGCACCAGCCTGGTATTCGTCGGCAGACCGAAATGCTCATGAACCTTCCGGATATAGGGCGTGGGCTCCTCGAAGTAAATATCATTTTTCGGAATCCCCTTTTCGAGAATCGGGCCGTCATACCAGAAGCACTCCCGGTAGGATTCACTCTCCCAGCGGCAGCAGGACAGCAAGAGATCCATATTTTTCGAATCGATTTTTGCATAGGCGACATATTCTTTTGAGAGGGCATCCTCACAGTCCTTCTCGACCTTTTTCAGCCCCAGTCCCCCGTGCCAGGTCTGGATATAGAACTGGCCGGGTCTCTTCTTAAAATAATAAAGCTTTCTGGTATTGTCGATCCAGGTGCCGGCCGTAGCCATCTGCCAGGCAAAGGCGACGGTATTTGGCCGTAAGGGACGAAGTCCTTTTGGAAGCTCATAATGGCCCTCCGCAACCCAATAGAGCTTCCAGTCCAGGCCGCGGCGCAGAAATTCCTGGGCAATGAACTTGGGATTGTCTCCGTAGCCGCCGCCATTGAAATTGCTGAAGATTACCTTCTTTCGATCCAATGGGAAAAATGTAAAAACATTCCAGCAGATTTTCATCATCAGCCGGTGCGCCCGCAGATAAATGGGCAGAAGAATTTTCTTTATCATGGTTCGTTCCATCCTCGCATAAATATATGTCTCCGCTATTTTACCATGGATTATCGAAAATGAAAATAGAATTGCATCTTAGGCCGAAATCGGATATAATGAACACAAGTATTTCAAACTGCCCAGTTCCGGGCGGACTTCCCAATGAGACAGAGATTGAGAATAAGAAAGAAAAACAAAAACGAGATAGAAAGACTGTGAAACGAGAGACGGGAGGAAAGGGAATGACGAGAGAACAGTATGAATCCCTGCCGCTGGCAGAATTAAAAGGGATCGCGAAGACCAGAGGAATGAAGGGAACCTCCGGCTTGAAGAAAAGCGAGCTCATCGACCAGATGCTGGAAAAAGATGAGGAAGCGAGTCGCCAGGAGCAAATCGCCCAGACGGAGCGGCTTCAGAAGGAGCGTCGGGAGCGTCATGAGCAGCCGGCGAATCTGGACAGCGGACAGGTGGCCAACGGCATCCTGGAGGTGTTATCAGACGGCTATGGTTTTATCCGAAGCGATAATTATCTGCCGGGAGAAAATGATATCTATATCAATCCGGCTCTGATCCGCCGATACAACCTGAAGACAGGGGATATCCTCTGCGGCAATGTCAAGGTGCGCAGCCAGACTGAAAAATTTGCAGCCCTGCTGTACCTGAAGACGGTAAACGGACGGCGCCCGGAGGAGGCGGCCAAAAGACGGAATTTCGAGGATCTGACGCCGATTTTTCCGAACCAGCGGATTCACCTGGAGCGCCCGGGCGGAAGTACCGCCATGCGGATTGTCGATCTGATTTCTCCCATTGGTAAGGGACAGCGAGGCATGATCGTGTCTCCGCCGAAGGCAGGAAAAACGACCCTGCTAAAGGACGTGGCCAAGTCCGTGACCCGAAATGAGCCGAATATGAAGCTGCTGATCCTGCTTATCGATGAGCGGCCGGAGGAAGTGACGGATATCAAGGAGGCCATCGAGGGTCCGAATGTAGAAGTGATCCATTCGACCTTTGATGAGCTCCCGGAGCATCATA
The DNA here is from genome assembly GCA_963621925.1 of Alistipes onderdonkii. GTDB lineage: Bacteria > Bacillota > Clostridia > Lachnospirales > Lachnospiraceae > Laedolimicola. The sequence goes on along the minus strand of CAVFGF010000009.1, from coordinate 6,643 downwards.
AGCGTGTGGCGGAGATGGTGATTGAGCGCGCGAAGCGTCTCGTGGAGAGCGGCAAAGACGTGGTTATCCTGCTGGACAGCATCACCCGTCTGGCCAGAGCCTACAACCTGACCGTTCCGCCCAGTGGCCGTACCCTGTCCGGCGGTCTCGATCCGGCGGCCCTCCATATGCCGAAGCGCTTCTTCGGTGCGGCCCGTAATATGCGGGAGGGCGGCAGTCTGACGATCCTGGCGACGGCGCTGGTAGAAACTGGAAGTAAGATGGACGACGTCATCTACGAGGAATTCAAAGGAACCGGCAATATGGAGCTGGTATTGAACAGGAAGCTGCAGGAAAAGCGCGTCTTCCCGGCCATCGATATCCCGAAATCCGGCACTCGCCGGGAGGATCTTCTGCTGACGGCGGAGGAGCTGGAGGCGATGGAGATCATTCGCAAGGGTCTAAACGGCCTGAAGGCGGATGAGGCCGTAGAAAATGTCCTGAATATGTTCTCCCGCACCCGGGACAATGCGGAATTCGTACAGACCGTGAAAAAGAACAAGTTTATCTGATTTTTCCGCTTGTAATCCGCCCGATCCTGTGCTATAATCTAAAAGCTGTTGTATGTACAGAGGTACGTGCGCTCAGCTCAACTGCAGGGACTTGCAGGGATAGCCCGGGATAGCTTGCTGCGGAATCATCGGAACAGCATTGGCCGGGAAACAGCAACCGGAAGTTCACAAAATAAATTTGAAGAGGTGAAAATCATGAAGGAAGGAATCCATCCGGAGTATTATCAGGCAACCGTAACCTGCAACTGTGGCAACACTTTCGTAACAGGTTCTACCAAGAAGGACATTCACGTAGAAATCTGCTCCAAGTGCCACTCATTCTACACAGGTCAGCAGAAGGCTGCAGCGGCTCGCGGACGTATTGATAAATTCAATCGTAAGTACGGTATTACAAAATAGGATCATGAAGTGCGAGAACGGGGTGAGGTTGGAAAATCTCACCCCGTTTTGTATGTTGCCGGTATTTAACGAAATGCTGATGAAAGCGTATGGAGGAAATAGTACGAATGAGTACAACAAGATATTCGGGAATTGGCGGACAGGCGGTCCTGGAGGGCATCATGATGAAGAATCAGGATGTCTATTCGATCGGTGTGCGAAAGCCGGACGGAGAGGTCGAGGTACACTTAAGTACCTACGAGGGCATCGGCAATAAAAAATTAAAAAATCTCCCCATCGTGCGGGGTGTCATCAGCTTTGTGGATTCGCTGGTGCTGGGCATGAAATGCCTGACCTTTTCCGCAAGTTTTTACGATGAGGAGGAGGCCGAGCCGTCCAAGGCGGATCTCATGGTAGATAAGCTGTTCGGCGAGAGGGCTGAAAAAGTGGTTATGGGTCTGACAGTGGCCTTCTCCATCGTGATGGCCGTAGCGATCTTTATGATCCTTCCGTATTTTGCGGCAGCCCTTTTGCACCGGGTCATCGTCTCGGATACGCTTCTGGCGCTGATCGAGGGTGCGATCCGTCTCTTGCTCTTTATCGGCTATATTCTTCTGATTTCCAGAATGAAGGACATCCAGCGGGTCTTTCAATACCACGGGGCGGAGCACAAATGCATCAACTGCATCGAGCACGGCCTGGAGCTGAATGTGGAAAATGTGAAAGAGAGCTCCAGAGAGCATAAACGCTGCGGAACCAGCTTTATGCTGATTGTCATGGTAGTCAGTATTATTTTCTTCCTGTTTATCCGTGTCGATTCGCCGATTTTGCGCGTGCTTTTCCGTATTGTGCTGGTGCCGGTGATCGCGGGGGTCTCCTATGAGTTCATTCGCCTGGCCGGAAGAAGTGAAAATAAGCTGGTCCTTCTCCTGAGCCGTCCCGGCATGTGGATGCAGGGACTGACGACGCGGGAGCCGGATGAGGACATGATCGAAGTCGCCATCGCAGCGGTGGAAGCGGTTTTTGACTGGCGAAGCTTTCTGGGTCTGGAGCCCTTGAAGGCAGAGGCCTCCGAGACGGATGCAGGAGAGGAAGCCCAGAGACAGGCCGGCGATCTGGAGGAGATCCTGGAGGAAACTGAGGCGGAGGAAGAAGCATGACGCTTCGGGAGGCCTGCCGATATGGTAAGGAGAGACTAACCGAAAGCGGGGTGCCGGATGCCGAGCTGGATGCCTGGCTCCTTTTGGAATGGTGCAGCGGCATCAGCCGAAGTCATTATCTGGCATGGCCCGAGGAGGAGCTATCCCCGGAGCAGGAGGAGCGCTACCGAGAAGCTCTGGCCCGGCGGGCAGCGCGGATTCCCCTGCAGCAGATCACGGGGGAGCAGGAATTTATGGGTCTTCCCTTCTATGTGAATGAGCATGTTTTGATTCCGAGGCAGGATACAGAGATTCTGGTGGAGGAAGCAGCGAAGGTACTGAAGGACGGGATGCGTTTCCTCGACCTTTGTACCGGCTCCGGCTGTATTCTCTTAAGTCTTTTGCATCGGAAGCCCCATACGGAGGGAGTAGGAGCAGATGTATCTGCGGAAGCCCTGCAGGTAGCTTCCAGAAACCTAGAGCGGCTCGGTGCAAAGGCAGTATTGATAGAAAGTGATTTATTTGCGAAGATCGAGGGAAGCTTCGACCTCATTGTCTCGAATCCGCCTTATATCAAAAGGGAAGAGATCGAGACTCTGATGGATGAGGTAAGACTCCATGAGCCCCATCTTGCTCTGGACGGCCATGAGGATGGCCTTTATTTTTATCGAAGGATCGCAGAGGAGGCGCCGAGATATCTGCGAAGAGGCGGCGGTCTCTTCCTGGAAATCGGCTGGGACCAGGGAGAGAGTGTATCCGGACTTTTGCGGGAGCAGGGCTTTAGGGATGTCAGGATCGTGAAGGATCTGGCAGGACTTGACCGGGTTGTGGAAGGCTTTATGACCGACAAAACAGCGACAAGGCTTTAGAAAATAGGGAGGAAGAAGCATGTTTGATAAATTAGATGATCTGCTTCTGCGTTATGAGGACATCATGAATGAGCTGAATGAGCCCAGCGTGGTGAGTGACCAGGAGCGCTTCCGAAAGCTGATGAAGGAGCAGAGCGATCTGCAGCCTCTCATCGATGCTTATAAGGAATATAAGAAATGCAAGGAGACTGTAGAAGAGAGTCTCATGATGCTCGAGGAAGAAAATGACGAAGAGATGCGAGAGATGCTGAAGGAAGAGTTAAACGAAGCCAAGGCGCGTATCGAAGAGCTGGAGCATACGATGAAGATTCTCCTTCTTCCGAAGGATCCGAACGATGATAAGAACGTTATTGTGGAGATCCGTGCCGGCGCCGGCGGAGACGAGGCAGCCCTCTTTGCAGCAGAAATTTACCGGATGTATGTCCATTATGCCGAGAGCCGCCGCTGGAAGGTGGAGCTGATGGAGGCAGACGAGATCGGTATCGGCGGTATGAAGAGTGTTACCTTTATGATCAACGGGCAGGGCGCCTACTCGGTGATGAAGTACGAGTCCGGTGTACACCGCGTGCAGCGTGTGCCGGAGACGGAGTCGGGCGGCAGAATCCATACCTCGACGATTACCGTAGCGGTGATGCCGGAGGCGGAGGAGGTCGATGTCCAGATCGATGAGAAGGATATCCGGATCGATGTCATGCGTGCCTCCGGAAACGGCGGTCAGTGTGTCAATACCACGGACTCGGCGGTTCGTCTGACCCATTATCCGACAGGTATCGTCGTATACAGCCAGACGGAGAAGTCCCAGCTGCAGAACAAGGCGAAGGCCTTCGCGTTGCTGCGTGCCAAGCTGTACGATATCGAGTGCCAGAAGGCCCATGATGCCGAGGCAGAGGCGAGAAGAAGCCAGATCGGTACCGGCGATCGCTCCGAGAAGATCCGTACCTACAACTTCCCCCAGGGCCGCGTGACCGACCACCGCATCGGTCTGACCCTGTATAAGCTGGATAAGATTATGAACGGTGATATTCAGGAGATCATCGATGCCTGCATCGCTGCCGATCAGGCGGCAAAGCTGGCGAAGATGAACGAAGAGTAAGGACGCCTATGAGTCAAAAACCCCGCAGTCTTACCATAGATGCCATCAAGGGCGCAGCCATCCTCCTGGTGATGGCCGGTCATGTCCTGGTATGGAACGATATGGAGGACGGATTCCTCTACGATATTATAAAAGTTATTCAAATGCCGCTGTTCATCCTGGTCAGCGGCTATTTGTGCGGAATGGGAAGCCGGATATCGACACTGTCAGAATATGGAAGAAAGCTTGGAAAGCGGGCCATCGGCTATCTGGTACCCTTCTTCTTCTGGATTTGGCTGCAGCATCCCCTGCATCCACTGTCGAATATCGTCGAGACTCTGTTTGGCCTGGATAAAGGACTCTGGTTTCTGATGACGCTGTTTTTGCTGACCTGGATAGCTTATACCGCGCAGCTTGCGGCGGCGAAGGCCGGCCGGAGGCTGGAGGCTCCTGGTAAAAAGCTCGTCTTCTGGGCGGTCTGCCTGCTCCTTGCTGGAGTGGTGATGCTGGAAACGCTGCTTGGCATTACCTTTTTAAGTCCGGGTCTGACCCGTCTCTATCTGCCCTTTTATCTCGTAGGCTACCTGATCGGTGAGGAGAGAGCGCGGCTTTCGGCCTGTCCGGGATTCCTGAAGAATGCAGGGGGACTGTTGGCTTTGGCGGCTGTTTTGATGATGGCATATTTTCTAGACCTCCAGGATGTCTCGACAATTCCCCTTCTTGGACAGCAGCTTTTGGCTTCCTTTTTGGGATGCGCAGGCGTCTGCTGGCTACTGGAAAAAGTCAGGACAAACCGGCTGAAGAGATTTCTGGCCTGGCTTGGAGGTTATACCTTAGAGATTTACGTGGTGCATTTTCATTTCGCGACGGTGCTGAATCACGGGCAGAGCTACCCGGTCTATTCGCCCGGCTGGTTTTTCTTTGTCCTGGCATCCTTCGCAGCCATGAGCCTTATCACCGCAGGCATTATTGCCGTCACAAGGCGGATACGGATCCTGAATTTTTTACTCTATGGGAAATGGCCGAGCAACGGATTTTTTTAAAGGGAGGATGTAATGGGATTTACTTCACTGGCCTTTCTGGTCTTCTTTCCAATCGTATGGCTCGGCTGGCTTTTGCTGCCCGGACAGGCTCGAAAGCTCTGGCTTCTGGCCGCAAGCTATCTCTTTCTGGCAAGCTTCGGGCTTCGCTATGTAGTGGTTTTGCTGGTCTCAACCCTGGTAACCTGGGCTGCGGGGCAGATGCTGGGAAAATACGGAAAAGAAAAAAAGCAGGGACCGACAGCCCTCCTTTTTACAGCGATCCTCGTCCTTCACGCGGCTGCTCTTTGCTTTTTTAAATATAATGCAAGCAATATCGCCCTGCCTATCGGGTTTTCCTTCTATACCTTTCAGGCCATCGGCTACCTGACAGATATTTATCGAGGAACCTTAGAGGCAGAGCGAAATCTCCTGAATTTTGCTCTCTTTCAGGCCTTCTTTCCGAAGCTGGTACAGGGTCCCATCGAGCGAAGCGGAAACCTCCTTCACCAGATACGCTGTCTCGATACCCTCCCGGTGCGGGAGCCGGAGCGGATTCGAAGAAATGCTCTCTTGCTTCTCTGGGGACTGATCGAAAAGCTTCTGATCGCCGATCGCATCGCGATCCCGGTCAATGCGGTCTACACCCAGTTCGGAGCCTTCGGCGGTGTCGAAATTCTTCTGGTGACGGTGCTCTACGCTTTCCAGATCTATGCGGATTTTGCAGGCTATACGGATATGGCGAGGGGTGCTGCCGGGCTTCTCGGCTTTGATTTGCTGGAGAATTTTCGTCGTCCGTATCTGGCGGACTCGGTTCAGGATTTCTGGCGCAGGTGGCATCTCTCCCTAAGCAGCTGGCTTCGGGATTATGTCTATATTCCTCTTGGCGGCAGCCGGAAAGGAAGGATGCGGAGAGCTGTCAATATTCTTCTTACCTTTCTTGTCAGCGGACTTTGGCATGGTACCGGCTTTCATTTCGTGCTTTGGGGACTGCTGCACGGGATAGGGCAGGTCTTCGATATCAAGAATTGGAAGCTGCCGCGGATGCTAAAGCGCGTCCTGGTATTCCTTTTCGTAGATGCAGCCTGGATGGTCTTTCGCGTCAATTCCCTGGGGGATCTGAAGGGAATGCTTCAGGTGATCCTGACGAATTTCCGCCTGCAGGATTTCCGGGGGATGCAGCTTGGTAATTTTGAATGGATCCTTCTGAGCCTGGGGCTTTTGCTTCTGATTTTCAAGGATATCAGCAACGAAAAGGGCTTTGCCTTCCGGGAATGGATTCTGAAGAGGCCGGCAGCTTTGCGCTGCCTGATCTATACGGGTCTCATTGGGAGCGTGCTGATCTTCGGTGTCTACGGTGCGGCCTATGATACCAGTGGATTTTTGTATACACGGTTTTAGTGAAAAATCAAACTTTCCACTTGGAGTTCTGAAAGGAAGTGGCCCGGGGCGGGGGCGTGCAGCTGCATGACGCGGATATTCACTGGAATTGCGTAAATTTGTTAGGTGCCGCTCCCGGCCTCTAAGTTTGTGTACATTCGCCAGATGCACACTGCCGCTCGGGCGTCCGTTGGTGGCGCACACTCTAGGATTCCTTAGCCTAGTGGGAGTAAAT
>CAVFGF010000008.1:0-45335 GCA_963621925.1 Alistipes onderdonkii | reverse complement strand
CACCTAACAAATTTACGCAATTCCAGTGAATATCCGCGTCATGCAGCTGCGGGCACCCCGCCTCGGGCTACTTCCATATCGCTGCTTCAAGTGGGAAGTTTAAACACTTACCTCTAAAGAAGCTCGGTAGCCTTCGCCGCTGCTTCTCCCAGCATCTCACAAAAACCCTCCGGATCCGTCATGTTTTTGCCCTTTCCGGCCTCGATGAGAGCTGTCAGCTCTTTGTATATCTCCCCGCCGTAGGCATTCTCCAGCATAGCTGCCAGACGTCTTGCGGATTCTATCAGGCGTAAGGGGCCGTAGATCTGCGGCTCGCCGGGCAAGCCCGCTGCGCTGGTGATCATGTAAATCAAAAGCTCCTGCAATTCCCTCTTATCAAAATGCTGCATCTGAATACTTTCCTCTTTTGCCGGCAAAGGAAAGGGCTCCGGTTTCATTCGTTCAGAGATTTTCTGCTTTTCCGTCTGTTTCTCTGCCATTTCCGGCTCTTCATACGCATTCCAGAACAGCACATCTTCTAAGGGCTTTCGTTTCGGTGTCCGGGGCTCTCCCTCCGGCCAGCCAAGGGATACCAAAAGCTCCAGCCGCATCGTATCGGGAAGACAAAGGAGCTTGTGCACTGCCTTGTCATTATAGCTTTTGATGGCACAGGTGCCAAGACCCAGATCCGCTGCCTTCAGCATCAGATTTTCCGCTGCCATCGAGGCGTCCATCATCAGACCGTAGGCCAGGCTATTCCTGCTGCCTCTGCGTTCGACCTCCGCCAAATCGCTGGCTATCGCAATGATGACCGGCGGCTTGCCGGAGAGACCCGGGCTGAAGGAATCGATATCCCGTACAAGTTTCGGATCATCCACTGCAAAGAAACGCCAGGCCTGCAGGTTGCTGGCAGTGGGCGCCAGGGCTGCGGCTCGAATCAGTTCTTCCAGAATTTCCCTTGGCACCGGTTTGTCTAAAAATTTTCGGATGCTTCTTCGTTTTTCGATCACTTCGGTCAGTTCCATCTCATTTCCCTCCTATTATATGATACGACCTAGGGAAATGCTGATTAAATCAGCGTTTCCCTAAAAAGTCTCCCGAGGCGGCTTCTTGTCCATTCTGCAAGTGTACGGTTTGGTTTAAGGAATCCAGGCTGTACTGAGGAACAACAGTGGGATCGTCACCATACAGCAAATCGTCGTCACAAAGACCGCCGTCGACGCATAATCCTCATCCAGTCCATATTCGCTCGCAATCATGCAGCTGGTCGTCATCGACGGTGCTCCCGCAATCAGCATCAGCACGATGCGCTCCGTCTCGCTTAAGAACGCTCCCGTCAAAGCATAAATCAAAAGCGGCACCACATAGAGCTTGGCCGGCACCAGAATCCACAGCGTCTTCAGACAGCTAAGGCTTCCCTTTTTCAGGAAACAAATCGTAGAGCCTATATAGATCATCCCCAGACTGTAGCTGATATTTCCCACATTCGTGCAGACCTCCAGTACCGGATCCGGCAGGGTCACTGACAGGGAATTCAGGGTCAGAATCAGGACGATGGACACGAGGATCGGATTGAAAAGGCGTTTTCCCAGGATTCGATACCAGGGCTCGCTTCCTTTTTCAATTCCTCTCGTAAAGAAATAAAGACCCAGGGTCCAGACCATCATCGTATCGATGGCGGAGCAGATCGGGATGTATTGCTGGCCGTTTTCCGGTGTATACAAAGCCATCAGAATCGGTATGACGACAAAGCCATAATTGCCGCCGATCATGCAGCCCACATGGACATTTGCTGTCTTTCTGCTGTGGATTCGAAGTAGGAAGACGCAGAGCAGACCTGCCAGGGCCAACAGCACGTAACCAACCATCTGGCAGAGCACGATGCCGTGGAAGTCCGCCAGATCCGCCCAGGTCGTTCCCCGCTCGCAGAGAAGCGACACCGTCAGACAGGGCAGGACGACCTTTAAAAGAAAGGCTGACAGGGACGGCAAACAGCTTTTGGGAAATATTCCCAGTTTTGAAATTGTGAAGCCCAGCGCTATCAGCAAAAAGAAGCTGATAAGCTTCGGAGCTATAATCATAAAATAATCCATTTGTCTTTTACCTAAAAAAGGGAATCCCGTCCGAAAGACGGACCGGATTCCCTTTTATGAAAATGCTATGATATCTACTGCCTATCAGTCTTTCTTGCCTACCAGTCCAAGGGTAGCGGTAAAGAAGCTGTAGATCGCAGCTCCTGCCAGAGCACCGGCACCCAGGATGTTGAGGGTCTGCTCGTTCTCCTTGTTTGCGCGAACGGCTACCAGACGGATAATCAGGCCGACTGCGATGGTCAGACCGTTGATGATGCTGCCTACCAGAAGACCGGTCGCGAAGAGGATACCCAGCTGACGCTTGCCGCCGAGAAGCTGGATGATGGCACCCGGAATCGCCCAGATCAGAAGCCATTTTGCGATCTCTCCGCTGGCTCCTGCTTCAATCGTAGCTACGAAGGTATTCGATACGGCAACAAAGAGTCCCTGATCGAAGTACTTATTTGCAAAGAAGGCTACCATAATGAAGGCTACTACAAAGCCCATCAGCTCTGCGATATACTGCTGCTTGCGGCCTTCCTTCTCAAGAGCCGGATTGGCTCCGCTTCCTCTTAAGATATAACCGCACTTCAGGTCATAAGCCATATCGGAGAAGCAGGGACCGGTCGCTGCGGTAAAGCCTACCAGAAGGCCGAGAGCCAGTGCCGGGAAGCCCATCAGCATACCGACGATCAGGAAGATCAGAGCGGTCGCGAAGCCCGGGAACCAGCCGGAGTACATTGCGGAGATACCTACGATCAGCTCCGAAGCCTCTGCTGCGAAGGCTGCGAAGATCAGCCAGAGGATGAATTGCGGTACACTCATCTGGGTAATGATGCCGCCTACTACTGCGAGGAACAGGGCAATCAGGATATAAGCACCGAAGCCGATACCAAGGGTCTTCTTCATGGAAGCATCACTGACCACATTGGAGCTGTCCACTGCCTTGGTACCCTTGCTCTTCTTAAACAGGGCTACGCCGCACTGCACCAGGGAAATGATGCCCGCACCGATCATGACGCCGTGCGCCATATACTGCAGCGGCAGATGATCCGTGTATACAAAGCCCTCTCCGAAGGCATTGGTTACGAAATTAAAGGCATGTCCGAATAAGGAGAAGGAGAAACCGTTTACCTTCAGGACACCGATGACCAGAGAACCTGCTGCCAGGGCTGCCATGGCTCCGAAATCACCGAACCAGGATACTCCCAGAAGATCCATCGGAAGGCCTGCTACCTTGCCGACACAGCCAATGGCGATACCGGCCAGAAGAAGAACTGCCTTCTTTCCTTTTTCGATAACTGCCAGAATCGACTCTGCGGCTGCGACTCCGGGCGGCCATGCGCCCTCTGCCGGGAACATCTCAGAGCCGAAGCAGCGATACAGAATCGTCGCATCGACGCAGGTTGCGAGCATTACGCCCACCAGCATCGGGAACATCAAATCGGAACGTCCCATGATAACCGGGATACCGATAGGAAGAATCATACAATTTGCAGCGGAGAAGGTGGCTGCAGAAATCGAGGTCTGCAGCAGGTTCTGTCTGTGCACGCTGCGGTACTTCCGGAAAAATGCAAGAGGAATCCGGGAAAGAAGAATCGCGAATAGGGCTCCGATAATGGAGGTATTCGGGGTTACACCGGTACGAACGATGAGCTCCAGACCGATGATACAGCCTACGATGGTAAGCGGAACTCCGAGGATCATTACGTGCGGATCCCATGCTTTCGGATGTTCTTCCGGAGTAATGGACTGCTGTTTCAATACTTCAGAATTTTCGTTTGTCATGTTGTCAGCTTCCTTTCTGAATTTAACTATCAGTAACTGTTTTCTGAATAGTTACAACTATCAAAAAAGCTATGGTTCGGCCCTTGTTCTATGCCCTTCCATAGCTCGTGATGTGCTTTATCTTAATCCTGTCTTTTTGCTTTGTCAAGAAATTTCCTAAATAACTTCTTAAATTTCTTAAATTTGCATAAAAAAATGGTGAAACATGTTTTATTTTTCCTCAAATTGTCTTTCACAGGAAAGCAGTTGCTTTTCCCAGAAAAATGAGTTATGATTCAAAAGAATCTGAGGGACAAAATATCTTTTGACCCCTTTATTATTTCTATGACAACAGGAGGAATCAGCATGCTAATCAAACAGATTATGGAGGTCTTTGACGTACTGGACAGCAGCACGGTCGACGGAGAAGCGGTAAAGGCTTATCTTCAGTCCGTCAATCCCGAGGCAAATGTCGAGGTCTATCCGCTGGTGGGACCGAAGGGAAGCACCGATATGGTAAAGGTTCGTATTCCCGGCACCAACGGAAAGGCCAAGGGAGGAAGTGCTCCGACCATCGGACTGCTCGGCCGCCTCGGCGGTATCGGCGCCCGTCCGGAGATGATTGGCTTCGTATCCGACGGCGACGGCGCTCTCTGCGCTCTGGCTGTAGCTGCCAAGCTTCTCGATATGCAGACCAAGGGAGATTATCTGGAGGGAGACGTCTTCATTTCGACGCAGATCTGCCCCCATGCTCCGACTGCACCGCATAAGCCGGTTCCTTTCATGGGCTCTCCGGTCGAGATGTCCCAGGTAAATCAGGAGGAGGTAAGCCCGGAGCTTGACGCTATCCTGACCGTCGATACCACCAAGGGCAACCGGGTCATCAATACCCGCGGCTTTGCCATCTCGAATACGGTAAAAGAGGGCTGGATTCTCCGTGTATCTGAGGATCTGCTGGAGATCATGCAGCGCACGACCGGACAGCTTCCCTATGTATTCCCGCTCAGTATGCAGGACATCACCCCCTATGGCAATGATGTCTATCATCTGAACAGCATCCTGCAGCCCTGTACAGCTACCAAGGCTCCGGTCGTAGGTGTGGCGATTACCACAGAGACTATGGTTCCGGGCTGTGCGACAGGCTCCAGCCATTTTGCAGACGTAGAGGAGGCGGCCCGCTATATGATGGAGGTTGCGAAATCCTTCGGTCGCGGAGAGGTCAGCTTCTACGACGAGCCGGAATATGAGCGTCTCGTAAAGCTCTACGGAAAGATGGATCAGCTGCAGACCCTCGGCAACGAGTAAGATACCGGACTTTACCTAAGGAAATGCTGATTAAATCAGCATTTCCTTAGTACCTCCGGTGGATCGCACGGATTTGCAAGGGAATTTGCTGCTTCGCAGCGCAAATCCGGCGAGGGAAACGCTTTAATCAGCGTTTCCCTATATAAAAAATCAGTTTTGCACGCAAGGAGGCGGCCGCATACTTTGCGGCTGCCTTTTTCGATGTAAGCCCATAAAGAAAGGATGATTTTGATGAAAATCGGAGCGATTACCATCGGCCAGGCTCCCCGTGTGGACGTGACCTGCGATATCATGGATATCTTCGGAGGTAAGATCGAGCTTCTCCAGCGCGGCGGTCTCGACGGCCTGACCCGCGAAGAAATCGAAAAATTCAAGCCGGAGGGGGATGATTATGTCCTGGTCTCCCGCCTGACAGACGGTTCCTCTGTCACCTTTGCCGAAAAATATATCCTCGGCAACCTGCAAAAGGGCATCGATGAGCTGGAGGCCGCCGGTGTCAAGCTCATCATGGTCTTCTGCACCGGCAGTTTTCCGGAGAGTCTCACTTCCCATGTTCCCATGGTTTTCCCCTGCGATATCCTGCATAAGGTCGTTCCTCTTCTGACCCGCACCTCCCATATCGCAGCCGTGACACCCTCTCCTCTTCAGTTAGAGCAGAATACCCAGAAATGGAGCGGCTATGTCGAGAAATGCACCAGTGTGGCAGCCTCGCCCTACGGAGACTGGCCGACCCTGGAGAAGGCGGCGGAGGAAATCCGTACCATGGACGATGTCGACCTCGTCGTTCTCGACTGCATCGGCTTTACGCAGAAGATGAAGGAAATGTTCGCCAAAAAGACCGGCAAGACCGTCGTCCTGCCCCGTACGCTGCTGGCTCGGGTCATTTCAGAGGTCACGGATGTCTAAGGAAATCCTGATGAAATCAGCATTTCCTTAAGTAAATTACCATATTTTTCCAAAGGAGCGTTTCAAGATGAATTTGAAAGAAATTGCAAAAAATGTTATGGTTTCCTGCCTGGCTGTAAAGCCTACGGAGGATGTATTGATTATCACCGATGACAGTAGGCTTTCCATCGGCACTGCCCTCTACGAGGGCGCAAAGGAGCTGGGCTGCGAAGCCCTGCTCCTGGTCATGAAGGAGCGCGAGCTTTCCGGCGAGGAGCCGCCCCGCACCGTCGCTGCCGCCATGAAGGCAGCCGATGTCGTCATTTGCCCTACCGCAAAGTCCCTGACCCATACCAATGCCAAGATCGAGGCGCAGAAAACCGGCACCCGTGTCGCGACGATGCCCGGCATTACCGAGGAAATGTTCGGTGCCGGCGCCATGACCGCCGACTATGACGAGGTTCTGAAGCTGACCGGAAAGGTGACCGAGCTTTTGACCAAGGCCAAAAAAGCCGTCATTGAAAAGGACGGCTGTACCCTGACCCTGAATCTTCAGGGCCGCGACGGCGTCCCCAGCCCCGGCGTATACCGCGAGGCCGGTCAGTGCGGCAACCTGCCCTCCGGTGAAGCTTATATCGCGCCCCTGGAGGATGGTGTCAACGGTGAAATGATCGTCGACGGCTCGATGGTCGGCATCGGGAAGCTCGATGCACCGCTGAAATTTGTCATTCAGGACGGCAAGATCGTCTCCATTACCGGTGAGAAGAGCGAGATGCTGGATATCCTGCTGGCCAATGACCGGAACCGCACGGTCGCAGAGCTCGGCATCGGCACCAATGAGGCGGCCATTCTAAACGGCATCATTCTCGAAGATGAGAAGGTCTACGGCACCGTGCATGTCGCCTTTGGTACGAATACCTCCTTTGGCGGCACCAATAAGGCTGACTGCCATATGGACGGCATTCTCTTAAAGCCGACCCTCTATCTCGATGATACCCTGGTCATCAAGGACGGCGAATTTCAGATCTAAGGAAATGCTGATTAAATCAGCATTTCCCTAATTTCTAAATTTGCAGGGGTCGGACGGCCCCTGTATCACAGAGGTGACTTATATGGAAAAGAAAGCATTTCAGGTCGGTCTGATTCGTGTACTGACCTCGGACGATCAAAATTTTATCGATATGCACGGTCGGGTCATTATGGATCATTTTCCCGGCATCGAAGTGGAAAGCCGCTGCATTCCGGATCAGTGGGAGGGCATTCACAGCCATGAGCTGGAGGCCATCGCCGTTCCGAAGATCGTGGAGCTGGCAAAAAGCTTCCGGGATAAGGACATGATCCTCGTCAGCTGTGCGGATGATCCCGGCGTGGCAGAGATTCGAAAAGCCCTTCCGGGCATGCCCGTAACGGGAGGCGGCGAGACGACCGCTGCCCTCGCAAGCAAATACGGCGAGAAGATCGGAATCCTTGGCATCACCGATTACGCGCCCAAGGCTTATGTCCGTATGCTGAAGGACAAACTGGTGGCTGTGGAGAAGCCGGAGGGTGTCAACAGCACCCTGGATCTGATGACCGACGAGGGCAAGAAGAATTGCGTGGCCTGCGCGCAGAAAATCAAGGATATGGGCGCCGAGGTCATTGCTCTGGGCTGCACCGGCCTTACTACCATCGGCGTCGCGAAAATGCTGGAGGAGGCTGTCGGCATTCCGGTGATCGATCCGGTTCTGGCCGAGGGACTTTTTGCATATTTTGAAAAAGAAAGGAAAAGCTTATGATTTATCTGACCAAAGAATTGTGTGAACAGGCCCTGATGGGCGGTCTGCTTCTCGGAGGCGGCGGTGGCGGAACCCTGACAGCCGGACGGGAAGCTCTGGAGGAAACCTTCCGGCATACGGACAAGCTGACCATGCTGGAGGTCGACGAGCTCTCTCCCGACGATGTCGTCGTCAATGTCTCTACCCTCGGAGCCCCCTCTGCGAAGGATATCCACCTGACGGCAGACCACTGGATGACGGCTCTGAAAAATTTTGAACTGAATTACGGCAGAAAGATCGCCGGCTTCACCTCCTGTGAAAACGGCGCCATCTCCACGGCCAACGGCTGGGTGATCTCCGCTCTGACCGGTATCCCCTTGGTAGATGCGCCCAGCAATGGCCGCGCCCATCCCACCGGAACCATGGGAAGCATCGGACTGAACCTGCTGTCGGATTATCTGACCACGCAGTCCTCCTGCGGCGGCACCGGAGAGCGCTACGTCGAAACCGTAGCAAAGGGAGCTCTAAATTCTACCTCCCACGTCATCCGCCAGAGTGCGGTAGCCGACGGCGGTATGGTCGGTGTCCTCCGCAATCCGGTAAGTGCAGCCTATCTGAAGGAGCATGCGGCTGTCGGTGCGATTTCTCAGGCTCTTGAGATCGGAAAGGCCTTCGCAGCCTGCAAGAATGGAGCGGATTTTGTCGCTTATCTGGAGCGGGAATATGCAGCAAGAATTCTGGCCAAGGGTAAGATCGCAAACTATGAGCTGAAGATGGACGGGGGCTATGATATCGGCCACCTCGATGTCACCGGCACGGATGGAACGGCCACCTTTACCTTCTGGAATGAGTATATGCTGGTAGAGCAGAGCGGACAGCGGGTTGCCACCTTCCCGGATCTCATCTGTACTCTCGATGCAGCCACCGGAGAGGCCATCTCCACGGCAGAGGCGAAGAATGGTATGGATGCCTATGCCATCGTTATTCCGAAAGAAAAGCTGATCTTAGGTGCCGGTATGCACCAGCGGGAGCTGTTTCAGGAAGTGGAGGAACTGCTGCACAAGGATATGACCAAGTGTAATGAGGGACTGTTTGTGTAAGTCTCCAGGAATACAACCTCTCTTTTGGGAGACACACGAAAGGCACGGATTCCGGGATATTTCCGGAAGCGTGCCTTTTTGTCTGTCAAGCCTCTGTTTCTGCATTTGGAAGGTTGCCTCTGAACAAGTTTCCTTGGATAATAAAAAGGACTATACATTTCTGTACAGTCCTTATCTCAAGAGCGATAGACGGGGCTCGAACCCGCGGTCTCGACCTTGGCAAGGTCGCGCGTTACCAACTACGCCACTATCGCATTTGTATGTGCTTCTTACTGAAGCAGCAACAAAATGTATTATACGGGATGATGAAGGTTTTGTCAACCCGTTTCGGAAATTTTTTTGTATTTTTTTATTTTCCAAAACTATCTTGTTTTTCTCCACATCTCATACAATTTTTGCCAGACTTCTCAATTTCCCTTTGCGGCGGCTTCCTGCTGAGCGCGGCGCTCCCGCATGGAGAAAACGCAGCCGCAGTAATCCTGGCGGTAAAGGCCGTATTCTTTGGATAGCTCTGTGGAGCGCTTGTAGCCATTCCGCTTCTTGAAATCGCTGTAGAGGTAGGCCACGCCGTAGTCCTTGGCCAGCGCGCCGCCAATCTCGTTGAGCTTTTCCGCATTTTTTAAGGGGCTGATGGACAGGGTCGTGGTGAAATAGTCGAAATGTCCGGCTCTGGCCATCTCGGCGGTCTCGGAGAGACGCAGACGATAGCACTTGAAGCAACGCTCGCCGCCCTCGGGTACCTTCTCCAGACCCTTCGCCATCTCATAGAAGCGTTCCGGCTCGTAGGGGCCGTCCAGGAAGGAAATCGGATGCTTCGCAGGCAGTTCGCGGATCAGGCGCTTCTGCTCTTCCACGCGCTTGCCGAATTCCTCGGGCGGGTAGATGTTCGGGTTGTAGTAGAAGACTGTGATTTCAAAATAATTGGAGAGGTATTCCAGCACGTAGCTGCTGCAGGGGGCGCAGCAGCTATGGAGCAGGAGGCGGGGGACACGGCTCTGACGCTGCAAGGTATCGATTACTTTATCTAATTCTTTTTGGTAATTTATTTTGTTCATCGTTCCTGCTTCCTTTGTTCTCTAACTCCGTTATTTTTGAATCTAAATTTATGCACGGTTCTATTTCACTCCCAGATATTCTTCCAGGCAGATTCCCTGCTCCATGATTTCCTTGGCCGCCTTCTTCCCCACATACCGATAATGCCAGGGCTCGAATATAATGCCCGTCTCCTCGGTTTTATCTGTGGGATAGCGCAGGATGAAGCCGTAGCGCCAGCAGTTCTCCTTGAGCCACTTGGCCTCGGGCGTGTCGGCCTGCTTGTCATCCAGCAGCTGGTAGCTTCTGGCCACGATGTCCGCCGCCAGGCCAAGATTGTGCTCGCTGGTGCCCGGATAAGCCACGACAGTTCCGGCCTGCTCGTAGGCCTCATCATAGCTTAATCCCTCGGCCTGCAGGCGGCTCACCTTATTGTTATAGAGGTCTGTCTGCTTCTCGATGGTCCGGTAAGCCGAACAAATCCAGAAGTCCAGACCTTCTTTCCGGCCGTCGGCCAGCATCTGCTGCAGGTCCGCCACGGCACGGCTGTCAAAATAGTAATTATTCTCGATTTCAGAAACCTGGGGCCGATAGCCTTCTTCCATGGGATGGTCGGCGTTGACCAAAGTCAGCTGCCAGGAGTCGGCGTCCTCTGCGGAGGCTGTCTGAAGCCCGTCTGCCGCTCCGACAGCGCCGCCACTCTCTTCTGTCCTGCCTTCCATATTCCCGTCATTTTCCACCGTCCTTGCGGCCTCCGCCCGCGCCAGCAGACCCGTCTCCTTCGCAAATACGATTTTGCCGCAGAGCAGGCCTATGAGAAAGGCTAGGATCCAAATCGCCAGGATACTTCGGTAAATCCGTCGTTGACGACGATGTCGCCGGGCTGTGGAGCGCCCTGGGCGTCTCTCGGCGTAATCTTCCCCGGCTCTCCCGCTTTCCTGTATTCTGTAAGCATGTCCGCCGTTTCCGGCTCTTGCACTTTTGTTTCTGTCACTGGACTGTTCGTATGCATATCCACGCTGCATGTCTCTCACCTCTTGAAACATAGTTTAGGCGCGCCATGCATCATGTTTGTATCATATAAAAATTATATTTGCCAGATTTTACACTTTCCGTTCCCTGTTTCGTGGCCAAAAGTTCCTGTTTTCCTTTCAGCTCTTCTCCAGCAGCACGTCGATGACGCCGCCGCAGACCATGCCTTCCTCCTCGGCTTCGCAGGCCGTCATACTGACGCGGATCACGTCCTGCTGCCGGGTCTCGTCATGCATAAGCCAGCGGGCTTTCTCCTTGACGCCCGCCTCCACACAGCCGCCGCCGATGGTGCCGGAGACGGTACCGTCCTCCAGAACCAGCATTTTCGTGCCGATGCTGCGGGGTGCGGAGCCATGACGGTCTACGATAGTACAGAGCACCCGGGCCCGGGCGTCTGTCTCATCCTGCAGGAGCGCCATCTGCTCCTCCGAGAAGCCGCAGGTCTTTTTTTCCTGATTTTTGATGGAAATGATTTCGCCCAGAATCGACACCGCGATCTCCTCCGGCGTCTCCGCGTGAATGGTCAGGCCGATGGGGGCGTGAAGGCTTTCCACCTGCTCCGCCGGGACGCCCTGCTCCAGCAGGTTCTTTTTCACCAGCGCTGAACGTCCCCGGCTTCCCATCATGCCCAGATAAGCATAGGTTTTCTTTACAATTTTTTCCAGGCAAATCAAATCATAGCGGTGTCCGCGGCTCATGACCACAAAGTAGGTATCCTCGTCGCTGTCCACTGCGTCCAGACCCTGTTCGAAGCTGTCGCAGATTACTCGCTTCGCTCCGGCCCGTCGGGCCGCGTCGGCGAAGGATGGACGGTCCTCCAGAACCGTCGTGTCGAAGCCCAGCATCAGCGCCATCCGAAGCAGCGCCACGCCCACATGACCCGCGCCGCAGATGACCAGCTTCTTCTCATCTCCCAGGCAGTCACAGAAAATGGTTTCCCCCAGGAGTTCCTGCTGGCCGCTGGTGCGGATCTGCTCCATCGCTTCCCGGTGTTCGGTGAAAAAGCCGTTTTCCGGGTGCTGCCAGAGAAGCTCACCCTCGGCGAAGAAGGCCTTTTCGCCGGTGTGCGGGCCCTTTATGATAGTCAGCACTCGCTTTTCCTTTCGATTTTTATTTTCCTGTAATGCGTAAAATAAATTGCTCATACTCTATCTTACTTTTGTTTTGTCCACACTTGGATTTATTTTTCGGTACGAATATCCACATCCTGGAGCTCGTTTTCCCCACATTCCACCAGCCGCACCATTTCCGGGTACTTTTTGATGATCTGGCGGCCGCCTACGTCGCCGGTCAGAGAAAGGAGTTCACTCATGTAGCAGGTATCCCAGAGTACCGGGTTGCCGCGCCGTCCTTCGTGAGAGGCACAGACGATAGCCTGTGGATGGGCCAGGCCCTCCTCCAGCATCCGTTCGATGGTCTCCGTGCGCAGATAAGGCTGGTCGCAGACCATAAAGAGGACGCCCCGCAGGTAGGGATTCCGCTCCAGGCAGGCCAGCAAGCCCAGATGCAGGGAATGGCTGATGCCAAGCTCCGGTGCGCCGTTTTCCACGACCACCATGCCGCGCTGCTTCGCGGCGGCTTCGATCTCGTCGAAGCGGGTGACGACCACGCGGATGCAGTCGGGGAACTGAGTCAGCTTGTCCAGTGTTATCTCATATAGTGGCTTTGATACCTCTAACTCCTCCACTTTTTTATTTTTAGTTTGAACAGATATCTCCCGATTCTGGTTCGTTTTTCCGCATTCCTGCATTTTTGTATATACCTGATTTTCTGAAATGCGCTCCTCCAACAGCTTATTTCCGCCGTAGCGGCTGGACAAGCCTGCTGCCAGCACCACGATACCGAACTGCCGCTGCAGGAGTGTACGAACCGCTTCCACGCAGCCCCGCCCTATCTTATGGGACTTATCGGAAATCAGGTAAACCAGGCTGGTATCCTTTCTCGGATCCACGTCACCGATTTTCATGCCTGCAGTCACCGGCACGCCTGCCTGCAGCATACCGCGGATGATGCCGTCAATCTGCGCATGGACCGGCTGGCCGCCTGTGTAGGCCAGAATGCTGCCCTTCTCCACGATATCGCCGATGGCTGCCACCGGCTCCATGAGGCCGTCCGCAGAGGCTTTTATAAGCCGCTCGATGGCATAGCCGCCCACCATGCCCGGCACACCCGTATTCGGGATGGCGCTGCCCTTGTAGATAGGGCGGCCCAGATTTTCGCCCCGCATGGTCTCAATGACGGCGTGGCAGTCCTTTCCTGCCGTGAAGCCGGGGCCCAGGGCCAGCACCAGGGGCGCGTCCTTAAGGCCTGTTCCGATATTCTTTTTCGCCATGATGGCGTCGATGACCACCTCGGGCTTCCAGACCTGCCGCACCGCCGCCTCCGGATCCACCAGAACGCCGATGACGCCCTGACCGGCCAGTGCTATTGCCTCCTCCGCCGTCTTCGCCAGTACGCCTGTCACGCCCTCTACCTCCGCCCGGCCCTCATAGACCGCACGGGAATAGGCCACCTGGCGGCGAACCGTCAGGGGCACGGCGGTTTCTGTCATGATAATCTGATGACCCGCCTGAAAGAGCTCCCAGGCCACACCCGTGGCCAGGTCGCCGGCGCCTTTGATCAATATCTTCACTTTGCTTCTCCTCTTACCTGCGGATTCCAGGGCGGCATTAAGTGAGAGGCCGTAAGAATCACACTCTCCCTCCATTCTGCGCTTCCGAAATGTTTTGCGTTTATCAGCTCATTTTCTAATTTTCGTATTTGTAGGGCTGCCTCCAGCGCCGCGTCTTCCCGCTCCGGTGTATCCGCCTTGTTAAGCAACACCGCATAGCGCATGCCAGACTCCACACCCTTTCGGCCACCGCAAGGGCTGTCCGCCAGCTTCGCCAGATCTTCTGCCGTCAAGACTTCCGTCTCCTGCTTTCCAAGAATGGCGCAAACCTGCTCCACGCGACAGCACGCATCTTTGATAGGCTGCCCCACTGCGTCCAATCCATATACGCAGAGCACCAACCCTGTCTCCGGTAAAAGTACCGGTTCGCCGTCTCTGGGCGCTTTCACCGGATAGCCTTTGGCCCCGTCCGCTTCCAGAAGCAGACACACGCCCTCCGCCAGCAGTTTCCGGTAAAAGTCCTCCGGAAGAGCCTTGCATTTCCAGTCAGAAACAGGCTCTCCCATCCAGAGAGTGCCTGTTTTTTCAAGAATTTCCCGGGCTGCGTCCATGTCCGGGCGATCCAGGAAGGATTCGTTTCTTTCGTATTGAAGATGGGTGGTGGTGCCTGCGGCGGCCAAGATTCCCAGTTTTTTACATTCCATCTGAAGGCGGCGCAGGCAGGTGGTTTTTCCGCCCGCACCAACGAGCGAAACGACACGAATATCTCTGTGTTCTGCCAGCCCCAGTGCTTCCAGCAACGATGCCCGCTCCACCCATTTCTCATTTACAAATTTCTTTAACATATTTTCAAATAATCAGTCCGTCCCCAACGCAATCTTCTCACTGGTAATCGGCAGATTCCGATGCCATACGCCCGTGGCGTTATAGATGGCGTGAGCCAGGGCCGGAGCCGGGGTGTTGATGACGATCTCGCCGATGGATTTGACACCGAAGGGACCCGTAAGCTCATAGCTTGGCTTAAATTCTACCCGCAGATGTCCCATATCCTGGCGGGTCGGGATCTTATATTGCATCAGGGAGCTATTGATAAGCTGTCCCTTGGGTGTATACTGAATATTCTCGTACAGAGTCATACCGATGCCCTGGCCGAGGCCGCCCTCCACCTGCACGGTAGCCAGGTTCGGGTTCACCACCGTACCGCAGTCTACGACAGCTGCATAGTCCAGGATCTCCACATGGCCGGTTTCCTTGTCCAGCTCGATCTCCACCGCGCCTGCCATATAGGGAGGCGGAGAGACCGGAGAACTGTGGCTGGCCGTCACCTGCAGGGCGATTTCATTGCAAACCTGAGCCTTGAAGCCGATTTCCTCGCTGGTGACGGCTTTGCCTGTCTTCGTGTCCGTGGCCTTGCGTCCGTCGAACTCCACATCCTCCGGGTCGCATTCCAGCATACCGGCTGCCACCTGGCAGATGCGCTGCTCCAGCTCGGTGGCCGCTTTCACCACCGCCTGACCGGTGATGTAGGTGGTGCTGGAGGCATAGGAGCCGGAATCGTAGGGCGAGCTGTCCGTATCCGCGCCCGACACGAAGATTTCGTCGGTGGTCACATGAAGGCAGTCCGCCGCCATCTGAGCCAATATCGTATCACAGCCCGTTCCCATATCCGCTGCCGCGATGGCAAGTCTGAAGCTGCCGTCCTCGTTCAGCATGATGGTGGCGGAGCCTACGTCGACGTTGGAGATACAGGAGCCCTGCATGGCCATTGCGATGCCGACAGCCCGAACCTTTCCGTTTCCGAGATCCAAAGCCGGATACTTTTCTTTCCAGCCGATCATTTCTGCGGCACGGGTCAGGCATTCATCCAGGCGACAGCTCTCCGCGATCTCGCCGTAATAAGCCGGCATCTTCATCTTCTGCCGTACCATATTTTTCAGGCGCAGCTCCACCGGATCCATCTTCAGCATTCCGGCCAGCTCATTGACGATAGACTCCAGAGCAAAGATGCCCTGGGTCGCCCCGTAGCCACGGTACGCGCCTGTGGCCAGGGTATTCGTGTAGACAACGTCAAAGACATGACGGAAGGCCTCCAGATTGGCGGTATACAGCGGAATGGCCTTGTGGCCGGTCAGGCCCGCTGTGGTGGGGCCATGGTCACCGTAAGCGCCCGTATTGGACAGGTTGTAAAGGTCGATGGCACGAATGGTTCCATCCTTATCCGCACCCAGACGCACGGTCACGTCCATCTCGTGACGGGGTGAGCCTGCGATCTGGCTTTCTTTTCTGGTATAAATGATTTTCGACGGTTTCTTCAGCATCCAGGTAACGAAGGCCGGATAAATCTCCGACACAACGGTCTGCTTTGCCCCGAAGCCTCCGCCGATCCGGGGCTTCATGGCCCGCACCTTCGCCTTGGGAATCCCGAGAGCCGTGGAAATGATTCTCCGCACATGGAACACGATCTGGGTGGAGCTGACTACCACCAGTCTTCCGTAAGTGTCGATATAGCAATAGGTCCGGAAGGTCTCCATCATGGCCTGATTGACCGCCGGAACATGATAGGTATGCTTCAGGGTGATGTCGCAGTCCTTAAGAATCGCCTCCACATCCCCTTCCCCATCCTCCATATGGGAGCAGAGATTTCGTTTGTTGTCCGCGCCCACCGGGAACTTGGACTCCCAATTGTCCTCCGGGTGAACCAGCACCTCATTGTCGATGGCGTCGTGATAATCCAGCACCGCCGGAAGTACCTGATACTTCACACGAATCACACGCAGGGCCTTGTCTACGCAGGCCTCATCCGCGCCCACCACGATGGCCACCGGGTCACCCACGAAGCGCACATGCTGATCAAGGATCAGATGATCATAGGGGCTCCACTCCGGATAGGTCTGTCCCGCTGTCGCAAAGCGATGCTTCGGCACGTCCTTCCAGGTATAGACCGCTTTGATGCCGGGAACCTTCATGGCAGCTGCGCAGTTTACCTCCTCCACGATGGCATTGGCGTGGGGGCTCCGAAGCAGCTTGATTATCAGGCAGTCCTTCGGGGCAATATCGTCCACATAGACCGGCTGGCCGGTCACCAGCGCAAGCGCGTCTTTTTTACGTTCCCGCTTTCCTACTTCCCGCATACGGCACCTCCGTTCTTCTTATACTCGATAAATGCGTGCATGCCGCGAAGCTGTCCCTCGTAGCCCGAGCAGCGGCAAAGATTGCCTGCCAGGTAAGCTTTGATTTCCTCATCGGTGGGTTCCGGATTTTCCCGAAAGAGCGCGATGGCATTCATGATCATGCCCGGATTGCAAAAACCGCATTGCTCCGCGCCCTGATCCGCGATAAAGGTACCAAACTCTTCTGCTTCCTTCTGAAGCCCCTCCAGGGTCTCCACCTGATGGCCGTCCGCCCTAGCCGTCAGCACCGCGCAGGAAAGCACCGGTGTGCCGTCCAGGAATACCGTACAAAGGCCGCAATTGGTGGTCTCACAGCCGCATTTTACGCTGTAACAGCCATGCTCCCGCACGAAATTATAGAGGGTCTGGTCAGCCACCACGTCGTCCACGACCTTTTTTCCGTTTAATGTAATGGTTACGATCATGTCAGCCTCACTCCTTTCCCTCTACTGCCGCAAAAGCACGGCGCAGCAGTACGCCCGCCAGATGTCTGCGGAAGGTATCCGACGCGCGCATATTGCTCTGGAAAGAGGTTTCCTCTGCCAGCCGCGCCGCCGTCTCGTCGTCCATCGTTTCTATTTCATAAAGCCTGGCGATGCCCGGTCTTGCTCCAATCACAGCCTTTTTCACGCCGCCGCAGTCGGATACCGCTACCGTCAGCACCGGGAAATCGGTTCGTGTATTGCGGTGAGACAGGTAGGCGAAATGGCCTGCCTGTTTTTTCACAATGATGCGAACCAGGATATCATTGTCCCGCTTCCTTTTTACAAATTCTTCCATTGGAACCGTGCCGCCCTTGTAGAGCTCCACATAGGAATCCAGTGCCAGAAAGGCCGTCATGACATCAGAAAAGCCGAAACGTCCGAAGATACTGCCGCCTACCGTGGCCAGATTGCGGAACTGGGTGCCCACGATATCGCAGACCGCATCGTGGAGCAGGTTTTCGCATAAGGCATTTAAGCCTTCGTGCAATTCCATTTGCCGCAGGGTTACCATGGCTCCGATGGAAAACGTGCTTTCCGTCTCCTCGATGGTATCTAAGCCTAAGCCGGATAGATCGATGGCCTTTTGCATATTCCGGTTTCCCATGCGAAGCCAGAGCATGCCGCCCAGGATTTTGTTCGTGCGCTTCTGGTTCAGTTCCCAGGCCTCTTCGAGACTCTCTGCCTTTACGTATTCTCTTATCTTGATCATACTACTCCTCCTTCGGGAGAACGATATTCAATACGATGGCCACCAGGGCCGCCGGTACAATACCCGAGCCGCCAAAAATCAGCTGGACGCTCTGGGGCAGTCCTGCCAGGACACCGCTGTTGGCGCCGAGACCGTAGCCCAGACCCAGGGCAACGGATACAATGGTGGTATTGCGAACCGTCATTTTTTCTTTCGTAATCAGGCCAATTCCGCTAACCACGATGGATGAGAACATCATCACGGCCGCGCCGCCCAGAACGCTCTGGGGCATGATGGAAATCAGAGCCGAAAGCTTCGGAAAGAGGCCGCAGAGCACCAGGAAGATGGCTCCGGTCGCCAGGGCAAAACGGTTTACGACCTTGGTCATCGTCACCAGTCCTACGTTCTGGCTGAAGGAGGTATTCGGCAGGACACCGAAGATCGCTGCAAAGGAGGAGCCAAGGCCGTCACAGATGACGCCGCCTGCCAGCTCGGAATCCGTAGCCTCACGACCCATGCCGCCCTCCATGACGCCGGAGATGTCACCGACGGTCTCCACTGCTGTCACGATAAACATGATCAGTACCGGAATGATGGCTCTGGCATCAAAGACCAGCTTCACAGGCATCAGAGCCGGTACGGCAAACCATTTTGCCTGCGCTACCTTGTCCCAGTTTAAAACCCAGGCCTTGGTATACTCGACTCCGTCTGCGGTCACACCTGTAGTCGGAAGGACTGCAGCCATAATCGCTGCTACGATATAACCCACGATGATTCCAATCAGGATTGCGGATACACTGGTCATTCCCTTGGTACCGTGCTTCAAAGTAATGATGACGACGAGAACCAGTGTTCCAAGGAGAAGATTCTCCACGGAGCCATAATCCTTGGCCGAGCTGCCGCCTCCAAAGGAAGCCACGCCTACAGAGATCAGGGACAGACCGATGGAAAGAACAACCGTACCGGTCACCACTGCCGGGAAAAATTTCCGAAGAGGCTTCAGCATGGCGCCGAGCACACCCTCGAAGAGGCCGCCGATCAGGGACGCGCCCAGGATAGCGCCGTAAGCCAGCACGCCGCCGCCCATAACGCCCGCTACACTGTTACAGACACCGATGAAGCCGGAACTGGTTCCCATGATAATCGGTACCTTACCGCCCACCGGACCAATGGCATAGAGCTGTACCAGAGTCACCAGACCTGCCACCAGCATGGCGTTCTGCAGAAGCGCTACCTGCACGTCCGCAAATTCGGTGCCGCTTCCGATGCCGCAGGCTCCTGTGATAATCAGGATCGGGGTCAGATTGCCCACAAACATGGCCAGCACATGCTGCAGGCCTAAGGGGAAGGCTTTCCGAAAGGGCAGCTTGCCGTAAAAATCGTACTCTGCTTTCTTGGGTTGTGTTTCCTTCATAACGCGTTTCTCCTTATTCAGTAGATTTGATATATTTGTTACTTATTACTCTTGTGTTACTTTTATAATTTCAGGGTATACATACCTTCCCACCGAATCGCATGCGCCAGCATCTCCCGCTGCAGCAGCTCCTTGTCTCCGGGCTTCGCCTTCCAGGCCATGCCGCAGCCTGCCGTAATCTCCCGGGGAATCGGAATCAGTCTGCCGGGGAGGCTGCATTTCTCGCACCAGCGCTCCATTTTCATCGCCTCGGTAGTGGTTCCGAAGGAAATAATCAGGGCTTCTGTCTTTTTTCGCATGGTCTATTCCTCCGCCAGCTCCCGGATGGCTTCGATGGCCGCGTCCACTTCCGCTTCCACATTAAAATAGGAAAAGCTGAACCGCACCGCGCCCTGCTCCTTTGTGCCGAGGGCTTCGTGCATCAGAGGCGCGCAATGGGCTCCGCCGCGAACTGCGATCCCGTAATCTTCATAGAGCCAGTCGCAGACCCGCGCGGAATCGTAATCGCAGATATTCAGAGACTGAATTGCGGTGCGCTTCGTCAGATCCGGGTCGCCGTAGAGGATCACGCCCTCAATATCCCGCACCCCCGTCACAAACCG
Organism: Alistipes onderdonkii; assembly: GCA_963621925.1. Classification (GTDB taxonomy): domain Bacteria; phylum Bacillota; class Clostridia; order Lachnospirales; family Lachnospiraceae; genus Laedolimicola. The sequence goes on along the minus strand of CAVFGF010000008.1, from coordinate 25,439 downwards.
CTTTAAAAGCTGCTGCTCTTTCATGCGAACCTGCTCTACGCCTGTCTCCAGCAGCCACTGCGCCGCCGCGCCCAGCCCCGCAATGCCGTGCCCATTCAAAGTTCCGGCTTCCAGGGCTTCGGGCATCTCCTTCGGATGCTCTCTGTCGAAGCTGTGGACGCCGCTGCCGCCTACCTTTAACGGGCGAAGTGTCAGCCCCGGACGGACACAGATGCCGCCGGTTCCCTGGGGGCCGTAGAGACCTTTGTGACCGGTGAAGCACAGGACGTCGATCCCCATATTTTCCATATCGATAGGAACTGCGCCTGCTGTCTGGGCAGCGTCTACGATAAGCAAAAGGCCGTGCTTTTTTGCGAAGGCTCCTGCCTGCTTCAGGTCGGTGAGGTTGCCGGTCAGGTTGGAGGCGTGGGTGATAACCAGGGCTTTTGTGTTCGGACGAAGCAGAGATCCCAGACCGTCGTAATCCAGGATTCCGGTATACCGCTCCTCTTTTGCATTAACTTTCTCTGCGGTCTCTACATTTCCATTTTCCCCCTGTTTTCTTATAGCTCCTGTCTCTACTCCTCTTCCATTTTTTATAGGAAGCAGTGACAGCTCCACCACATTCATCCGATACAGCGGCCGCAGCACCGAATTATGCTCACACACTGTGGTAATCACATGATCCCCTGGACGCAGCAGCCCGCCGATGGCCAGATTCAGACTCTCGGTGGCATTGGCTGTGAAAGCCACGTTTTCCGGTGCGCCTGCTCCGAAGAACTTCGCCAGCGCCTCCCGGGCCCGGTAAATGGTCCGTCCCGCGTACAGGGAAGCGTCATGGACGCCCCGGCCCGAATTGCCCATGGCATCCATGGCCTGTAAGACCGCCTCTTTTACGCAGTCCGGCTTGCGGAGCGTCGTTGCCGCATTATCAAAATAAATCATGGCTTAATGATCTTGGACGCGCCAGCCATAGTCTCGGCGATGACGTACATGTTCGTCACCTCGCCCACCTTCAGCTTATCAGTGAGGCCATAGTGATTCAGGCAGGTGCCGCAGGTCAGAATCTGCACGCCCTGAGCCTCCAGAGATTTCAGATCCTCCAGGGACGCGGAATCCTCGCAGGTCAGATGAGCGCCGCCGTTGTAGAACAGCATAGTCTTCGGCAGCGTGTCAAGCTGCGTCAGGGCATAGATAAAGCCCTTGATCAGGATCTTTCCAAGCTCCGGATCGCCCTCGCCCATGGCAGCGGAGGAAATCACCACAACCGTGTTGTCTCTGGCATCCGGCACGCAGGTTTCCGGCTCCGCTGTCTCCGGCGCAGTCTGCTTATCCGAAGCGTCTTCGCCAATCTCCATCACAACCTGATACTGCTTGTCAGCCAGCTTTTTGGAGCTGACCTTGTACCCCTTCTGGTTCGCCATCTTGGTCAGGTTCTGAACCGCAATCTCATTGTCCACCAGCGTCTCTACCACGCCGCTGCCGCCCAGCTGCTCGATGGCTTTCTTCGTCTTTACCACGGGAATCGGGCAGGCATCGCCCAGTGCGTTTACCTGAATCATGTTGCATTTCCTCCTGTCTTTTTTTATACCAAATATCTCTTTGTAAATATTATCCCCTGGGAGCTCTCCGGTCATCTACACTCCAACGACCAGGATCTCCGGCTCCGTGCGCTCCACAATCTCGCCCACCATCTCCGCCGGAAGTCCCGCCGCCCGAAGTTCATCTCGCAGGCTCTCCGCCTTATCCGCATCCACTGCGAACAGCAGGCCGCCGGAAGTCTGCGGATCAAAGAGCAGCTCCTCCATAGCAAATGTGACATTCTCAAATTTTACATATTTTTCCACGTGGTTTCGATTCTTCTGTCCTGCCGCCGTCAGCAGAAATTCATCGGCATGATGCAGAGCCCCTTCAATGCGCGGCACCTTCTCCGCCTGAATTCGACAGGACAGCTTTCCATCCATCATTTCATGGAGATGACCCAGAAAACCGAAGCCCGTCACGTCGGTGCAGGCGTGAATGTCATAGTTTCTTCCTATCATAGAGGCCGTTTTATTTAGCATCGTCATGGACGCGATTGCCTCCGCCATGGCCTCTTTGGAAGCCTCACCCACCCGGTTGGCCGTGCAGACGATGCCGACGCCCAGCTTTTTTGTGAAAATCAGCTTGTCGCCGGGTCTGCCGCCATTATTGGACCAGATATGATCCGGGTGTACCAGTCCCATGACCGACAGGCCGTATTTCACATCCGTATCGTTGATGGAATGGCCGCCCGCCAGGATGCCTCCGGCCTCCAGCACCTTCTCGGATCCGCCCCGCATGATTTCGCCCAGGATATTCAGATCCGCGGACTCGGGGAAACAGACGATGTTGAGGGCAGTTTTTACGTCGCCGCCCATGGCGTAGATATCGCTTAAGGCGTTGGCCGCCGCGATTTTCCCGAAGGTATACGGGTCGTCCACCATCGGCGGAAAGAAGTCCAGAGTCTGAACTACCGCTGTGTCGTCGCTGATGCGATACACCGCCGCGTCATCCTTGCTGTCGTAGCCCACCAGGAGATTTTCATCCGCCGCACCCTTCGGCAGCTTTTCCAGGACATGACTTAAAACGCCGGCTCCCAGTTTTGCTGTACAGCCGCCGCCTTTGCAGAATACGATTTTTTCACTCATAGTTTTTTCTTCTAATCTGATATCTATTCCACTTCACTCTGGTCACGGAATTTCACGGTTCCGGTCGCTGCGTCCATGCTCTCTACGATAGCCAGGGACTCCAGCTGATAACCAAGGTTGCGGATCATCCGTCCGCCGGACTGGAAGCCCTTCTCTACGGCGATACCGATACCCTCGACCGTGCCGCCTGCCTGTACCACGATGGAAATCAGGCCCTGCAGCGCGCAGCCATTTGCCAGAAAGTCGTCGATGATCAGCACGTGATCCTCCGGTCCTAAGAAACGCTTGGATACGATAACCTGATTCTTGTTCTTATGGGTGAAGGACTCTACCTCAGCCACGTAGACGTCTCCGTCGATGTTGATGCTCTGGCTCTTCTTTGCGAATACTACCGGCACATCGAAGTAGCTGGCTACCACGCAGGCGATGCCGATGCCGGATGCCTCGATGGTCATGATTTTATTGATATTTTTGTCCGCGAAGCGCTTCTTAAACTCCTCGCCCATCTGCTTAAAGAGGTTGATATCCATCTGATGGTTCAAAAAGCTGTCTACCTTCAGGACATTGCCCTCTTTTACGATACCGTCTTTCAAAATCCGCTCTTCCAGGAAATTCATGATTTTTCTCCTTTGCCTCTTATACATAACATTTCCTTAAAAAAATAGCATATTAGGACGGATTTGTAAACCTTCTTATAGGTCGAGGTAGATCGCCAGGCTGTTCTGCCCTAGGCGGATGTAGTAGCTGACCTGGGCGTTGTTGCCTTCGCGGTAGATGACCTGGGCGGTCTCGGATCCGTCGGGGGTGGCGTCGGTCAGGCCCCATTCTTCGCTTACTTTTTTTCTGGCTTCTTCTTCCGTGTAGCCTTTTTTTTCGTAGAAGCGGACTTGTTTTTCATAGGTGGCCTGGTCTTCTTCGGACAGGGCGGTTTCTGCCAGTTCCCAGTTCTGGGTGACGCGTTCTACGGTCAGGCCCAGGTAGTCGCCGAATTTTTCGGCCCGATCTATAAGGGCCACTGTCTCGACTGGCTCGCTTTCTTCAGAGTTTTCGGCACTGCCGACGCTCGCTTCGGCGTCCACGTCGGTGATGACTCCATTATAATAGCTCTCGTTCCATCTCTGGACGTCCAGCCCCAGGAATTTGCCGCTCTCGTCGTCCTGGACGGCTTCCAGTAACCATCTATCGTCTTCCGTCTCCATCTGAAAGCCCAGCATCCAGACAATCATGGATTTTTCACCGCTGGGATCGATGTAGAAAATCGGTGTGACGCTCTGTTCTGCTTCATTCTCTGTGATTCTGGCTGTCTGGAAAGTCTCGTCCAGCACGCCCATTTCGCTGAGGGTCTTAAGTTCCTCCTCTGCTTTCGCAAGGCTTCCTGCCGCGTCATAATTTTTCCCCTTTTCCAGTACGGTGCTGTTCGCGTCCGCACTCTGGAAAAGCTCGGCTTTCTCCGCGATTCCAAGCTCCGTCTGAGGCGTGATACGCACCTCGGCCGCTTCTTCGGTGGTCACCTCGGACAGCCGCTTCACGTCCTCTAAATTTCGTAGTGTATAAGGCACGCCAAAGCCCACGGCTGCCACCAGTGCCACAGCGCCCAGCGCCAGAAGCCAGCTTTTTCTTCTTTTTCCCCGCTCTTTTTTCATGCCGGTTCTTCCTCCTTTCCTGGAAGCCAGACGCGGGCCAGGGTGCCCTTGCCCTCCTCGCTCTGGAAGGACAGCCTGCCGCCGTGGCGCTGTACGATTTCCGCGCAGATGGACAGGCCTAAGCCTGCACCGCCCTGCTTGCGGGCGCGGGATTTGTCTACCATATAAAAGGCTTCGGTGATCCGGGACAGCTCCTCTGTCGGGATGCCCTTGCCGGTGTCATGTACGTAAAAAGCATAGCCGTCCTTTTCCGGGCGGCCTATCAGGAACAGGCGCTTCGGGGCTACGCCGCCCTCCATGGCCTTCCGGCCATTGTCCAGCAGGTTCATCAGTACGGTTTTCATCAGATCCGGCTCCATTTTCAGGCGGGTATCCTGAACCGAGGTCTGAAATTCGATTTCCTTTTCCTTCAGGGTCGGCTCCAGAATCCCACCGACTTCGTCTGCCAGCCATGTCGTGGATACGGGCTTTTTCTGGAATTCCTGGTGGCGCAGTACCATCAGATCCAGCAGCTTGAAGGACAGGGCCTCCAGTCGTTTTCCTTCTTTGAAAATGTAGTTGGCTGCGTCGAAGCGCTCCTCCTCGGTCATCTCCCGGCTTCGCAGCATGTCGGAGTAGCCGATCATGGAGGTCAGGGGCGTCTTCAGCTCATGGGCAAAGCTGCCGATGAAATCCTCCTGCCGTCTGGCTGTGTCCTGAAGCTCCGTAAACTGCTGCTCCAGATGGTCGGCCATCCGGTTGAAGTCCCGGGTCAGCTGGCCTACTTCGTCGTCGGACTCCACTTTGGCTCGGACCTCCATATTGCCGCTGGCAATGCGGCGGGTGGCCCGGGAAAGGCGGCGTAAGGGGCGCAGAAGCCACACGGTCAGGGCATAGCAGACCGGCAACTCCAGAAGCAGGATCGCGATCATCCAGCGCCGATAAATGCGGTATTGATCCGCCCGGTCTGTGAAGAGGGCCGTCACGTCCCGGTCGCTTTCCAGGTAAATGACCCGCTTTTCCCCGAGGCTTAAGCTGCTCATGGTGGCCAGCTCGTAGGAGCCGTTTTCCTCCCGGAGCTCCCGGACTCGATTTTCCCCAGACACGGCTTCGATGAGTTTTTTGGTGTCTTTTTCCTTCTCCTGATCGTAGGGAATCTGTTTTTCCAAGTAGAGAGGCTGGCCGTCCCCGTCATAGATACGGAAGGTCAGGCCGCTGTCCGTCATTCCCAGAGACATGGCCTCCGCCGTCTTCTGGATTTCTTCGTCTGTAAAATTATTCCATTCCTGTACCGTGGTGTTCCAGTAGGCCACAAAGGAATAGGCCAGCATCCGGTTTTCCTCCGCCGCGTTCCTTGTCTCCCGCTGCCAGGACGACGAAAACAGAGCGCCCAAGAGTGCATAGCCACCCAGTCCCATCACCAGCATGCTGATGACCAGCATGGAAATACTGATTTTCCAGGAAAATTTCATATGGTCTCCTTTATCCGCGCCCTAGGGGCAATAACGGTATCCTACTTTATACACGGTCTGAATCTGCTCCTCCAGGCCCGCCTTTTTCCGCATCCGCTGCACATGCAGGTCCACAGTCCGGCTGTCGCCCATGTATTCGCCGCCCCAGATACGCTCGTAGATGGTCTCCCGGTATAGGGCGATATTTTTATTGCGCACAAAGAGCAGGAGCAGGTCAAATTCCTTTTTCGTAAGGCTGATGGCCTCGCCGTGCTTCGTGACCGTCCGGGAGGCCGTGTCGATGACCAGATCGCCCTCGGTCACTACCTGCTCGGTCTTGTGATAGCGCCGCAGCACCGATTCTACCCGGGCCAGCAGCTCAATGATTTCGAAGGGTTTGGTCAGGTAATCGTCCGCGCCCATGCGGAGGCCTTTTACCCTATCCGCCACGCTTGCTTTCGCCGTCAGGAAAATCACCGGAATCTCCAGCGGCGCGATATAGTCCATGACCTCGTAACCGTCCGCTCCAGGCAGCATGATGTCCAGGAGCACCAGATCGTAGGGCTTTTTATCCAGCATATCCACCGCCGCCAGCCCGTCATAGACGCAATCACAGGCGTATCCGTCCCTGGTCAGATTCACCTTTATCAAATTCGAAATGGAGTGTTCGTCCTCCACCACTAAAATTTGCAGCATCGTATTCTCTCCTTTTATATAATAGAGTGTATCATACTTGCATCGCTTTTGCATCATGCACGCCCGGCCCGTTTCCTCCATAAACTAAGGAAATGCTGATTAAATCAGCATTTTCCTAACTATATAGTATCAGGAGACTTTTGACTTATTGATTGCAAACGCAAAACAGGAGATGCACATCCGCACCTCCTGCTACATATTTTCTATTCTCTTACGCGTTCTCCGACTTTCCCGCCAGATAATTGATAAACTGCTGCGCCGTTCTTCCGGAGATACCGCCGTGGCTCAGCTCCCACTTGTTGGCCTCGGCGCAAAGCTGCTCGTCGGTCAATGTAATCTCCGGGTAGCGCTTTGCCAGCTCCGTGACAATCTGGAAGTATTCCTTCTGGGTGGGCTTGGAGAAGTTGATGGTCACACCGAAGCGGGCCACCAGGGACAGCTTCTCCTGCATGGTGTCAGACCGGTGCATACCCTCGTCCTGCTCCATGTCACTGCGGTCGCCCCAGGTCTCGCGGATCAGGTGGCGGCGGTTGGAGGTGGCATAGATCAGGACATTGTCCGGCTTGGTCTCCATGCCGCCCTCAATGACGGCCTTCAGGAACTTGTACTCGATCTCGAACTCCTCGAAGGAAAGGTCGTCCATGTAAATGATAAAGCGGTAGTTCCGGTTCTTGATCCGGGCAATGACGTTGGACAGATCCTGGAACTGGTGCTTGTAAATCTCAATCATACGCAGGCCCTGATCGTAATATTCGTTCAGAATGGCCTTGATGCTGGTGGATTTGCCGGTACCGGCGTCGCCGAACAGCAGCACATTATTGGCCGGAAGACCCTTTACGAAAGCCTCGGTATTGTCAACCAGCTTTTTCTTCTGAATTTCATAACCCACCAGGTCTTTTAAAAGCACCTGCTCGGTGTTATTGACCGGCAGGAATTCCACGCCGTCCGTCACCGCCTTGATGCGGAAGGCCTTGTTCAGGCCGAACATTCCCACGCCATAGGCCTTGTAAAAATCGGTAATGATGGTAAAGATTTCCTCTTCATCCTTCGCCTGCTCGATCCGGCGGCTCACGGCCTGTACCTTCTCGCTGACATTCTTATTGTACATCCGCTCCTTCTTGCCGATGGCCTTGTAATGGCAGACGGTGCTGAAGCAGTCAATCTCCAGATCCCGCTCGATGGCGCTGAAATCAAAGTCAAAAAGCTTTTTAAAAACCTTGAAATCCGCCTTTGCGAAATGATTGACGGTACCGTCATTGGCTCCTACCTTTTCGCTGGTCATGCTGAAGGAATTCTCATTGGTCAAAAGAATAAAGGTCAGGTAATTGTGCCAGAGGTTTTCATCAAAGCCATAGACCGTCGACAAATCGAGAAGAGCCTTCATCTGCTCATAGATCCGAGTCGTCAGCTCCGCTGCACTGCAGGCGTCCTTCTCATAGTCTTCAAAGATACCGGAAAGCTTCCGAAGGATACTGTCCTCTCCCAGATCCCGGTATAAAATCAATTTTGCAACTTCTCTATACATTGTTTTGCTCCTTGTAGCGTTTCCTTTTATTATACCCCAGGGTTTTCTTCCTGTACAGGGAAAATCTACGTGCCTTGACAGCCCCGGGAAATCCAGTTACAATGAAACCAAATAATACCCACGGAGGTTTCTTTCATGAAGCAATGCATGGATTCCGATAATTTACACCGCAGACTGAAGAAGATCATCGGCCAGGTACAGGCCATTGACCGGATGATCGATGAGGATGTTCCCTGCGAAGATATTCTTTCCCAGATCAATGCCGCCAAATCTGCCCTTCATAAGGCCGGACAGGTCGTTCTGGAAGGTCATATCCAGCACTGTGTCCGGGACGGCATCGAGCATGGCGACGCGGACAAGACCATCGAAAGCTTCACAAAGGCTGTCGAGCGCTTCGCCAATATGAAGTAGCCGACCCCTTTATCCTTTTATTTTTTCTGTAAATATCCGTATTTCTTTCCCTTTTTCAGAAGGCAGAAGGCCGAAAGACAAAAGGCTAAGAATTCTGCCGCAATCACGGCGCCCCAGATCCCGTCATTTCCCAGAAGCAACGGCAATACCAGCACCGCGATCACCTCAAAGACCAGGGTTCGGCTAAAGGAGATCAGAGCCGAGGTAAAGCCGTCGTTCAGAGCCGTAAAAAAGGCCGAGGCGAAGATATTGAAGCCTACCATCAAAAAAGATATCAGAAAGATCGAAAATGCGTGGACCGTGATGGAAAGAAGCTTTGCATCATAGGAGACAAAGATCATCGACAGCGGCCGCGCCATAACCCAAGCCAGCGCTGTCAGGCCAAGATTTGCCGTTCCGATGAGACGAAGACTTTTTCCGAACAACCCCTGCAGCTCCTCCCGGTGTCCTGCCCCGTAATGGTAGCCGATGATCGGGGCACAGCCCATCGAGTAGCCCAGGAAGATCGCCACGAAGATAAAGTCCACATACATAATGACCCCGTAGACCGCCACACCGTCGGAGCCCATCAGCCGCATCAGCTGCCAATTATAGAGCATCGTCACCAGGGACATGGAAATATTTGTCATAAACTCCGAGGAACCATTGGCCGCTGCCTTCAGAATCGCCCGGACATCGAAATCCGCCCTGCAAAGCCGCAGCCGGCTTTGGTTTGGCAGGATGAAGTAGAGAAGCGGTACGATGCCGCCGACAAATTGACTGATGGCTGTCGCAATGGCCGCACCGGCAACTCCCATATGAAAGACGGCAATAAAGAGGGCATCCAGCACCATATTGGCAACGCCTGCCGCAATCGTGATATAGAGGCCGAAATGCGGCCGCTCTGCCGTTACCATGAAGCTCTGAAACGTGTTCTGCAGCATAAAGGGCACCAGAGCCACCAGAATGATGCGTCCGTATTTGACGCATAGCGGCAAAAGCACCTCATCGGCCCCCAGAAGTCTCGCCACCGGCTCCATCACTGCCATGCCGCCCACCATCAAAAGGAGGCCCAGAAGAATCAAGGTATAGACCAGCATGGAAAAAATTTCATTGGCTCGCTTCTCCTGTCCGGTTCCCAGGGTAAAGGATACCAGGGCGCTGCCGCCGCTTCCCATCATGAAGCCCACGGCGCCCAGCATCATCAGAAAGGGCATGATCAGATTTACCGCCGCAAAGGCCTGGGAACCGACATAATTTGATACAAAGACCCCGTCTACGACACCGTAGATCGAGGTAAAGACCATCATGACGATGGAGGGCATGGTAAAACGCAAAAGTTTTTGATAAGTAAAATGCTCAGAAAGCTGAATGTTCATCCTCAAATTTCCCCATTATATGAAATGTCCGAAATCGTACCTCGCATATCTTAGTACGATTTCGGACATTCGTCAATAGATTACTCTGTTGCTTTCTTAAACTAATAGGCCTGTATAGCAGTTCGGCTGGTAATTTTGCGCCCGAAAGGCATCGTGGCCGGTAAATTCCTCCTCCGTGCAGATTTTAACCTTCCCGTTCGGCTGAATGCTGCGAAACAGCTTCTGTACCCCGTGCAGCCGGTCTAAAAGCCCTTTCATCTCGTCCTTTGTCAGCAAATCCGCAAAGGTATACCGAATTATTTCATCATTCAAAGCCAATACGTTCTCATAGACCTTCTTGTCGATAAACTTCAGCTTAATTCCGTCTTTGTCTTCCAGCGGCTTAATATTGCCCTCCGGATCCTGATGCTTCAGGAGCTCCTTATAGGTCATCTTTCCAAAGCACAGATCGTTATCGATACCCTTGAGCTTGATGATACGTTCCCCGTCATACTCCAGCATCATATTGCCATTATGACGGTCTACCTGACCTGCGATCACATCCATGATCTGGAGGGAATTCATCTGAAAGACGATATGCTTGTCAAAGAAAACCCGTTCTGGAATCCGGCCTCTCTTACTGTTCCTCACCTGCTCACAGGCTTCCCAGAGCTCCTTTCCCCTGGCCTCCGCCATCAGGATTCCTCTCTGTTCCTTTCCATCCTGATCGGTAAAGGCTACCTTCGTCGTCGCCGGAATCAGTTCCGTCAGCCCCAGAAGCTCTGCCAGGCGATAGGTGGCTACATTTCGATCGGTAATGATCGAATTTTCATCCATCTGCACCGTATCTGTCGCTATTCCATGGGACACATAGCTTCTGAAATAGAAGGTGCCGAATTCCTTGATCAGCTGATCTGCATGACGCGTTCGAAACAGCCTCTGCAGATCCTCCGGGATCTGGATATGAACTTGTCCGAGGGCCTCTGCGAATAATGCAGCTGTGACCCGTCCCGTCTCAAAATCAACGGCCGTGACCTGATTGCTTTCTATGAAATAACGCCGAATGGGCTGATTGTTTGTAAGGCAACGATTCAGGAAGGAAAGCATGCCCTGAATCTCCTGCTCCGTCACGCCCTCCGAGAGCATCGTCCTCGCCGAATTGGTCTCCATATAATTGGCAATAAAACCTCTGGCCTTTCGTTCAGCCGGTGCGTTCTTTTCATTTTTCTTAATGTAGGCGATCTCCCCGTTCGGCGCCGTCAGCTTCAGAACATTGCTGGTATTGCCGCCGCAATGTTCTATACGGCCGGCGTCTTCCCTTCTGAGATCCAGCTTTCTCGTACGCGCCTCTGCCAGAACATTGACCCATAAGGGCCGCTCATTCTCCTCCTCAACATCCGCAAAAGCCTCGAAGACCAGCCGAGCCCTGCCCTCCAGGATCGCCAGCTCCGCCAAAGCCTTCGTCTGCGCATTCTTGACCAGCTGGTAGCGGCGATAGCCCTCGCCGCGATAGACCCGTTTCCAGCCGCCCTTTTTCTCTCGCAGATAGGTACCGCATTTCTTTTTCAGATCATCATAGTATCCCCGAAGCGTGGTCAGCTGCTCTTCGAATTCTGCCTGGGTCGCTGCCATGGAGGTCTCTGTATAGAAATTTGTCACATTCTGCAGGGCTTCCTTGACCTCCCGCATCATCTCGGAGTCCTTCTTAGTCTTGCTGCTGAGATAAGCGGTTCTGCGATCACCGGTGAGACGCTCCGTATCCTCCTCCATCTTATGCAAAGCATCCCATTCCTCTCCTTTGAACTGCCGAGCCTGCATTCCCACGTTCAGCTCCTGTTCCTGCTCAAGCTCCTGCTTCTGAAGCTCATAATCTCTTAAATCCTGTCTGGTAATATATCCTTCACGCGGCATACTGTTTTCTCCTTTCAAAGGGGCTTATCACATTTCTTATGTTACCATTTTACAAAAAAATCATGAAATAGCAAGCAATCTACGTTAAAGATTTTTAAAGATTCCCTCTTGACGTGATACCCCTATGGGTATATTATAAACTCAATTCAATACCTATAGGGGTATAGGTTGTTTTATAGGGTTACGTCAAATAAAAAAAGAAAGGAGAACTCAAATGTTCCTATCTGTATGGTTAAAAAAACTGGAGGCTCTCTTAGAAACAGGCGGCATAAAGAAAGACATTGCCTGTCTCGTTCTCTCTGCCCTGGCTCTATTCGCCAGCCTTTTGGAGCTTTTTCCGTCTCTTCCCTTTGATCCGGCCTGGGTCGCTATCCTTCTGTGCGGCATTCCCATTATCCTGGAGGCCATCATCGGCCTGATGACAGCCTTTGATATCAAGGCGGATGTTCTGGTATCTCTGGCCCTGATCGCCTCTGTCTGCATCGGAGAAACCTTCGCTGCCGGCGAGGTCGCTGTCATCATGCAGCTCGGCGCTCTTTTAGAGGAATGGACCGTATCGAAGGCCCAGGCCGGCATCGAACGTCTGGTTCATCTCACACCCCGGACGGCCCGTCTTCTCACTGCGGACGGCCAAAAAGAGATTCCTGCCGAGCAGGTCCAGGTCGGGGATCGGCTGCGCGTCCTTCCCGGCGAGACCATTCCGGTAGACGGAATTCTTCGAAGCGGAGAAACCTCTGTCAACCAGGCGGTGATGACCGGCGAATCGATCCCGGTCGATAAAGCCCCCGGTGATGAGGTCTTAAGCGGCACCGTCAATCAATTCGGTGCCTTCGAGATGGAAGCCACAAGAGTCGGTCAGGACAGCTCCATCCAGCGCATGATCCGGCTGGTGCAATCTGCCGATGCCGGAAAAGCCAAAATCGTAGGTCTGGCTGACCGATGGGCCACCTGGATCGTCATCACTGCCCTGACCGCAGCAGGCCTCACCTGGCTGTTCACCGGACAGCTTATCCGCGCCGTCACCATCCTTGTCGTCTTCTGTCCCTGTTCCCTGGTGCTCGCCACTCCGACTGCCATCATGGCTGCCATCGGCAATGCCACAAAGCATGGCTTTCTCGTGCGGGAAGGAGATGCGCTCGAGCGGCTCTCCAAAGTCAAACGGATCGCCTTTGACAAAACCGGCACGCTGACTCTCGGAACGCCGAAGGTGACTGCCATCCGCTGTCTCGCTCCCGGCTGGACCGAGCAGGGTCTCTATTCTCTCGCCGCTGCTGCCGAGCAATATTCCGAGCATCCTTTAGGAAAAGCCATCCTGGCTGATTACCGGAAGGATCCTCGCTCCATCCTGCTCCCTGCCGAAGATTTTCACATGATTCCCGGACAGGGTGTCTCTGCCCGGGTCAAAGGGCATTCTGTCAAGGCCGGCAATCGGAAGCTGCTGTCCCTGACTTCCGCTGACTGCTCCGCTCTTCTGGCGGAAGCCGAAACGGAAGTGCAAAAGGGCTGTACCCTCATCTATCTCCTCATCGATGAAAAACCGGCGGGCTATCTGGCTCTCTCTGATACACTGAGGGAAGAAAGTAAGGATCTCATCCAAGCCACGAAGCAGCTCGGCGTCACCCCTGTGCTGCTGACCGGTGATCACAAAAGTGCAGCTCTGGAGGTAGCCGAAAGCTTAGGAATTCAGGAAGTGCAGGCGAATTGTCTGCCGGAGGATAAGCTGCAGTTTATCGATGCGTCTCAGAAGAACCGGGAGCCCATCTGCATGATCGGAGATGGTGTCAACGATGCGCCGGCTCTGAAAAAAGCAGATGTCGGCATTGCCATGGGAGGCATCGGCAGCGACATTGCCGTGGACGCAGCCGATATCGCCCTGGTGGATGATCAGGTGCGGGAAATTCCCCATCTTCTGGCTCTTTCTAAGCACATGATGACCACCATCAAGCACAATCTGACCTTCTCCATGGCCTTGAACTTTATCGCCATTGCCCTGGCCATCACCGGCCTCATGGGACCCATCACCGGCGCCCTGGTTCATAATGCCGGCTCGGTCCTCGTCATCGTAAACTCGGCGGCACTGCTTCGCAGCGCAAATCCGGCGAGAGAAACGCTTTAATCAGCGTTTCCCTAAGGATGCGGTAACGATTGTAACTCAAACTTCCCACTTGGAAGAGTGTATAGAAGTAGCCTGGGGTGGGCGCCCGCAGCTGCTTCCTTCTAGATTTCCAGGTGGGAAGTTTGAGTTGTAATAAAAAAGGAAAGACGGAAGCAAGTTCCGTCTTTCCTTTTTTACCTCGGATCTCCCATGAAAAACAAGGCCAGCGTTCCCGGCCCTGAATGGGCTCCGATGGTCGGCCCCACGTAATTTACCAGGAATTCTGTATTTCCAATTTTTTCCTCTATCAGTTTTTTCAGATATTCCACATCCTCGATGCAGTCTCCGTGACTGATGAAGATGACATCATTCTGATCCTCATAGCCCTTGATCTGTTCTGCCATGCGATCCACCAGTGCTGAAATGGATTTCTTGCGTCCGTGCACTTTTCCGATGGCAATCAAATGTCCCGCATCATCCACATGGAGTACCGGTTTGACATTCATCATGGTGCCCAGGATCGCCGTAGCCTTCGATACCCGGCCTCCCCTGTGCAAATGAAAGAGATCGTCGACGGTAAAATTATGGCAGATATGAAGCTTATTCTTCTCCAGCCAATCCGCCACTTCCTCCAGAGACTTTCCGGCTTCCTTCAGCATCACAGCTTTGTGTACCAGAAGTCCCTCGCCCAGGGAAGCGCATAAGGAATCCACTACCACAACCTTTCGTTCCGGAAAAATTCCATCCTCCGCAATCTCCTCTGCCGCGATCCGTCCGCTGTTATAGGTGCCGCTAAGGCCTGATGAGAAAGCAATATAGAGCACATCCAGGCCTTTTTCCAGATACGCATACATCGTACTCCTGGCCTGCTCCGGATTGACCTGGGAGGTCGTCGGCATCGAGCCGGAACGCATCTTGGCATAAAACTCCTTTACATCCAGAGGATGCTCCCGATCGTAGGTTTGGCCATCCAAGATATAATTCAAAGAAAGGATGGAAAGCCCATGATCCCTGATGTAGCTCTCCGGCAGGTCAGCAGTGGTGTCAGTCATAATTATATATGGGTTCATTTAATTTCTCCTTGCTTTATGACTATTGGGTTACAATGTTCTTTAGGGAAACGCTGATTAAAGCGTTTCCCTCGCCGGATTTGCGCTGCGAAGCAGCAAATTCCATTGCAAATCCGTGCGTTCCACCGAGGTACTAAGGGAATGATGATTTTATCAGCATTTCCTTAGTAGTTTCCGAGAATTTTCAGATTCAGCGCTTCCTCCCGAATTCCCCGCAGCGCATTCTTCACGGCACTGTCACTGAGATTTCCTTCAAAATCGACGAAGAAATGGTACTCCCAGTTTCGGTTCGGGATGGGCCTGGATTCAATCCGGCACATATTCAGGTTATTGAAAATAAAATGAGACAGTACATTGTAAAGGCAGCCGCTCTCATGGGTTACCTCAAAGCAGATACTGACCTTCCTTGCATCCTTCGAATAGATCGGCTGATTCGTAACGATAAGGAACCGGGTCGAATTATTCTCACTGCGGTTGATCCCCTGTTCCAGCACCTTCAATCCCTGCTGCTTTGCCGCCAGCATGCTGGCAATCGCTGCCTGAGATTTGTCCTTCTCTTCTGCTACCTTTTGGGCTGCCACAGCCGTATTCAATACACCGATCTGCCGCCAGTCCCGATGCTCCTCCAGATATTTTTTACACTGCATCAGGCCCTGGGGATGGGAATAGACCGTCCGAATATCCGAGATCTCTGCATCCGGTGTTCCGAGAAGGGCATGCTGTACGGAAATGATCTGCTCCCCTACGATGTAATTGTCATATTCTTCCAATAAGTCGTAACTGTCATTGACGATTCCTGCTGTCGAATTCTCAATCGGAAGAACCGCATAATCTGCCATCCCCTCCGCGATGGCATCCATGGCATCCCGCCAGGTCTCTACATGAAAGTGGTCGACCCCCTCGCCAAAGAAGGCAAACATTGCCTGCTGCGCGTAAGCGCCCTCTACTCCCTGGTATACAACCCGGACCTGCTCCTTTTCCAATTTATCAACCTGGATAAGAGGCAGTCGTCCCAGTGCCTTCTCCTCCATCAGCTGATACTGCAGCTTCCGGCTGATACCCATGATCTGCTTATAAAGCTCCTCTACACCATGGCGATTGAAATCATTGTGAGCCAGAGCCTTCACCGCATCTATTTTCTGATTTTCCCGTTCCTTGTCCAGGATCTTCTTTCCGGTCGCAATTTTATACTCGGCAACCTCCTTAGAGATCCCCATCCGTTCCTCAAAAAGCGATACCAGCTCTCGATCGATGCGGTCAATCTCCACACGCAATTCCTGTAAATCTCTCATCTTCCGTCCTCTTTCTCCTGCATCCGAATCTCCCGTATCAAGACTCCCAGATAAGAGAGGGAGCCGAAGGCCAGAATCAAATCCTCCTGTTCTGCATAAAAGCGAGCGAGCTGCACTGCTTCCTTCAGGCTGCCTGCCGCCTCCACGTGGGAATTGTATTTTTTCACAGCCTCCGCCAACTCCTCCGCCGGCAGTGCCCTGGGATTGTTTGGCGTCATCACTGTAATCACATGGGCGGCCAACGGTGTCAGCCTGCTCATGACATAGTCATATTCTTTATCTGCCAATACGCCGGTGATAAATATTTTTCGCTTCTCCGGGAAATAGAGCTTCAGCGTCTCCAAAAGTCTGTCGGCTGCATCCCGATTATGCGCACCGTCTACGATAAAGAGCGGCTGCCGACCCACCGTCGTAAAGCGCCCCGGCCATACAGTCTCTGTAAGTCCCTTTCGAAGGGCTTCCTCGGAAATCGGATAGCCGCGATCCCGAAGAGCCTCCACGGCCTCCACTGCCAGGGCTGCATTGTCGATCTGCCAGCTTCCCGTAAGCCCCGGCTTCAGCTTCTTGTAATTTTTATAGGTAAAGGTCTGCTTTTCAAAAATATAGTTTTCGTCCCGAATGTCCTCTTTACGAACCTCCCGATATTCTGTATGCTGTTTCGCGCAGGCCTCCTGCAGCACTGCACGAACCTCCGGTCTTTGAACGGCACTCACTGCAATGGTTCCGGGCTTGATGATTCCGGCTTTGATCTGCGCAATTTCTTCTACCGTCTCTCCAAGGAAGCCCATGTGATCCATCCCGATCTCAGCAAAAACCGACACCTCCGTCGTCTTCACCACATTGGTCGCATCGGTCAGACCACCCATTCCGCATTCCAGCACCACGATGTCACAGCCCATTTCTTTAAAATAAAGGAAGGCCATCGCCGTCTCCACCTCGAAGGTCGTCGGATGGGACAAGCCTGCCGCCAGCATCGCCTCGCCGGCTTCCTTCACCAAACCGGCCAGTTCGGCCACGGCTTCCTCCGAAATATAGGTTTCATTTACCTGGATGCGTTCCCGGTATTCAAAAATCGTCGGTGACAGATACCGCCCTACCCGATATCCGGCTTCTTTCAGAATTGTGGAGATATACGCCAGGGTCGAACCCTTGCCGTTCGTTCCTGCGATATGGACGAACTTCAGGTCATCCTGGGGATTGCCAAGCCGCGAAAGGAGCTCTCGCTCCGTATCCAGTCCCAGCACATAGCCGTATTTTGCTGTATCATCTATGAAAGCCCGCGCTTCCTCGTAAGTCATCATTTATGCCTCGGTTTCTTATGATTTTATTTTTTTATTATACTTTACTGCGGTGGTGATTGCAAGTGTTCACACGAGCGTTCTCCCTCCCTATTTTCTTTGTATTAGTACTTGACATTCTTATATAGATGTGTTTAAATCGTCATATGAACAGTTAATCATATGTAAATATATTGTAGGAGGAGATAGATACGATGGCTGATCTGGAGAAAGAAACCCTGCATTCTGCATCTGATCATGAAGAACATGAACACTGCGGCTGTGGCTGCGGACATGACCACGACCATGAAGAACATGAGCATCATCATGACCACGGTGATTCCTGTGGCTGCGGTCACGATCATGAGCACGAAGAGCATGAGCATCATCATCATGACCACGGTGATTCCTGCGGCTGCGGTCACGATCATGACCATGAGCATCACGAGCATCATCACCACAACCACGAGCACGAAGGTGAATGCGGCTGTGGCTGCGGTCACGATCATGACCATGAGCATCACGAGCACAGCGCCAACGCACGCCGCGAGGTCTACATCGTAGAGAATCTTGGCTGCGCACACTGCGCTTCCAAGATGGAAGAGAAAATCAACGCTCTGCCGGGCGTAGAGGAAGCCACCATCACCTTCGCTACCAAGCAGCTCCGTGTCCTGGCAGCGGATCCGGATGCCCTGCTTCCGGAGATGCAGCGCATCTGCTCTTCCATTGAGGCTGAAGTAAAGCTTGTTCCGAAGCTAATCAACGCATCTGCAAAAACAAAGGTCTACATCATCGACGGTCTGGACTGCGCCCACTGCGCAGCTAAGGTAGAGGAACGCATCAACGAGGTTCCCGGCGTGGAAAAGGCCGTCCTGACCTACGCTACCAAGCAGCTCCGTATCACCGCTGAGAATCCGGACGCCCTGATCGACGAGATCCGTCATGTCAGCGCAGCCTTAGAGGAGGGTGTCACCATTGTAGAGCGTGATCCGTCCCCGAAGTCTTCTTCCAAGGACGCTGCGGCACAGCCCGCCAAGGAAGAAGAGGAAAAGAGGGAGCGAAGAGAGCTCATTTCCATCATCATCGGTGCGGTTCTCTTCGTAGTTGGCGAGATTTTAAGCCATATGGGTATGGCTACCGCCGTTACTCTGCCCGTATTTGTTATCGGCTATCTGATTCTGGGAGCGGGCGTCCTGGTGACCGCTGCCAAGAACATTTCCCATGGTCAGGTCTTCGATGAGAACTTCCTGATGGCTATCGCGACTTTGGGTGCATTTGCCATCGGCATGTATCCCGAGGCTATGGGGGTTATGCTCTTCTACCGCATCGGCGAGTTCTTCGAGCACAAGGCGGTAGAGCGAAGCCGTGGACAGATCATGGACGCTGTGGATATGCGTCCCGAGGTCGTCAATCTGGTACAGGGTGACGATATCAAGGTTATCCCGGCTGAGAACGCCAAGGTGGGCGATATCCTGCTGATCCGCCCGGGCGATCGTATTCCGCTGGATGGCGTAATTCTCGAGGGCGAGAGCCGTCTGGACACTTCACCGATTACCGGTGAGCCCGTTCCGGTAGCCGTAAAGGCCGGCGACGACATCACCTCCGGCTGTGTGAACACCTCCGGTCAGCTGAAGATTCGCGTAGAGAAGCCGTTGTCCGAGTCTATGGTAACCCGTATCCTGGATTCCGTAGAAAATGCAGCCGCAAGCAAGCCGAAGATCGACCGCTTTATTACCCGATTCTCCAAGGTTTACACTCCCATTGTTGTAACTCTGGCTCTGGTAACCGCTATCCTGCCGTCTCTGGTGACCGGCAACTGGCGTCAGTGGATTTATACTGCTATTACCTTCCTGGTTATGAGCTGCCCCTGCGCGCTTGTACTTAGCGTACCGCTGGCCTTCTTCTCCGGTATCGGTGCAGGCTCCAAGAAGGGTATCCTGTTCAAGGGCGGCGTCGCTATGGAGGCTCTGAGCAACCTGGGCGCCGTGGTTATGGATAAGACCGGTACTGTGACCGAGGGTAATTTCAAGCTTCAAAACATTGTTTCCACCGGATCCATTTCCGAGGATGAACTGCTCCGCATCACTGCTAGCTGCGAACAGTTCTCCACTCACCCCATCGCTGTCAGCATCGTAACCGCTGCACAGGAGAAGGGGATCTCTCTTGAGAAGCCCGCTTCTCTCACAGAAATCGCAGGCCACGGTATCTCCGCTTCTCTGGCAGCGGGCAAGGTACTCTGCGGAAATCAGAAACTGATGGATGAAAATGGGGTAGCTTTTGACGCTGCTTCCATCGACGTAGGTTACGGCTCCGAAGTATTCCTGGCTGTAGACGGCAAGCTGGCCGGATATCTGGTTATCTCCGATACCCTGAAATCCGATGCAAAATCCGCCATTGCCCGTCTGAAGAAAATGGGTCTTCGCACGGTGATGCTGACCGGCGACGCCAAGGAGAGCGCTGAGGCGGTAGCAAAGATGGCCGGCATCGACGAGGTTCACGCAAAGCTTCTTCCTCAGGATAAGCTGAGCATTATGACCAAGCTCCGCGAGCAGAACGGCAATGTCATGTTCGTCGGCGACGGTATCAACGACGCTCCGGTTCTGGCTGGCGCTGACGTAGGCGCAGCTATGGGAAGCGGCGCGGACGCGGCTATCGAGGCGGCTGACGCGGTATTCATGACCTCCAGCATGGAGTCTGTACCAACCGCTA
Source organism: Alistipes onderdonkii (assembly GCA_963621925.1). GTDB lineage: Bacteria > Bacillota > Clostridia > Lachnospirales > Lachnospiraceae > Laedolimicola. Next base: position 5,395 of record CAVFGF010000008.1, on the reverse strand, counting down.
TCTCCATCGCCCGCAGCACCAACCGTATCGCAGTTCAGAACGTAGTATTTGCTCTGGTGATCAAGATTGCGGTTATGATTCTGGGTCTGGCCGGACATCCGAATATGTGGCTGGCTGTATTCGCCGACACAGGTGTGGCTATGCTGTGCGTGCTGAATTCGATTCGTATCCTTTATAAGAAATAAGACTGGCATACCTACAGGACCTGCCACCGGCAGCTCCTTACGGATACTTCGTAACAAAGAATGCCCCGGCAGGTTTGTGAAAGCTGCCGGGGCATTCTTAATATCTATTTTACATCTTTCATGGTTAATCCGATTCGTTTTTTCTGTAAATCTACGCTGAGAACTTTTACATCCACGATATCCCCCACGCTCAGCACCTCCAGCGGGTGCTTAATATACCGATCGGTAATCTGGGAAATGTGTACCAGACCGTCCTGATGGACACCGATATCTACGAAGACGCCGAAGTCGATGACATTGCGGACGGTGCCCTTCAGCACCATACCGGGCTTCAGGTCCTTCATTTCCAATACGTCCGTGCGGAGAATGGGCTTCGGCATCTCGTCACGGGGATCCCTGCCCGGTTTTTCCAGCTCTTTGACGATATCCCGCAGGGTCAGCTCGCCGATTTCCAGCTTCTCTGCCAGGTGCTTATAATCGTGAATCTTTCCGGATAAGCCCTTGATGCCGCCCTTTTTTAGATCCTCTGTGGTATATCCCATTGCTGTCAGCAATTTTTCTGCCACCGGATAGGATTCCGGATGGACGCTGGTAGCATCCAGAGGATTCTTTCCGTCTGCTATGCGTAAGAAACCTGCACACTGCTCAAAGGCCTTTGGCCCCAGCTTTGCCACCTTCAGGAGCTCCTTGCGGCTTGTGAAACGGCCATTTTCCTCCCGATAGGCTACAATATTCTTGGCAAGGGTCTTGCTGATACCGGAGACATATTCCAGCAACGGCGCTGAAGCGGTATTCAGGTCTACACCGACCTTATTGACGCAGTCCTCCACCACACCGGACAATGCCTCTCCCAACTTCTTCTGGTTCATGTCATGCTGGTACTGACCGACACCGATGGAACGAGGATCGATTTTGACCAGCTCTGCCAGAGGATCCTGGAGTCTCCGAGCGATGGAGGCGGCACTACGCTGTCCCACGTCGAAGTTCGGGAATTCCTCGGTGGCCAGCTTGCTGGCGGAATAAACCGAGGCTCCGGCCTCATTTACGATGACGTAACGAACCGGCGTGGGCAGCTCCTTAATGAGCTCCACGATAACCTGCTCAGACTCCCGGGAAGCCGTTCCGTTGCCCACAGATATCAGGGTAATGCCATATTTGGCAATCAGTTTTTTCAGTGTAGCTTTAGCTTCCGCCACCTTATTCTGGGGCGCGGTCGGATAAATGACCACTGTATCCAGCACCTTGCCTGTGGCATCGACGACGGCCAGCTTGCAGCCGGTACGAAAAGCCGGATCCCAGCCCAGCACCACCTGTCCCACAATGGGCGGCTGCATCAAAAGCTGCTTCAGATTCTTACCAAAGACACTGATGGCTCCGTCCTCGGCCTTCTCCGTCAGCTCATTTCGGATTTCCCGCTCGATGGAGGGCGCGATCAGACGGCTGTAGCTGTCTGCAATGACCTCCTTCAGGATCGGTGTCGTATGGGGATTGTCCCGCACGATGACCTTCTTCTCCAGATAGCGCAGGATACGCTCCTCCGGCGCTTCGATGCGAACCGTCAATACCTTCTCCGCCTCACCCCGGTTCAGAGCCAGGATCCGGTGTCCGGCCGCCTTTTTCACGGGCTCCTCATAGTGATAATACATCTCATAAACCGTCTGGGCCTTCTCATCCTTCGCCTCGGACAGTAGCTGTCCCTCGTCAAAGGTAGCTTTCCGAATATAGGTCCGGTAATCTGCCTCATCGGAGATGGCCTCCGCCAGGATATCCCCGGCTCCCGCGATGGCATCCTCCGCGGTCAGCACACCCTTTTCCTCGGAAATATATGTGGCTGCCTCTTCTTCCAACGGCTTTTTCGTCATCTGCAGCCGCAGCACGTCCGCCAGGCCCTCCAGACCTTTTTCCCTGGCAATCGTGGCTCTGGTGCGTCGTTTAGGCCGATAGGGACGGTACAGGTCGTCTACAGCCACCAGCGTCTCCGCTGCCAGGATCTGCGCCTTTAACTCCTCCGTCAGCTTGCCCTGCTCCTCGATGCTTCCCAGCACCTGATTTTTCTTCTCCTCCAGCCCCCTCAGGTAATTCAGCCGTTCATAGAGATTTCGCAGCATCTCGTCATTCAGCGACCCCGTTGCTTCTTTTCTATATCTGGAAATAAATGGAATTGTGTTGCCCTCATCGATGAGCTTCACCGCGGCCTCTGTCTGCCAACGCTGGACACCCAACTCCTCGGTCAGTTTCTTAATAATATCCATAAGAATCTCCCTTCTGTTTTATAATCCAAGACCGATTTCGGTCAAGAAACCTTTTTTATTATACGAAAATCTGTCATTCCCTGCAAGTCACAACTTGACTCTCCGGTTTTGACAGGCAAGATTTATTTGTCTTTCCCTGGCAGCTATGGTATCATATGAAATGAGTGTCAAAAAGTATTTTGCCCCTCATTTGATATCCGACTCATATAGGTTTTGACCTTTTGACCCTGATATCATCATATGTTTTTAGGAGGTTTTTATGGACTATAATAATACGGAACAGCCGAATAGGAATGATCCACAAATGCATTACAATCCCTATAAAAAAAAGACGAACCGGATGGCATCCCTGTCTCTCCTCCTCGGCGTGCTGACTCTTCTTTCTGTCGTCAGCATTTATTTTCTCTATCTCGCCCTGCCTCTGGGCTGCATGAGCATTCTCTTTGCCCATCTCTCCAAGGGGGACGGCTATCGGCTTCCCGCCAAATCCATCGGCGGCATGACCATGTCGATTCTGGCCATTTTCATTGCTCTGCTCGTCCTGGTGCTTGGCTTCTACCTTGCTATTCATCTCTTCGGCCTTGAAACGCTGCTGGATCCCGATGCCCTGCAGCAAGCTATTTCTGACCTTTACAATCAGCTTGCAACACCGATTATGTCTACAGGAGGTGGCACCTTATGATGAAGCCGAAGGAAATTCGCCGGCAGGCCCGCATAACCCTCACCGGCAACTATTTTTTTGCTGTCAACTTGACTATCAGCCTATCTCTGTTTACGTTTGCATTGGCCATCATTCTGCAGACCACCGACCTTGGTACTTCTCCATTGCTCCTCAATCAGGTGCTGTTCTGGGGACTGAACCTCATCGTCGTGCTTTTGAATGCGCTGCTTGGCGTAGGACTGATTCGGTATCTGTACTCGCTTTGTCTGAAGAATTCGCTGAAGCAGCAGGGTCTTCTTTTCTACGGCTTCCGCGCCCAACCGGATACCTTTATTCTGACTTATCTTTTCCGGTATGCGGTATCCCTGATCTGGTTTGCACCTGCATTGTATTGCTATCTGCAATTACCTGTGAGCGTAGATTCTGCAGCACTATTTACAAAGGGCTTCCAGCTTCTGACTCATATGACTGTCTCTGCACTGCTTGCCTGTATTCCTGCTGTTCTGCTTTCTCTGCCCTGGTGCCTGACTGTATTTGTACTGCTGGATGACCCCTATTGCTCTGCCGGAGATGCTTTGCGAACCAGCCGTCGCCTCATGCACGGACAGTATGTTCGTGTACTGCGCCTTTGGCTCGGCTTCCTACCTCTCTGTCTCTTAGGTATCGGCTCTCTGGGCTTAGGCTTCCTCTGGATCCGGCCGTATTTTTACGTAAGTATGGGGCATGTTTATCTGGAGCTGCGCGGCGAGAAGCCCAGCGAATTTTAAACAGAGAACGAAAACTCAACAGAGAATCCTGCAAAGCAGGATTCTTTTTTTCTATACACCCATTTGCAAATATGTTATAATTCGCTTATCTTAAAGAAAAGGAGCGTATTACAATGGAAATCACCAAGGATATCAAATATGTCGGTGTCAATGACCACGACGTAGACCTCTTTGAAGGTCAATATATCGTACCAAACGGAATGGCATACAATTCCTATGTCATCCTGGATGAGAAAATCGCTGTCATGGACACGGTAGATGTGCATTTCGGAGAAAAATGGCTGGAGCAGATCGGCTCCCTCCTCGGCGACCGACATCCGGATTACCTGATTGTGCAGCATATGGAGCCGGATCATTCCGCTAATATCGAGAAATTTATGGAGCATTATCCGGAGGCTACCGTTGTATCCAGTGCCAAGGCCTTTACCATGATGAAGCAGTTTTTCGGCACAGACTATGCTGACAGACAGGTTGTCATAAAAGAAGGCGATACCCTGGCCTTAGGCAAGCATACCCTGACCTTTGTGGCAGCTCCGATGGTTCACTGGCCGGAGGTAATGGTGACCTATGATACCTGCGATAAGGTTCTGTTTTCCGCCGATGGCTTCGGCAAATTCGGCGCTCTGGATGTAGAAGAGGATTGGGCCTGTGAGGCACGCCGCTACTATATCGGTATCGTGGGTAAATTCGGTGTCCAAGTGCAGAACCTGCTGAAGAAAGCGTCAGCTCTGGACATCCAGATCATTTGCCCGCTTCATGGACCGGTACTTACCGAGAACCTGGGCTACTACTTAAACCTCTACAACACCTGGTCCTCTTACCAGCCGGAGGACGATGGCATCGTCATCGCCTATACCTCTGTCTATGGCCATACCCAGGAAGCAGTGAAGCTGCTGGCTGACAAGCTCCGTGCCAAGGGCTACCCGAATGTGATCCTGCACGATCTGGCTCGGGCTGATATGGCTGAGGCCGTAGAGGATGCCTTCCGCTACAGCAAACTGGTACTGGCTACCGTCACCTACAACGGCGGCATCTTCCCCTTTATGCGCGATTTCATTGAACATCTCACCGAGCGAAACTTCCAGAACCGCACCGTGGCCTTCATGGAAAATGGTTCCTGGGCTCCGACCGCAGTCAAGGGCATGAAAGCGCTGCTGGAAAGCAGTAAAAAACTGACCTACGCTGAAACCGACGTTCGTATCCTGTCTGCATTAAGTGAGGAAAGCCGCGCTCAGATTGAGGCACTGGCAGATGAACTCTGCACAGAGTATACTGCTTAATATTGTACACATAACAATATTTTTGCTCTACTCTCATAAATCGAATACTATGTGCGCGTATATAGAAAGACCTCCCAGCATTTCATGCTGGGAGGTCTTTTGCTTTCCTATTTTCTTATTTTTTCGTAACTGTGAAGGTACTGAACAATTACCTTTTTGTCAACAAAAAACCTGCAAGCAGTGCTTACAGGTTTTCAAAACTCCCCGAGTAGGGCTCGAACCTACGACATTTCGGTTAACAGCCGAACGC
>CAVFGF010000007.1:47660-48432 GCA_963621925.1 Alistipes onderdonkii | reverse complement strand
TTTCGTTGGTTGGAAATGCGGCCCAGAAGGTTTTGAACGGCTATCATGTGGATAAGGCGATTTTTTCCTGCAAGGGAATCGATATGAAAGAAGGAATGACGGACTCGAACGAATTGGACAGCGATATTAAGATTGCGATGTACCATTGCGCGGATACGGCGATTCTGGCGGCTGACAGCAGCAAGTTTGACCGGGTTTCCTTTGTGAAATCCATGATGCTGAAAACCGGGGATGTCATCGTAACCGACCGGAAGCCGTCAGCCGAATGGCTGAGTTTTCTGGAGGAACAGGGGGTTCGTCTGGTTACACAGGAATAAAAAGAAGGGAAGGTATCGTAAGATGGGAGAAAAAATTTATAATCTGGCCTTTGATTTCGGAGCATCCAGCGGACGTATGGTGCTCTGCAAGCTGGAAGACGGAAAGCTGACGCTGGAGGAGCTGCACCGTTTTCCGAATCATGAGGTTCGCGTGGGGGGACATATTTACTGGGATCTGTTCGGCCTTTTCTATGAGCTGAAGCAGGGTCTGAAAAAGGCGGCTGCGAAGAAGGTTCCGATCCAGTCTCTGGCCATCGATACCTGGGGTGTGGACTATGGTCTTCTGGACAAGGACGGCAACCTGATCGGCAATCCGGTGAATTACCGGGATTCCCGCACGGACGGGATGCTGGAAGAAATCGGTAAAATCATTCCGTTAGAGGAGCTTTATCGCCGCACCGGCATCGAGTTTATGTATTTCAATTCCATTTTTCAGCTATATGCGGAGAAGAAGA
>CAVFGF010000007.1:11633-47650 GCA_963621925.1 Alistipes onderdonkii | reverse complement strand
GTGATTCTGGACAATGCGAAGCGGATCCTGTTTATGCCGGAGCTCTTCGGCTATTTCCTGACCGGAAAGATGTATTCGGAGTATACCTTTGCCAGCACTTCGCAGCTTCTGGATGCGAAGAAGCGGGAATGGGATTTTGATTTGATTGAGAAGCTGGGACTGAATAAAGAAATGTTTGGTGACATCGTGATGCCGGGTACCGTCATCGGCGATCTTCTGCCGGAGATCGAGGAGGAGACAGGCCTTAGGGGTGTCAAGGTCATCGCTGTAGGCAGCCATGATACGGCCTCCGCTGTAGCCGGCGCACCGCTCGAGTCGGATGACGCAGCCTTTTTAAGCTGCGGAACCTGGTCCCTGCTTGGCATGGTTCTGGATGAGCCGATTTTAAATGAAGCTTCCTATAAATATAACTATACGAATGAGGGCAGCATCGACGGCAAGATTCAGTTCCTGAAAAACATCAACGGCCTTTGGATCATGCAGAATCTGCGTCGGAACTGGTGCGAATTCGAGGCAGAGGTAAGCTTCCCGGATATCATCCGCGAGGCGAAGGCAGCCAAGCGTCAGGATTTCACCATCAATCCGAAGGATCCGCGCTTTACCGCCCCTATCAATATGATGAAGGAGATCGTCGGCTATTGCGAGGAAAGCGGCCAGGGTACCCCGGTGGGCCTTGGGGAGATGGCAATGGCGATCTACAACGGCCTGACGGAGGAATATCGGAAATCGGTTCAGTATATGGAAGAGATCACCGGGAAAACCGTCACCTGCATCAATATGGTAGGCGGCGGCATCCAGGATCAGCTGCTCTGTGAGCTGACAGCGAAGAAGACCGGAAAGCGCGTGATGGCAGGACCGGTGGAAGGCTCGGTCTTAGGCAACAGCATTGTACAGCTGATCGCTATGAATGAAATCAAAGATATCAGCGAAGGCCGCAATATCATCCGGGATTCCTTTGATGTCAAGGTTTATGAGCCCTGAGAAAGAGGAAAAGCAAAAAAGTGTTGACAGAACACCGGGAAGCCACTATAATCTTATGTGTGCAAGGATACCTTTGCTGATACGAAGGTAAAATACCCAGACAGTTGTCTCATGCACAATACACAACTGGAGGGAGGTTAGGTGTGATATTATGTCAAACGTTATCGTAAAAGAGAACGAGACTTTAGATAGCGCTCTGCGTCGTTTTAAAAGAAACTGTGCAAAGGCAGGCATTCAGCAGGAAATTCGTAAAAGAGAGCATTACGAAAAGCCGAGTGTAAGACGCAAGAAGAAATCTGAAGCAGCAAGAAAGCGTAAATACAATTAATTGTGCATAAAATTCCTCGACAATGATGTCGGGGAATTTTTTCTCTAAATGAGGAAAATACACAGAAAGCTTGAAAATGTATCATTCAGAAAATTGACCAAAAGCAGAGTGGTTTACTCTGCGAAAGGGTGCCGAATTTTTTATGTATCTGTAGAAAAACATGGACGAAACAAATGCATTTTAGGTGGAAATTGCTATAGCTTTTTTGACAAAAAGAGTTTAGTATAATCTCGATTCAATGACTAAAACGAGACAGGAGGGATTTGCATGGAGCAGATGGAAGCAGTGCTTGGCAGGCTTTCTGAGATCGAGGGCGCGGCAGTAGCTCTGGAGGAAAAGGCAGCAGAGCAGAAGAAACAGATCGCGGCTGAATTTGAGGCAAAGACAAAGGCCTTTGATGAGGAAATTGATGCACAGACCCAGGAAAAGCTGAAGACCCTGAATGAGAAGCTGAAGCTGTCAGCGGAGAACGAATTGCTGAAGATGAAGCAGACGACTGAGCGGGAGCTTCAGGCCATGGAGGATGAGTATAATCAGAACCACGAAAAACTGGCGGCTGAGGTTTTTGATAAGATGATAGGAGAATAGGCATGGGCGAATTGAGAAAATACAGCGCCGTTGCCACAAAGATACGTGCCATGGACAGCCGGCTTCTGAAAGAGGAAGATTTCGCAAAGCTGGCAGCTATGGAGAGTGTTCCGCAGGCGGTGGCCTATTTGAAAAAGATACCGGCCTATGGAGTTCTCTTCCGGGGTTATGACGAGACGGAACTTCACCGGGGACAGATTGAGAAATTATTGATTGGTACGCTTTATTACGATTTTACGAAGATTTACCGGTTCTGTGATCGAAACGATAAACAGATCCTGCGGCTCTACTTTGAAAAGTTTGAGATCGCGATGTTGAAGCGGACCTTCCGCAGAGCCTTCAATCAGGGAGACGAGACGACAGAGAAGGAGGAGCTTCGAAGCCGGGTGCAGCAATGTACGGAGCTGCCTCTGGATAAGCTGTCGGAGGCACATACGGTATCGGAGATTCTGGATGCCCTGAAGGATACGAAGTATCACCGGATTCTGGAATCCATCGATCAGTCCAAACAGGCAGGTCTCTTTGATTACGAGATGGCTTTGGATTTGTATTATTTTGCCAATATCTGGAAACAAAACAGCAAGCTGACCAAGGGGAAGACGAGAGCTTTGTTTACCAGAAGTCTGGGAAGTCAGATTGATCTGCTGAATATGATGTGGATCTACCGTTCGAAGAAATATTATCAATTGTCCGAGGCGTCTACCTATGCACTTTTGATTCCGGTTACCTATAAACTGCATGACAGTGATATCCGGGCGATGGTGACGGCAGCGGATGAGAGAGCGTTGGAGGCTGCTGTCTCCGGTACTTATTATGGAAAAAGATTTTTGAACCTCGACAGCCGGGAGCTGGAGAGTGTTTATCACAGCTTTTTACATAAGATCTACTGGGAAGAAAAGCAAAAGAATCCGTATTCCTTAGCGGCCATTACCGATTATCTGTATGACAAGGAGCAGGAGCTGGATAGGCTGACGACGGTGCTGGAGGGTGTTCGCTACGGACTTCCGGCCAGCGAGACGCTGAAATATATCGCAGAGTCGAAAGACGGAACGAACCAATAGAGGAGGTAGTAGCAAGTGATTGTAAAGATGAAGTTCTTAAGCATCACAGGGCCGAAGAATGATATTGAACGAATGGCCGGACAATATCTTTCCAAGTATGAGATCCAATTGGAGCATGCCCTGACGGAGCTTAAGACCGTGCAGAATCTGAGAGCCTACACCGACAAGAATCCCTATGAGGAAATCTTGCGGCAGGCATCGGAGTATCTCCCCGCGGATCTGCATACCGATCGGGACTTCCCCGATATGACGGTAGAAAAAGCGGAACAGATTTTGAGAGACGCAGAGAAGGACCTGACCGAACTAAGGGAACAGAAGGCGGCTCTTACGGCAAAGCATGAGAAATGCCGGAATTCGATGGAGAGCATAGAGCCCTTCCAGGGACTGGAATTCGATGTGCACAGCCTTCTGAAATTCAAGTATGAAAAGTACCGGTTCGGTCGAATTTCCAAGGAATATTTCGATAAGTTTAACCGGTATGTCTACGAATCGCTGGATACAATTTTTTACAAATGCAGCAGCGATGAAGAGTATGTTTACGGCGTTTACTTTGTGCCGGCATCCCTCGCTGACAAGATCGATGCGGTCTATGCATCGATGCATTTCGAGCATATCTTTATTCCCGATGAGTATCAGGGCACCGCAACCCAGGCCCATGAGGAATTAAAGAAGGAACTGGCGGAGCTTGATCAAGAACTTGTAAAGATGGATGAGAAGATTTCCGCTGTCGTGGCGGATCGCCTCGACGAGCTGGCAGCTGCTTCTCGCTACCTGAAGAAGCGGAGTGCAAGCTTCGATATCCGGAAATATGCGGCTCTGACCAGAGAAAAGGACAATGTCTTCTATATCCTCTGCGGCTGGATGCCTGAGGAACAGGCAAATGCCTTCCAGAAGGAGATCGAGGAGGATGAGCAGACCTTTGTCGTCGTAGAGGATGACCATGACAACATCTTCAGTACTCCGCCGACGAAGCTTCATAATCCGAAGATCTTCCGCCCCTTTGAGATGTATGTCAAGATGTACGGCCTTCCGGCCTACAATGAGATGGATCCGACGATGTTTGTGGCCATCACCTACGCCTTTATCTTCGGAGCGATGTTCGGAGATGTCGGACAGGGTCTGGTATTGCTTTTGGGCGGCTTCTTTCTATATAAAAAGAAGGGCATGGATCTGGCAGCTATTATCGGCAGTGCCGGTATCTTTTCTACCTTCTTCGGCTTCATGTACGGCAGCTTCTTTGGCTTCGAGGATGTCCTTCCGGCTCGCTGGCTGAAGCCGAAGGAAGCGATGATGACGCTTCCGGTGGTCGGACAGATGAATACGGTCTTCGTTGTAGCGATTGTGTTCGGTATGTTCCTGATTCTGACGGCGATGATTCTTCATATCATCGTAGCAGTCCGCAATCACGATGTCGAGGGCACCTGGTTCGATACGAACGGTGTGGCAGGCTTTATTTTCTACGGTTTCATCGTAGCCAGCCTGATTCTCTATATGAGCGGACATGCGCTTCCGGCGACCATCATCATGGTACTGGTTCTGGGTCTTCCCTTCCTAGCTATGGCCTTTAAGGAGCCCCTGACCGCCTGGATGGAAAAGAAAAAGGCCAATCTGGAGGGCGGCACGGCGATGTACCTGGTATTGACCTTCTTCGAGATGTTCGAGGTGCTTTTGAGCTTCTTCTCGAACACCCTGTCCTTTGTCCGTATCGGAGCCTTCGCGGTCAGCCATGCAGCGATGATGGAGGTCGTGCTGATGCTGGCAGGCTTTGAGAACGGCGCCACCGGCAACTGGCTGGTAATTGTACTGGGCAATGCCTTTGTCTGCGCGATGGAGGGTCTGATTGTAGGTATTCAGGTACTTCGTCTGGAATATTATGAATTGTTCAGCCGTTTCTATAAGGGAACCGGACATGCCTTCCTGCCTTATAAGATGAAGGTAAAATAAACGTAACTATTCAGAACCAGCCCGAAGCACTTGCTGCTGAGGGCGTATGAAAGTGATGAAAATGCAAAATCCCATCGGCGAAGCCGATTCTCATGGATTTTGCATCGTAACTGTTGCGAAGCATCCGTGAGGAGTTGCCAGTGGCAAGTCCTTAGGTGAAGGTACTGAACAGTTACAAATAAACTAAGGCATCAATGAAAATTACTATAAAAAGATTACAAAAGCAATTTAAAGGAGGAAATTGAAATGTCTATGTTAGTGAAAGTCGTATTGGTTGTAGCTCTTGTTTTAAGCATCATGGTTCCGTTTGGAGCATATTTCCTGGGACAGCCCTCCCGCAGCCGTTATAAGAGAAGCCTCGGATGCAACTGCTTCTTCTTCTTCGGTACCCTGGCTCTGGCAGCCGTTCTGGCCTATGGCGGAAATGTACAGGCAGCAGAGGCTACCGCAGAGACAGCAGCAGGCATGTCCACAGGTCTTGGCTATATCGCAGCAGCCCTGGCTACCAGCCTTTCCGGTATCGGTTCCGGTATCGCCGTAGCATCTTCCGCAAGCGCAGCTCTTGGCGCTATCAGCGAGGATCAGAGCATCTTCGGTAAGTCCATGATCTTCGTAGCTATGGCCGAAGGTATCGCTCTGTACGGTCTGATCATCTCCTTCATGATTCTTGGTAAGCTTTAATTCTCTGACCCGAAAGGCGGAATCGATATGAAGATGTATTTGATAAGCGACAATGTCGATACCTATACAGGCATGCGCCTGGCGGGTATCGAAGGCGCCGTCGTTCATAAAAAAGAGGAGCTGAAGGCGGAACTGAATCGCGTAATGGCAGATAAGGAAATCGCTGTCGTCGTTCTGACAGAAAAGTTTGGCCGCGAATTTCCGGAGGTTATCGACGAGGCGCGTCTGGGCCGCAGTCTGCCGCTTCTCATTGAAATTCCGGATCGACATGGCACGACGAGGGGAGAAAACTTTATTACTTCCTATGTCAATGAGGCCATCGGAGTCAAGCTATAGTAAAACAAGAGGTGAAGCTTTATGACGACAGAAGAAAAACTGCAGCATTTTACAACCTACGCCATGGAAGAGGCGAGAAATAAAAGCGACGTCATGATCCGCGAATATACGGATGCTATGCGAAAGATTTTCGAGGAGCATCAGGAAAAGAAGCGTCGTCAGGAAGAGCTTGAGATCAAGACCGAGACGGATCGTCTGGTACGTGAGAACAACAAGCAATTTTCCGAAGAACAAATTGAAATCAAGAGAACACTGAGCAAAAAGCAGGAAGAACTGAAGGAGAAGCTTTTTGTAGAGGTAAAGGATCTGCTGGCTCGCTTTGCGGAGACCAGAGAATATCATCAAATGTTGGTCAATCAGCTGCGCAGTGCAAAGGAATTTGCGGGAGGAGATGAGGTGATCCTCTATATCGACCCTTCCGATGCGCAGAAAAAGTACAGCATCGAGTCAGAAATAGGAGCACCGGTGACAGTCAGCGAATACTCCTTCCTCGGCGGAACCCGGGCTGTTTTGCCGGGCAGAAATATTCTCATTGATAATTCCTTTGAGAGCAAGCTTGCAGAGGCAAAGGAGAGCTTCCGATTAAAAGGAGGAGCACAGCATGAATAGAACAGGTGTTATTTATGGAATCAACGGCCCTGTTGTATACATCAAAGGCAACACAGGCTTTAAGATGGCTGAGATGGTCTACGTAGGTAAAGAGAAGCTCGTAGGCGAGGTCATCGGACTGGACAAGGATCAGACGACCATCCAGGTCTTCGAGGAGACCACCGGTATTCAGCCCGGCGAGATCGTAGAGGCCACCGGCGATGCGATCTCCGTTTATCTGGCTCCCGGTATCCTGCACAATATTTTCGACGGTATCGAGCGTCCCCTGAGTGAGATCGCAAAGATCGGCGGTGCTTATATCAGCCGCGGTACGGTCGTGGATTCCCTGGACAAGGAGAAGCTTTGGGACGCCCATATGGTGGTAAAGGCCGGAGAGCGCGTCAGCGGCGGCACCATTCTTTGCGAGGTTCCGGAGACGAAGGCGATCACACATAAGGTTATGGTTCCGCCGGATTTGTCCGGTACTCTGACCAAGGTCATGCCGGACGGTCAGTATACGATCTGCGATACCATCGCAGTCCTGCAGCTGGATGACGGAACCGAAAAGGAACTGACCATGATGCAGAAATGGCCGATCCGTGTGCCGCGTCCGACGACAAAGCGGTATCCGGCTACGAAGCCATTGGTGACCGGACAGCGTATCCTCGATACCCTCTTCCCGATTGCCAAGGGCGGTACAGCAGCCATCCCGGGCGGTTTCGGAACCGGTAAGACCATGACCCAGCATCAGATCGCAAAATGGTCCGATGCAGATATCATCATCTATATCGGCTGCGGCGAGCGCGGCAATGAGATGACCCAGGTATTGGAGGACTTCTCCGAGCTGGTTGACCCGAAGACAGGCAACCCGCTGATGGAGCGTACCACCCTGATTGCCAATACCTCCAATATGCCTGTGGCAGCCCGTGAGGCAAGTATTTACACAGGTGTTACTTTAGCCGAGTATTATCGGGATATGGGCTACGATGTAGCCATCATGGCAGACTCCACCTCCCGTTGGGCCGAGGCTCTTAGAGAGCTTTCCGGACGTCTGGAGGAGATGCCTGCAGAGGAAGGCTTCCCGGCTTATCTGGCATCCCGTCTGTCTGCATTCTATGAGCGGGCAGGTATGATGCAGAACTTAAACGGAACGGAAGGAAGCGTATCTATTATCGGAGCTGTATCTCCTCAGGGAGGCGACTTCTCCGAGCCGGTTACCCAGAATACCAAGCGTTTCGTCCGCTGCTTCTGGGGTCTGGACAAGTCCCTGGCTTATTCCCGTCATTTCCCGGCGATCCATTGGCTTTCCAGCTACAGTGAGTATATCTCTGACCTGGCGCCCTGGTATAAGGATCATGTAGCGAAGGATTTCATGGACTGCAGAAACCGTCTGATGGTAATTCTGAACCAGGAGAGCAGTCTGATGGAGATCGTAAAGCTGATCGGAAGTGACGTACTGCCGGATGATCAGAAGCTGGTTCTGGAGATCTCCAGAGTCGTACGTCTTGGCTTTCTGCAGCAGAATGCCTTCCATCCGGATGACACCTGCGTGCCGATGGAGAAGCAGATGAAGATGATGGAGACGATTCTCTATCTCTATGATAAGTCCAAAGCGCTGATTACACAGGGCATGCCCATGTCTGTATTGAAGCGTGAGAATATCTTCGAGAAGGTCATTGCCATCAAGTATGATGTGCCGAACGATCACCTGGAGATGTTCGATGATTACCGGAAAGCGATCGATGAATTCTATGACCGCGTACTGGAAAAGAACGCATAAGGGGAGGAAGAGTATATGTCAATTGAATATTTAGGCTTAAGCGAAATCAACGGACCTCTGATTGCCCTGGAAGGCGTCCAGAACGCATCCTATGAGGAGATTGTAGAAATTACGATAGACGGCAGCAAGAAAGAGCTGGGACGTATCATCGAGTGCTATAAGGATAAGGCAGTCATCCAGGTATTCGGCGGAACGGACAACATGTCTCTTCGCAATACCCATACGAAGCTGACGGGTCATCCCATGGAAATCGCCCTCTCTCCGGAGATCCTGGGTCGTACCTTCAACGGAATCGGCCAGCCCATCGACGGACTGGGTGAAATTGTTTCCGATATTCACCGGAACGTCAACGGCCAGCCCTTAAACCCGGTGACCCGCGAGTATCCGCGTAACTATATCCGTACCGGATTTTCCGCTATCGATGGGTTAACCACCCTGATTCGAGGACAGAAGCTGCCGATTTTCTCCGGCAACGGTCTGCCCCATGATCAGCTGGCAGCCCAGCTGGTAAAGCAGGCTTCCCTGGGCGATGATTCCGACGAGCAGTTCGGTATTGTCTTTGCAGCCATGGGCGTCAAGCATGACGTGGCAGATTTCTTCCGCCGCGCCTTCGACGAGAGCGGAGCCTCCGAGCATGTTACCATGTTCATGAATCTGGCCAATGACCCGGTCGTAGAGCGTCTGATTACTCCGAAGGTGGCTCTGACCGCTGCAGAGTATCTGGCTTTCGAGTGCAACATGCATATCCTGGTTATCCTGACGGATATGACCTCCTTTGCCGAGGCCATGCGTGAGGTTTCGTCCTCCAAGGGAGAGATCCCGTCCAGAAAGGGTTACCCGGGCTACTTGTACAGCGAGCTGGCTACCATCTATGAGCGTGCCGGCATCGTAGAGGGCGTCAACGGCTCTGTGACACAGATTCCGATTTTGACCATGCCCAACGACGATATCACCCATCCGATTCCCGACCTGACCGGTTATATTACCGAGGGACAGATCGTTCTGGATCGTGAGCTTCACGGACAGGCAGTCTATCCGCCCATCAGTGTCCTGCCGTCCCTGTCCCGTCTGATGAAGGACGGTATCGGTGCAGGCTATACCCGTGAGGATCATCAGGATCTGGCAAACCAGCTGTTCTCCTCCTATGCGAAGGTAGGAGACGCGAGAGCTCTGGCCTCCGTCATCGGTGAGGATGAGCTGTCACCCATCGATAAGAAGTATCTGAAGTTCGGTAAGGCCTTTGAGTCCCGCTTTGTAGGCCAGGGATCGGAGGAGAACCGTACGATTCAGGAAACCCTGGATATCGGCTGGGAGCTTCTTGGCATGCTGCCGAGAGAAGAGCTGGACCGTGTCGATACGAAGATTCTCGATAAGTATTATAAAGAAGCAAGCGAGCGAACGGAGTAAAAAGGAGGAAGCTGTATGGATAATAATGCAGTTCCTACAAAAGGCAACCTCATACGTGCGAAAAATTCCCTGAAGCTGGCAAAGCAGGGCTATGAGCTGATGGATAAGAAGCGAAACATTCTGATCCGGGAGTTGATGGGACTGGTAGATCAGGCCAAGGATATCCAGGCAGAGATCCGTACCACCTTTACGACAGCTTATGCGGCCCTGCAGAGAGCCAATATGGAGATGGGAATCAATACCGTATCCGACGTCGCACGAAATGTGCCGATCGAGGATAGTGTAGAGGTGAAGACCCGCAGCATCATGGGTACCGAGATTCCTCTGGTTCGCTATGATGCCGCCACTCGTACTCCGGCCTATGCCTTTTACAGCACGAAGGAATCTCTGGATATCGCCAGAGTCTCCTTCGAGAAGGTAAAGGACCTGACTATCAAGCTGTCTGCCGTAGAAAATTCGGCTTATCAGCTGGCAGCGAATATCAAAAAAGCCCAGAAACGGGCCAATGCGCTGAAAAATATCACGATTCCCCGCTACGAGGCATTGACAAAGGATATCTCCAATGCCCTGGAGGAGAAGGAACGTGAGGAGTTTACGAGACTGAAGGTCATCAAGAGGATGCATTCTTAAATTTCAAGGATAGTTCCGAATAGGGATTCGAAGAGTGAAGGATCGAAAGAATTCGATTGTTCACTCTTTTTTTGTACGAAAAAAAATACAAAATTTTCACTTCCCTCTTGCATAGTCAGATTGTACGTGATATAATGCAAAAGGTTGATAAAAAAATGACAAATATGTGAAAAAATTCACGTAACAAGAGGAAAAGTGAGGGAACAGTATGGCAAACGAAACATCAAACAAGATCGTAGTAATCGGAGCTGGAAATGTAGGAGAGACTATTTGCTATACCTTGATGCTGCGCGCTCAGGTAGGAGAGATTGTCCTGGTAGACTTGAACGAAGATCGTGCGAAGGGTGCTGCATTGGATATCTCCCACGGAACCGCATTTTACAGCCAGGTACGCGTCCGTCAGGGCGGCTATGAGGAGTGTGCGGATGCGAAGATCATCATTGTGACAGCCGGCGTGCCGAGAAAACCCGGACAGACCCGTCTGGAGCTGGCAAAGGTCAATACAAAGGTAGCAAAGAGCATCGCTCAGAATATCATGAAATATGCGAAGAATCCGATCATCATCGTAGTATCGAATCCGGTAGACGTAAATACCTACCTGATTCAGAAGGAAACCGGACTTCCGCCTGAGAGAGTCATCGGAACCGGAACCTCACTGGATACCGCGCGGTTCCGCTATCTTTTGAGTCAGCGGGCAGACGTAGATATCCGCGACATTCAGGGATATATCTTAGGCGAGCATGGAGATACCCAGGTACCGATCTGGAGCAGTGTAAATGTAGCAGGAGAGACGATCGACCACTTCCTGCCGGAGGACGAGAAGGAAAAGGAAGAGGTAAAGGCCGAGATTGCCCTCAAGGCAAAGACTGGCGGAGCAGATGTTATCTCCCTGAAGGGTGCGACTTTCGACGGCATCGCGATGTCGACCTTCCGTATCGTAGAGTCGATCCTGAAGAATCAGAATACGGTTCTGCCGGTAGCGCATGTTCTCGGAAAAGAGTATGGCGAGAACCTGGAAGGCTCCTGCATCAGTATTCCCTGCGTGGTCAATGATGACGGTATCGCCAAGGCCATCAAGATCACCTTGACGGAGGAGGAGTTAAAGCAGGTAGAGCATTCGGCAGAGGTGCTGAGAGACTTTATCGAAGAGGTCATGAAGGAAGAATAAAATAGAGAGAGAGGAAAGACGGTTTGGGAGCTTCCAAACCGTCTTTTTTTGTGAAAAAAATATCATTTAGGGGTTGTTAAAGCATTAACAATGTTGTATAATGTTAGAGATTGATAGAAAATTATCAAAAACGAACCAATAAAAGAACAAAGGAGGTAGTCAAATGGTCTACAGCTATTATCCGGGCTGTACATTAAAGAACAAAGCCCGGGATCTGGACCGATATGCCAGAATGTCTGCGGAAGCTCTTGGCTTTACCCTGCAGGAGATCGAAGAGTGGCAATGCTGCGGAGCTGTCTATCCGCTGGCATCGGACGAGATTGCCACGAAGCTGTCCGCAGTCCGCGCCCTAAACGATGCGAAGGAAAAGGGACAGGATCTGGTGACTCTCTGCTCCGCCTGTCATCACGTGATCAAGCGCGTGAACGACGACATGCAGAATGTGGAGGACATCCGCACCCGGGCCAACAATTATCTGAAGCTTGAGGAGCCCTATGAGGGAGAGACCAAGGTGCTTCATTATCTGGAGGTCTTAAGAGACCGCGTCGGTTTCGATAAGATCAAGGAAAAGGTCACCCATCCGCTGACCGGACGCAAAATCGGCGCGTACTACGGCTGTATGCTGCTTCGCCCAAGCGATATCATGGCCTTTGACGATCCGGAGAACCCTACCATCATTGAGGATTTCCTACGGGTCCTGGGCGCGGAACCGGTGGTTTATCCGTTTCGAAATGAGTGCTGCGGCGGCTACGTCTCCTTAAAGGATAAGCCTCTGGCCGGGAAAATGGTGGATCGGGTCATGGAAAGCGCGGCGGACCACGGCGCGGAAGAACTGATTACCGCCTGTCCCCTCTGCCTCTATAACCTGCGAAACAGTGGAAGCGCGAAGAAGCTTCCGGTTACCTACCTGACCGAGCTTCTGGCAGAGGCTCTGGGATTGATTCCCGAAAAGACATCGGAAGGAGGAACAGACCATGCAGAAGGCTGATATGGCGAAAGCCGACAGACTCCGTGAACTGAGCGGTGTCAATACCCGAAAATGTATGAAATGCGGCAAATGTTCCGCATCCTGTCCCTCTTACGAGGAGATGGATATTCGACCCCACCAGTTTGTGTCCTATGTGGAGAGCGGCGACATCGAGCCTCTTTTGAATTCTACCAGTATCTGGAAATGCCTTTCCTGCTTCGCCTGCGTGGAGCGCTGTCCGAGAGACGTAAAGCCCGCCAATCTCATCGAAGCAGTGCGCCAGATGGTAGTCCGTACACGGGGCGGCAATTACTTAAGTCCGGATGAAGTACCGGAGCTATTGGACGAGGAGCTGCCCCAGCAGCTTTTAGCCAGTGCATTCCGCAAATACAGCAAATAAGCAGGAGGTGAAGAAAACGTGCAAAGAATAGGAGTATTTGTCTGTCATTGCGGTACGAACATTGCAGCGACGGTAGACGTCAAGCGTGTCGTTGAGGCAGCGGCGAAGGAGCCGGGCGTCGTTCACGCGGAGGACTACCAATATATGTGTTCCGAGGCAGGACAGCTGAAAATTCGGGAAGCGATTGAGCAGAAGGCTCTGACAGGGATCGTGGTCTGTTCCTGTTCCCCCAGAATGCATGAGAATACATTCCGCCAGGCAGCTAAGCGGGCCGGCATCAATCCCTATATGGTAGAGATCGCCAATATCCGCGAGCATTGTTCCTGGATTCATAAGGATATCGAAGAAGCTACAGAGAAAGCGATAATCCTGGCTCGGGCGGCCATCGCCAAGGTCATGCTGAACGCTCCTTTGACACCGGGTACCAGCCAGGTGGTAAAGCGGGCTCTGGTCATCGGCGGCGGTATCGCCGGTATCCAGACAGCCTTGGATATCGCGGACGCAGGCTACGAGGTAGACATCGTGGAGAAGACTCCCAGTATCGGAGGAAGAATGTCACAGCTTGACAAGACCTTCCCGACCCTGGACTGCTCCGCCTGCATCCTGACCCCGAAGATGGTAGAGGCTGCGGCCCATGAGAAGATTACCATTTATACCTACAGTGAGGTGGAGAAGGTCACCGGCTTCGTAGGCGATTTTCATGTGGATATCCGAAAAAAAGCCAGAAGTGTCGATATGAGCAAGTGTACCGGCTGCGGCGTCTGCCAGGAGAAGTGCCCCTCCAGAAAGACACCCAACGAGTTCAACCGGGGACTGAATACCCGGAGCGCCATCTATACCCCCTTTGCCCAGGCGATTCCCAACGTGCCGGTCATCGACCGGGAGCACTGCACCAAGTTCAAGACCGGAAAATGCGGTGTCTGCTCCAAGGTCTGCCAGGCAGGGGCCATCGATTACGAGCAGCAGGATGAGATCATCACCGTGGACTACGGCGCCATCGTCGTGGCCACCGGCTTCGATACCATCAAGCTGGATAAGTATGATGAATACGCGTACAACCAGAGCCCGGATGTCATCACGTCTCTAGAGCTGGAGCGTATCATGAACGCGGCAGGACCCACCAAGGGCCATCTGGAGCGCATGTCCGACCACAAGCCTCCGAAATCCATGGTCTTCATCCAGTGCGTGGGTTCCCGCTGTGCCGACAAGCGCGGGAAGAGCTATTGCTCCAAGATCTGCTGTATGTATACGGCGAAGCACGCCATGCTCATCCGCGACAAGTATCCGGATGTGGATGTGACGGTCTTCTATATCGATGTGCGTACCCCGGGAAAGAACTTCGATGAGTTCTACCGCCGCGCCGTGGAAGAGTACGGTGTCCACTACATCAAGGGTCAGGTAGGCAAGGTAGCGCCCCAGGGCGACAAGCTGCTGGTACAGGGTGTGGATCTCTTAGACAACAAGCGCATCCTGATGGAGGCCGACATGGTCGTTCTGGCCACTGCCATCGAGCCGAACCCGGATGTGAGAAAGATCGCGACCATGCTGACAGCCAGCATCGATACCAATAATTTCCTGACCGAGTCCCATGCCAAGCTGCGTCCGGTGGAATCCCCCACGGCGGGTATCTTCCTCTCCGGTGTCTGCCAGGGACCGAAGGATATTCCGGAAACCGTAGCCCAGGCCGGAGCCGCTGCCGTGAAGGTCGTAGGCCTTCTGGCAAAGGATCATCTGGTGACGAATCCGTGTACGGCCAAGGCGGATCCCATCTTTTGCAACGGCTGCTCTACCTGTGAGAAGGTTTGCCCCTACGGAGCGATTTCCTATGAGGATCAGCTGGTGAACGATCACGGTATTCGTGAGACCCGAAGAGTGGCGGTGGTAAACAGCGCGCTGTGCCAGGGCTGCGGAGCATGTACGGTAGCCTGCCCGTCCGGCGCGATGGATCTGCAGGGCTTCTCAAACAGACAAATTCTTGCGGAGGTGGATGCGATATGCAGGTAGAAAATACAGAATTCAAGCCGAAAATTGTGGCCTTTTGCTGCAACTGGTGCTCCTATGCGGGCGCGGATTTGGCAGGCAGCAGCCGACTGGCCTACCCGGCGGACGTGAAGATCATCCGCGTGCCCTGCTCCTGCCGTGTGAACCCCATGTTCATCCTGCGAGCCTTCCAGAAGGGTGCGGACGGCGTCATCCTCTGCGGCTGCCATCCGGGAGACTGCCATTATACCACCGGAAACTATTATGCGAGACGGCGTATGACCCTGCTGTTCTCCATGCTGGATTACCTGGGTGTGGAAAACGGACGTACCAGAGTCGAGTGGGTATCTGCAGCCGAGGGCGTGAAGTTCTCCACCACCATGAATGAATTTGTAGCGAAGATTCATGAACTGGGAGAAAATGTAAGATTGGAGGATCTGCGATGCAAGGGTTAATCGAGAGAGCGAAAGAGCTTCTGGCAGACGGAACCGTAGCGCAGGTTCTGGGCTGGAGAAAAGGCGATATGGGTTACGACCCGGAGCCGGCTTATTTCCATAATGAAAAGGAACTGGAAAATTTTGTATATAATGCCTTCTGCGGCGCGAACCTAAGCAAATACATGATCGAGGCCGCGAAGCTGGAGGGCAAGACCCTGGTCTTCTTAAAGCCCTGCGACACCTATAGCTTTAACCAGCTGATCAAGGAGCACCGGGTCGATCGGGAGAAGACCTACATCATCGGCGTGGGCTGTCAGGGAACCTTAAAGCCCGAAAAGATCCGCGAGGCGGGCATCAAAGGTATTGAGAGCGTCGAGATCGACGGCGATACCCTGAAGTTTACGACCATTTACGGCGAAAAAGAGCTGCCTTTTGCGGACGCGCTGCTGGAGCGGTGTAAGGTCTGCAAGGGCAAGAAGCATATGGTATACGACGAACGCATTGGCGCAGCTGAAGACGAAGAGGCAGGCCCGGTGGGCAACCGCTTCGCCGAAGTGGAGAAGCTGGAGGCCATGAGCCCCGAGGAGCGTTTTCATTTCTGGCAGACGGAGCTTTCCAAATGCATCCGCTGCAATGCCTGCCGCAATGTATGTCCGGCCTGCAGCTGCCGCAAATGCGTCTTCGACAGCAGCCAGTATGACAGCAACCAGAAGGCCAACGCCGATACCTTCGAGGAGCAGATGTTCCATATTATCCGCGCCTTCCATGTGGCGGGCCGGTGTACCGACTGCGGCGAGTGCAGCCGAGTCTGTCCCCAGGGCATTCCGCTTCACCTGCTGAACCGGAAATTCATCAAGGACATCGATACCTTCTACGGCGAGTATCAGGCCGGAGCCGATACGGATTCCAGAGGGCCGCTCACAAGCTTCACCTTTGACGACGTGGAGCCCAGTATAGTACAGACGAGAGGGGGACATTAAGCATGTATCAGATCGCGAAAAATAAACTGAACGAGCTTTACCGGGCCATCAGCGCGAACGAAGACTTATTTCTCCCGGTACGAAAAGCCGATCAGACCAATTACGGTCTCTGGAGCGAGGACGCGGACGTAGATACGGACACCCTGAAGACCGTCAAATCCGGCAAAGACTGCTTCTTCCCCCAGAGCGAGGTGCTCTACAAGAGCCGTTACGAGGGCGGAAAGGTCAGCATTGACCCGGCTGTCTTGCAGGAGAAGCCCTTCGTAGTATTCGGTATGCGCGCCTGCGACGTGCGCGCGGTGAAGGTCCTGGACAATGTGTTCCTGACGGATCCGGTGGACAGCTACTACGCGGCCAGAAGAGAGCACGGCATCATCGTATCCCTGGCCTGCCACGAGCCGGACGAGACCTGCTTTTGCAAGAACTTTGCGGTAGATGCGGCAGAGCCCGGTGCGGATGTGGAGACCTGGCTTGTGGGCGATATTTTATATTGGAAAATTCTTACAGAAAAGGGTGAGGCTCTGACGGCACAGGTAAAAGAGCTGCTGACAGAGGCGGACACGGCAGGCGAAAAAGCGGTGGAAGAGGAGCAGACAGCCATTCGCACCATCATCGAAAAGCTTCCGCTGTCTCACCTTGATCTGTCTCGCTTCAAGCCGGAGAACAGCATGGCACTCTTTGATTCTCCGGTCTGGGAGGATCTGTATAAGCCCTGTCTGGCCTGCGGCACCTGTACCTTTGTCTGCCCCACCTGCCAGTGCTACGACATCCGGGACTTCGACGGCGGCAAGGCCGGAATTCAGCATTACCGCTGCTGGGATTCCTGCATGTATTCCGATTTCACGATGATGGCTCACGGCAATATGCGTACCAGCCAGCTCCAGCGGTTCCGGCAGCGCTTCATGCACAAGCTGGTCTACTATCCGGCCAACAATGACGGCATGTACTCCTGTGTCGGCTGCGGCCGCTGCGTCAGCAAGTGCCCGTCATCCTTAAATATCGTAAAAGTCATCAAGAAACTGGGAGGTGAGGGAAATGAGTGAATGTACCTGCGGCGGACATGAAAATTATACCAGAGCGGACGCGCTGATTCCGCTGATCGGCGTGGTGACCGATATCCGCACCGAGACCCCGGACGTGAAGACCTTTCGTGTGGTGGGCCGGGACGGGAAAAAGCTCTTTGAGCATATGCCGGGTCAGTGCGCGATGGTATCCGTACCGGGCGTGGGCGAGGCTATGTTCTCCATTACCTCATCCCCGACCAATAAAGAGTATCAGGAGTTCAGCATCAAGCGCTGCGGCTCCCTGACCGATTACCTGCATGGCATGAATGTGGGGGATGAAATCACCGTGCGCGGTCCCTACGGAAACGCCTTCCCGGTGGAGACGGCGCTGAAGAAGCAGAATCTCTTATTTATCGCCGGAGGCATCGGCCTTGCGCCCCTTCGCTCCGTTATCAATTATGTGCTGGACAACCGGGACAACTACGGTACAGTGGATATCCTCTACGGTTCCCGTTCCGCGGACGATCTGGTGCAGTTAAAGGAGATTCAAGAGGTCTGGATGAAGACCCCGGGTGTCAATGTATATCTGACCATCGACCGGGAGCAGGAGGGCTGGGACGGCCACGTGGGCTTCGTTCCTTCTTATCTAAAAGAGATCGGCTTTGACACGAACAAGACCGTGCTAGTCTGCGGACCGCCTATCATGATCAAATTCGTTCTGGCGGGGTTGATGGAGCTGGGCTTCCATAAGACTCAGGTCTACACCACCCTGGAGCTGCGTATGAAGTGCGGCATCGGTAAATGTGGACGGTGCAACATTGGCTCTAAGTATGTCTGCAAGGATGGCCCTGTTTTCCGTTGCGACGAAATTGACGAACTTCCACCCGAGTATTGATAGGCAATGAGCAGTGCGCAGACGAAAAGCAGCAGGCTGACGTCGTGCTTGCACGTAAGGCAGAATGTTGTTTTTGGGATGCATAGGGCGAAGCCCTCAAGCGAGATGAAGCGAAGCGGAATCGAGCTTGACACTGCGGAGTGAACAGAGAAAGGATAAAGAACATGCAGGAAATGGTAAACGTATATTTCTATGGAAAAAAGTATTCCGTGCCCGCTGAGCTTACCATCATGACGGCCATGGAATACGCAGGCTACAAGCTGGTGCGGGGCTGCGGCTGCCGTCACGGCTTCTGCGGCGCCTGCGCCACCATATACAGAATCAAAGGCAACAACGAACTGAAAACCTGTCTGGCCTGTCAGACGCAGGTGCAGGAAGGTATGTATATCGCGACCCTGCCCTTCTTCCCGGCGGATAAGCGGAACTACGATATGAATGAAATCAGCGCCAAGCAGCGCGTGATGATGGATCTCTACCCGGAGATCTACAGCTGTATCGGCTGCAATGCCTGCACCAAGGGCTGTCCCCAGTCCCTGAACGTTATGCAATATATCGCCTACGCCCAGCGCGGCGACTTCGAGAAATGCGCAGAGGAGTCCTTCGACTGCATCGGCTGCGGCATCTGTACCTCCCGCTGCCCGGCAGGCATCTCTCACCCCATGGTGGGCGTGCTGGCCAGAAGACTGACCGGAAAATACATTGCCCCGAAGGCAGAGCACCTCGAAAAGCGTGTGGAGGATATTCACCACGGCGCCTTCGATGACCTCATCGAGCAGATCATGGAGAAGCCCATCGAGGAAATGCAGGAACTGTACAATAACCGAGAGATTGAGAAATAGGAGGGGAGCGGACTATGTATACAGCGGAAATGCTGGAATCCATCAAAAAAGTAGAGGCCACAAGAGCAGCGCGTATCGGCGTGGAGCCGAGGCGCATGACGGCAGAAGAAAAGGACGCACTCCTGAAGGAATTTCATCCCGATTACCGCGAAGACGGTTTTCAGGAGATCAAGGTGGGTCCCAATAAAGGCGAGAAGGCGCCCTATGAGCTGGGTACCCTGCTTCATTCCAACAGCCGGATTTTAAATGTACCCATTGATTTAAATAAAGTGGACTATGATGTGGATGTGCTGATCATCGGCGGCGGCGGAGCCGGTTCTTCCGCAGCCATCGAGGCTCATGAGGCAGGCGCCAAGGTCATGATGGTCACCAAGCTTCGGATTGGGGATGCAAATACGATGATGGCAGAGGGCGGTATCCAGGCGGCAGATAAGGAGAATGACTCTCCCCAGCAGCATTACCTGGACGCCTTCGGCGGCGGTCACTTTGCAGCGAGACCCGAGCTTCTGCGCCGCCTGGTTATGGAAGCACCGGATGCGATCCAGTGGCTGAATGACCTGGGCGTCATGTTCGACAAGGACAAGGACGGCCGGATGATCACCACCCACGGCGGCGGAACCTCCAGAAAGAGAATGCATGCCTGCAAGGACTACTCCGGGGCGGAGATCATGCGAGTGCTTCGGGACGAGGTATGGAACCGTCAGATTCCGGTGGTAGACTTTACCGCAGCCGTAGAGCTGATTAAGGATGACAAGGGTCAGGTGGCAGGCGCGGTACTCCAGAATATGGAGACCGGCGAGTACAAGGTGGCCAGAGCCAAGACAGTCATCATCGCTACCGGTGGAGCAGGAAGATTGCACTATCAGCACTTCCCGACCTCGAATCACTACGGGGCTACCGCAGACGGCCTGGTCATGGGTTACCGTGCAGGCGCACCGCTCCTGTACCAGGATACCATTCAGTATCATCCCACCGGAGCCGCTTATCCGGCGCAGATCTTCGGTGCACTGGTTACAGAGAAGGTACGTTCCGTGGGAGCCATGCTGATCAATGTGGACGGCGAGGCCTTCATGCATCCGCTGGAGACCCGAGACGTATCCGCAGCCTCCATCATCCGGGAGTGTACCGCCAGAGGAAAGGGCGTTCCGACGCCTACCGGCTACGGCATCTGGCTGGATACTCCGATGATTGACATGATCCACGGAGAGGGTACCATCGAAAAGAGAATCCCGGCTATGCTTCGGATGTTCTTAAACTATGGCATCGATATGCGCAAGCAGCCGATTCTGATTTATCCGACCCTCCATTATCAGAATGGCGGTCTGGAGATCGGCGGCGAGGGCTTCACGAAGACGATCCCGAACCTCCTGGTAGCAGGCGAGGCCGTAGGCGGTATCCACGGAAGAAACCGTCTGATGGGCAACTCGCTTCTGGACATCATCGTATTTGGCCGCAACGCCGGTAAGGCAGCAGCGAAAAAGTGCAAGGAGGTCGAGCTTGGCGAAAGGAACCTGAATCATTTGCAGGAATACGCCGACGAACTGGAAAAGGCCGGTCTGCACACGGGAGAGGTATCCCCGATGCTGCTTCCGAATTATACCTTCGGTATGCCGAAATAGGATGATAGGGAATCCCTATGAAATGATAATTTGTATCGAATTGTCTTATAGAACGTGATGTGCTATATTACAGGTATGGAGGTGAAGTATCATGCGTGAAATAAAGGCTTCGCAGATCACGGATGTGGTAGAGCGTCTGTGCATCAAAGCCAACGAAGAACTGCCGGAGGATATCAAAGGAGCCATCCGCCGCTGCAGAGCATGTGAAGACTGGGAGACAGCCCAGGGGGTTTTGGACAAAATCATCGAGAACTTTGAAATTGCCGGAGAGGAGCATGTGCCCATCTGCCAGGATACGGGTATGGCCTGTGTCTTTCTGGAGATTGGCCAGGACGTGCATATCGCGGACGGCGATCTCCGCGAGGCGGTAGACGAGGGTGTGCGCCGTGGCTACGGGAAGGGCTACCTTCGAAAATCCGTCGTCAAGGATCCGGTTCGCCGCTGCAACACCGGCGACAATACACCGGCCATGCTCTATACGGAGATTGTGCCGGGCGAGCAGATCAAGATTACCGTGGGTCCGAAGGGCTTCGGCAGCGAGAATATGAGCGCTATCCGGATGTTTAAGCCCTCGGCAGGCATCGAGGGCATCAAGAGCTTTATCCTGGAGACCGTGGAGGCAGCAGGACCGAATCCATGTCCTCCCATGGTCGTGGGCGTCGGCATCGGCGGCACCTTTGATAAATGTGCGTTGCTGGCGAAAAAAGCCCTGATGCGGAGTACAGATGAGCCGAATCCGGATCCCTATTACGCAGAACTGGAAAAAGAAATGCTGGAGAAGATCAATCAGCTTGGCATCGGCCCCCAGGGCTTCGGCGGCAAAACCACCGCACTGGCCCTGAATATCGAGACCATGCCGACCCATATCGCGGGCATGCCCTGCGCGGTCAATATCAATTGTCATGTGACACGCCATAAGACGGAGGTGATCTAGGATGGAAAGACATATTCAGCTGCCTCTGACGGAGGAGCTTGCGAAAACCTTGCACGCGGGCGACAGCGTGTATCTGACCGGAACCATCTATACCTCCCGGGACGCGGGACACAAGCGCATGTGCGAAGCTTTGGCGAGAGGAGAACAGCTTCCCTTTGATCCCACCGACGCTACCATTTACTATGTGGGACCGACGCCGGCGAAGCCGGGTCAGGTCATCGGAAGCGCGGGACCGACCACCAGCGGCCGTATGGACGCTTACGCACCGACCATGATGAGCGTGGGCGCCAGAGGCATGATCGGCAAAGGAGCCAGACTTCCGGAGGTAGTGGAGGCCATGAAGAAATATCACGGCGTCTACTTCGGAGCCATCGGAGGAGCAGGAGCCCTTCTGGCGAAATGTATCAAGAAATGCGAACTGATCGCATACGAGGATCTGGGCGCGGAGGCGCTCCGGAAGCTCTATGTGGAGGAGATGCCGCTGGTAGTCATTATTGACAGCGAGGGCAATAATCTGTATGATGAGGGAAAAGCAGCCTACCTGGCATCGAAAAAATAGGTGCCTGGCGGCTGTGCAAAGGAGTTTGAGAAAATGGCAAAGAAAGAAAAAGAAATCAAGACCAACGCCATGCGTCTCCTGGAGCAGAAGAAGATTCCCTACACGGTACATACCTACGACGGCGAGGAGTTTCATGACGGTGTCAGTGTGGCGGACATGCTGGGACAGCCCCATGAGCTGGTATATAAGACACTGGTGACCGTGGCGAAGAGCAAAGAGCATTATGTCTTTGTGATTCCCATCGAGGCAGAGCTCGATCTGAAAAAGGCGGCGAAGGCGGTTCATGAAAAAGCCATTGAGATGCTGCCCTTAAAGGATCTGACCGCTCTCACCGGCTATGTCCGGGGCGGCTGTACCTGCATCGGTATGAAAAAGCAGTTTCCGGTTGTTCTCGATGAGAGTGCGAAGCAGTTTCCGAAGATTATGGTCAGCGGCGGGCGGCGCGGCTCCCAGATGGAGGTCAATCCGGAGGAGCTGATGCGGGCAGCCGGCGGAAACTTTGCGGATATCGTATAAATTTATTAGACAGATCTTCGGATCTGTCTATTTTTTTCTTTTTTTCTCTATTTTAGAATGTTCTCGGTGTAACCAAATATAGGGAGGATAAAATTTGAGAAAGAAATCACGCAGAATAAGGCTGGCTTACAGCCTGACTTTGCTTGCATTGCTTGCAGCCCTGGCTTTTGCCAAGGCCTGTGAGCCTTATCGCAACCAGGAAATACATTTTTCCGAGGAGGAGCGTTTTTGTGAACAGGATATCCGGCTGGAATTATCGACGCTTCTTCCTTCGGAGATTTACTATACCTTGGACGGAAGTGAGCCATCCCGGGATTCGGTAAGATATGAGGAGCCGATCCTCTTAGAGGCAGGGGAAGAATGCACCGGTGTTCCGGTTCGGGGCATTGCCTATTATCAGGACGGAAATCACTCGGAGATTTGTACACAGACTTATTTCCTCGGAAAAGGAATTCCGGATCGCTTTGATACGCTGGTGGTCTCGATTACCGGAGATCCGGAAGAGCTTTTTGACTATGAAAAGGGAATCCTGGTGACGGGAAAGCTACGGGACGACTATGTGATGGAACACCCGGATGAGTGGATCAGTAACCGGGATCCGGCCAATTATAACATCCGCGGCGACGAGGGAGAACGCGTCGTAAAGGTAGAAATGTGGGAGGCGGACGGAACCGAGGTCTTAGAAGAGGAGCTTGGAATCCGGGTCAATGGCGGAGTTTCCCGCGGACTGGACGTAAAGTCCCTTCGCCTGATAGCGAGGGAGCAATATGACGGGAAACGAATCTTTTCCCAGCTGTTTTCAGAGGATCTGAAGACCGAGGCAGCTGTGACCGAAGAAAAACCGCTGCTGTCAAAGCGCCTGGTTTTGCGCAATCACGGCAACGATCAGGAATATGGATATCTCCGCAACGAGTTGGGTCTTCAGCTGGCATCGGATGCGGGCTTTCCCTGCGTCGCCAGATATCGGGCTGCATCTGTCTGGATCAATGGGGAGTACTATGGCTTCGAGTGGCTGGAGGATTATACGGATCGCACCTATCTGAACAATGTCTATCAGTCCAATACGGAGGAAGGAAACTGGAGAATGGCGGAACCCTTCACGGAGGAAAGTGGGGAGCTGACCGAGGAGGAACAGGAGGCTAAGCAGGATTTACAGGAGGTAGTCTCTTACCATCATTATGACCTGACGAAGGATGCGATCTATCAGGAACTGGCTGGGCGGTTAGATATCGATAACTTCCTGCGCTACTGCGCGATTGAGATGTTTGTCGCAAATGTGGACTGGCCGGATAACAATTGTAAGGCCTATCGCTGGTACTCGTCCATCGATGATTACAGCGGTGTGGGGACAGACGGAAAATGGAGATTCCTGTTGTATGATCTTGACCTGAGTATGTGGCGCCTTCCGGAGACAAACTATGCATCGCCCTCTCTGGCCCTTACGCTGGGGCTCGAAAACAATGGCTGGAGGCAGGAATTTTCTCTTCTGAAGGGACTTTTGAAACGGGAGGATATCCGGGAACAGTTTGCAGCCATCGTGGAGGAATATGCTAAGGGAGCTTTTTCGCCGGAGCATGCAGAGGCAGCCATCGATGGGATTGAAGCCGAAATGCAACAGGAGATGACCGAACAGATCGCCGTGGTTGCGGAAAAAGAGGCCGAAAAGACAGGTGCCGTTTTCGAGACCGTCTATGAAGAAAAAATGGAGCAGCATGAACAGGAGATTCAGAATATCAGGGAATTCTGGCAGCAGCGTGCGGATTTTATGCTGCAGGAGATGGAAAAACTTCCGGATTATATGGCGGAGCTTGCGGATTAGTCCTTGATTTTTGCGCCCTCGGCTGTTATATTAGATTGGAGTAAATGTTCAGGAAGGAACAGCAGTTTTTAAAGAAAAGAATGGAGAAGTAACTATGGCATTATTGAAGCAGTGGCGTGACATGGCCTACAATGAAAAAGCAAATAAAGGAGATATCCAGAGATTCTGGTCTGCCTATTTTAATATAGAAAAAGGAATCTATGAGCAGCTTCTTGCAGATCCGGATACCGAGGTGAAGGGTACGGTCAAAGAGCTGGCCGAGAAGTACGGCCAGAGTGTCATGACGATGACAGGCTTCTTGGACGGCATCAATGACAGCCTGGTAGAGCCGAATCCCATCGAGGAGATGGAGGAGGATACGCTAGTCTCCCTGAAATTTGACAAAGAGAAATTATACAAGAACATGGTAGACGCCAAGGCAGAATGGCTCTATGAGCTGCCCCAGTGGAAAGAGATTTTCTCCGAGGAGAAGCTGCATGAGCTGTATCTGGAGCAGAAGAAATCAAATACCATTGTAAAGGGACCGAAGATCGGCCGTAACGACCCCTGCCCCTGCGGAAGCGGTAAAAAATACAAGAAGTGCTGCGGAAAGAATGCCTAAGGCGCAGGAGGAGAAGATTATGAAAATCACATTGAAAGACGGCTCCGTCAAGGAGTATGCCGAGAGTAAGTCTGTATATGAGATTGCACAGGATTTAAGCGAAGGTTTGGCACGGATGACTGTGGCAGGTGAGGTAGACGGTGAGGTCGTAGACCTGAGAACCGTGATCGATAAGGACTGTAACCTGAACATCCTGACTCTGAAGGATGAGAAGGCTCTGTCCGTTCTGCGTCATACCGCCAGCCATGTCATGGCACAGGCGGTAAAGCGTCTGTATCCGACCGTAAAGCTGGCCATCGGACCCTCCGTGGCAGACGGCTTCTACTACGATATGGACTTCGAGACCCCGCTGACCTCCGACGACTTCGATAAGATCGAGGCCGAGATGAAGAAGATCATCAAGGAGAATCTGGAGATTGTTCGCTTCACCAAGCCCCGCGAGGAGGCTATCGCATTCATGAAGGAGAAGGGTGAGCCCTACAAGGTAGAGCTCATCGAGGATCTTCCGGAGGATGCCGAGATCAGCTTCTATCAGCAGGGAGAATTCGTGGATCTGTGCGCGGGACCGCATCTAAAGAGCACCAAGGATGTAGGCAAGGCCTTCAAGATCATGAGCCTGGCAGGCGCTTACTGGAGAGGCGACGAGCACAATAAGATGCTGACTCGTATCTACGCTACCGCCTTCCCGAAGAAGGAGGAGCTGGAAGCTTACATCACCATGATGGAAGAGGCTAAAAAGCGTGACCACAGAAAACTTGGCAAGGAGCTGGGTCTCTTCATGATGCACGAAGCAGGACCGGGCTTCCCGTTCTTCCTGCCGAAGGGAATGACCTTAAAGAATACCCTGATCGATTACTGGAGAGAGATCCACAAGAAGGCCGGATATGTAGAGGTATCTACCCCGATTATCCTGAACCGCAGCCTTTGGGAGACCTCCGGTCACTGGGATCACTATAAGAATAACATGTATACCACAGTCATTGACGGCGAGGACTATGCGATTAAGCCGATGAACTGCCCGGGCGGTGTTCTGGTATACGCTGCAGAGCCCCGTTCTTACCGTGACCTCCCCTTGCGTGTAGGCGAATTGGGTCTGGTACATCGTCATGAGAAGTCCGGTCAGCTGCACGGCCTGATGCGTGTGCGCTGCTTTACCCAGGACGATGCCCATATCTTTATGACTCCGGAGCAGATCAAGGACGAGATCAAGGGCGTTGTAGCTTTGATCAACGATACCTATTCCATGTTTGGCTTCAAATATCACGTGGAGCTGTCCACCCGTCCGGAGGATTCCATGGGAAGCGACGAGGACTGGGAGATGGCTACTGCAGGTCTTCGCGATGCCCTGGATGAGCTGGGTATGCCCTATGTCGTAAATGAGGGCGACGGCGCGTTCTACGGCCCGAAGATCGACTTCCATCTGGTAGACTGCATCGGCCGTACCTGGCAGTGCGGAACCATCCAGTTGGACTTCCAGCTGCCCCAACGTTTTGAGCTGGAGTACGTGGGAGCAGACGGCGAGAAGCATCGTCCGATTATGATCCACCGCGTGGTATTCGGCTCCATCGAGCGTTTCATCGGTATCCTGATCGAACATTTCGCAGGCGCGTTCCCGACCTGGCTGGCTCCGGTACAGGTACGCGTATTGCCCATCTCTGACAAGTACATGGACTATGCGGAGAAGGTTCGTAAAGCTCTCGAAGATGCAGGAATCCGTACCGAGCTTGACAAGCGTGCTGAGAAGATCGGCTACAAGATTCGGGAAGCGCAGAAGGCGAAGATTCCGTATATGCTGGTGGTAGGCCAGAAGGAGGAAGAGGAAGGCGCTGTTTCTGTCAGAAGCCGTGAGGCCGGAGATCAGGGTGCAAAGGCGCTGGATGCTTTCATTGCTGATGTGAAAAAAGAAATTGAGACCAAAGGCAGAGAAGCATAAAGCGATCTGAAACATAATTCCCCCGCCCGGAGGTATGAGCCTCCGGCGGGGGATTTTCGTAAAGGAGAATAGTTATGATACAGGATATCGCACCACATATCTATCACAATGAATACCGGCCGGTGGAGCCGGACGCAGACAGCTATCTCATGTATTTCGAGAAGCACAACGCCCTGGCGAACTGGGACGGGGAAGAGATTGCATTTCCCAGATTTCGGGATTTCCCGGAGGTGAAGACGGAGCTTTCGGAGAAGGTCATCTATCTGTTTACCGTGGACGACAGGCGGTTTTATCTGGTGAAGGAATTATCCTGGCCCGAGCGCAATGGTTTCCGGCTGGAAAGCAACCGAAGATTCCGGGACGCTCAGCCTCAGTGGCTGTCCTTCGCCGGCATCACCGGCTATCAGCTCTGGCACTGGTATGACATCCGTAAGTTTTGCGGCCACTGCGGCAGCCCCATGGTCCAGGACGCGAAGGAACGCATGATGCGCTGCCCGGACTGCGGCCAGATGGAGTATCCGAAGATTTCCCCGGCGGTCATCGTGGGAATTATCCATAAGGATAAGATTCTGATGTCCAAGTACGCAGGACGGGATCATATCACCTACTATGCGCTGATTGCGGGCTTTGCCGAGATTGGCGAGAGCATCGAGGAGACCATTCGCCGGGAGGTTATGGAGGAAGTGGGTCTGAAGGTCAAAAATATCCGCTACTATAAAAGTCAGCCCTGGTCCTTCTCCGAGACTATCCTGATGGGCTTCTTCGTGGATCTGGACGGGGACGACGAGACCATCACCCTGGACACCGAGGAGCTGGCCACAGCCGAATGGTTTACTCGAGAGGACGCGCCGCCCCAGCCCCTGAACATCAGCCTGACCAGCGAGATGATCTGGCAGTTTAAGAACGGGAAGGTGTAGCCGAGCGGTACTCGCCGGGGGTCATGCCCTTTTCGGCCTTGAATTTATCGATGTAATAGCTGGAGCTGTTGAAGCCGCAGATATTGGCAATCACACTGACGGGCCAGTTGGTGGTCAGCAGCAGCTCCTCGCTTCTGGAGATGCGGTAGCTGATGATATACTGGAAGATGGAGTGCCCCATGTATTTTTTGAAGGCGCGGCAGCACTCATTTTTACTTAAGGCCACATGCTCCGCGATCTCTTCCAGGGTAATGGGCGAGGAAAAATGCTCATGTACATAGGACAGGATCTGTTTGATGCGCTCATTGTCCTTCTGAAAGCTGACGGCAGGCCGCCGATCCTCCTGAGCCTGCATATGAAGAAACATAATTTTCCACAGGGCCAGCAGGGTGATATGGATATCGATTTCATACCCTACGGCCTTTTTCTTATAATCTGCGTAAATCTGTTTCATTTTTTCAATGATCTCTTTCTCATAAGCTTCATTTCCCGGAAAAATCCAGTAGGAAAAGGCGCTGTTATTGATAATCGGATAAATATAGCGCTTGGAAATAATGCTGTCCGAAAAATTACTTAAGAACACGGGCTTGACGTCCAGACACACGTAAGTGGCCTGGGGGTCTGCAGAATTGGCCATGTGCAGGATGTTGGGGGCGATAAAAAGTCCCTGATCCGGCGTCAGGGTAATGGTCTGGCTGTTGATGTGAAAGTCCACGCTTCCCCGGAGCACGTAGCAGAACTGCAGCTCCTCGTGCCAGTGCCAGGGGACATACCCCAGAATATTCTTGGACAATTCCGTCTCGTAGATGGCGATGGGGAATTCCTTGCTGCCGTGGGAGGTCAGTTCCTTGCGATCTTTGTTAAGTGGAATGTTATATGTTTGCATGAATTAACATTTCTCCTTTGAGTTAATCAATATTCTTGTATTATTTGACTATATTTTAATACATTTATCACTTAAATGTCAATATAATAGGATTATCGAGAAGGTGCACACTTCGAAGCAGCAAATAACAGTTTTGTTTATTTTTACGTATGAAGGAGATTTATGAATGAAGGGTAAAAAAATCAGCGCTTATTTTCAGCGCCTGTCAACTGCGTTTCTGATGCCCATCGCAGTACTCTGCGTGGCGTCGCTTTTGATGGGAATCGCCTCGATCTTTCTGTGGCATGAGACGCTGCGGGAAATGTTCCCGATTCTGGCGTCCCCGGGTGCTCAGTACTTTGCTAATATCTTAAACGCCATCGGCGGCGTTATCACCAATAACCTGCCGGTTCTCTACTGCGTATCCATCGCGTACGCCATGGTAGATGAAGAAAAGGGCGTAGCGGCTTTCGGCGCGCTGGTCGGCTATCTGGCTTTCAACATCGGAATGGGAACTTTGATTTCCTCCTTCCCGTCCCTGCTTGAAAACCTGCCGAACGGCGTAGTCGGAACCATTCTCGGACAGGAGACGGTCAATACCGGTATCCTGGGCGGTATTCTGGTGGGAACCATTTCCGCTGCCTTACATAACAGGTTTTACAGATGCCATCTTCCCATGGCCATCTCATTCTTCGGCGGCGTCCGTTCCGTACCGATTGTAACCTCTATCTTTTTCGTACTGCTGGGACAGATTGTGCCGTTTATCTGGAGCTACGTATCCATGGCCATCAATTTCCTGGCGTCCGCAGTCACCGGGGCCGGTATCTTTGGACCGTTCCTGTATCAGCTGGGCGAGCGTCTGCTGATTCCTACCGGACTGCACCAGATCTGGAACACCGTCATCCGTGACACCGCCGTATCCGGAAAATTCGTATTCCCGGAGCCCTACGGTACTGTAGAGGGCGCCCGCGCCATCTGGAACGCGTTTATGGCCACCGGCTATATCCCGGAGGGAACGAACCTGGTGGAAATGGTAAAATTCCTCCGCGGCGGCCAGATTTCCCATATGGTATTCGGTATGCCGGCAGTGGCTTACGCCATGTACAAATGCGCGGATCCCGATAAGAAAGCAACCGTAAAGCCGCTTCTGTTCACCGGAGCCTGTACCGCGATTATTGCCGGTATCTCCGAGCCGCTGGAGTTCTGCTTCCTGTTCGCGTCCCCGTTACTCTATGTGATTTATTCCGTATTCTGCGGACTGGCTTACATGATTCCCTATGTGCTTGGTTCGACCTTAGGCGGTACCGAGGGCAGTATCTTGGGACTGGCTATCTTCGGCTTCCTGCGCAGCGACGCCACCTGGTGGATCAATGTCATCGTCGGCATCGTGCTGGCAGTGGTGATGTATTTCACCTTCACCTGGTTCATTAAGAAGTTCAACGTGAAG
This sequence comes from Alistipes onderdonkii, assembly GCA_963621925.1. Taxonomy (GTDB): domain Bacteria; phylum Bacillota; class Clostridia; order Lachnospirales; family Lachnospiraceae; genus Laedolimicola. Next base: position 17,446 of record CAVFGF010000007.1, on the reverse strand, counting down.
ACGCCGGGCCGTGGCGGAGACTATGACACCCAGATGAAATACGCGGACGACCTGGAGGGCTTCGACGCAGCCAACCCGGAGGCGACCAAGGCAAAGCTTATCATCAAGGGCCTGGGCGGCGCGGACAACATTGAGACCGTGGAGAATTGCATGTCCAGACTTCGCGTGGCCATCGCGGACGGCAGCCTGGTAGACGAAGAGGTACTGAACGATACGGGCTGCATGGGAATCTTCCGGCTGGATGACAATCACATTCAGGTGGTATACGGAACCAGCGTGGGCCTGGTGAAGAACGCGGTATTAAAGGAACTGAAAAAAGCAGGTAAAAATCTGTAAGGAATCAAAAGGTAAAAATAAGGTAACTATTCAGAACCAGACCGAAGCACTTGCTGCTGAGGGCGTAGGAAAATGATTCAGTAATGCAAAATCCCATCGGCGAAGCCGATTTTCATGGATTTTGCATCGTAACTGTGAAGGTACTGAACAGTTACAAAATAAGAAAGAGAGGAACGAAACATGAAGAAATTTTCTATCGTAATCGCAGGCGGCGGAAGCACCTACACACCGAGCATCGTGGTGATGCTTCTGAACAACACCTTCCGTTTTCCGATTCGCAAGATCAAGCTCTATGACAATGACCCGGAGCGTCAGGCCATCGTAGCCAGGGCGTGTGAAATCATCGTAAAGGAGCGCGACGCGTCCATCGAATTCCTGGCCACCACAGACCCGGAGGAGGCTTACACAGACGTGGATTTCTGCCTGGCCCATATCCGTGTGGGCAAGCTGCCCATGCGTGAGCTGGATGAGAAGATTCCGCTGAAATACGGCGTCGTAGGACAGGAGACCTGCGGACCGGGAGGAATCGCTTATGGTATGCGTTCTATCCCGGGCGTCATCGAGAACCTGGATTACATGGAGAAGTATTCCCCGAACGCATGGATGCTGAATTATTCCAATCCGGCAGCCATCGTAGCAGAGGCCACCAGACGGCTCCGGCCCAATTCCAAGATTATTAATATCTGCGACATGCCCATTGCCTGCGAGGAGCACATGGCGGAAATCGCAGGACTGGCGGACAGAAAGGACATGGACGTGCGCTATTACGGCCTGAATCACTTCGGCTGGTGGTGCGATATCCGCGATAAGGAGGGCAACGACCTGCTTCCGAAGATCCGTGAGTACATGAGAGAGCACGGTTACCTGTCTCCGCAGCTGATTGCCCAGGGAAATGAGGAGAGCTGGCTGGATACCTACGAGATGGTAAAATACTTCATGGATCTGGATCCGAATACCATTCCGGAGACTTATCTGAAGTATTATCTGGTACCGGATATGGCCGCAGCCCATTCCAACCCGAACCACACCCGTGCCAACGAGGTCATGGAGTGCAGAGAGAAAGAAGTTTTCGACGCATGCCGGACCATTACCGCCCATGGCAAATTCAATGGCATCAAGGTGGGTCTGGACAGCGACGAGAACCATGCGTCCTTCATCGTGGACCTGGCCCATGCGCTGGCCTTCAACACCAAAGAGAGAATGCTTCTGATTGTGGAAAATAACGGAGCCATCGCGAATATTTCCGACGACGCCATGGTAGAGATTCCCTGCCTGGTGGGAACGAGCGGCTACGAGCCCCTGTCCATCGGCAAGATCCCGACCTTCCAGAAGGGCATGATGGAGGAGCAGAACGCCGTGGAGAAGCTGGTGGTAGAGGCCTGGATTGAGCACTCCTACGCGAAGCTGTGGCAGGCTCTGACACTGTCCAAGACCGTACCCAGCGCAACTGTAGCGAAGAAGATTCTGGACGACCTCATCGAGGCCAACAAGGACTACTGGCCGGAGCTTCACTAATTTATAAAATAGGGAGAATACAATGGGACTGTTGGATTTTCTGAAAGCAAAAATCGGGGCGGAGGGCCAGAAAGTGTCGTGCAATCATCTCAAACCAGATGGTGAAGCGGCACCTTCTATTATAAGAAATAAGAACAGAGAAATGGAGTAATACAGCATATGAATATTCAGGCAGAACGATTACTGGGACGTATCAATGCCCTTGGCGCGGTGGGGAAGGACGCGGAAGGCCGCAGAGTCCGCGTGGCAGCCACCGATGAAGACAAGGCAGGCCGGGATCTGGTGGCAGGCTGGATGCGGGGCGCAGGCCTTAAGGTGGTCGTAGACTATATCGGCAATCTCTTCGGTATCTGGGAGACCGAAGAAAATAAGGATGAGGCTCCGCTGATGCTGGGTTCCCATATCGACAGCGTCATCGATGCAGGACAGTACGACGGCTGCTACGGCGTGCTGGCTGGTTTGGAACTTATCGAGACTCTGAAAGAAGCCGGGGTGAAAACAAAGCGTCCCATCGCGGTGGGCGCGTTTACCAACGAGGAAGGCGTGCGTTTCGCACCGGATATGATGGGCTCTCTGGTCTATGCAGGTGGCCTGTCCGTGGAGGAGGCGCTGGCCAGCGTCGGAACTGACGGAAAACTGCTGGGTGACGAGCTGAAGCGTATCGGCTACGCGGGAACCGTGGAGCCGGGCTTCCTGAAGCCCTGCGCCTTTGTGGAGCTGCATATCGAGCAGGGACCGATTCTGGATGTGGAGGGTGTCTCCATCGGAGCTGTGGAGAATCTGCAGGGCATTTCCTGGCAGCGGGTGACCATCGAGGGCGTGGCGAACCATGCGGGAACTACACCGACGGCTCTGCGCATCGACGCGGGACTGGCAGCGGCGAAGGTGCAGGTATTTCTGCGGGATCGCTGTGACAAATCCGGCGGAAAGACCGTCTGCACCGTGGGAACCCTGGAACTGGAGCCGAACGCGGTCAATGTCATTCCTTCCAGGGCGGTATTTACCGTGGATCTCAGAAATCCGAACGAAGAGAAGCTGAAAGAGGAAGAACAGGCGCTGAAGGATTACCTTGCAGAGCTGGAAAAAACGGACAAAGTCCGGATTTCTACCGAGCGTATGGTGCGCTTTGAGCCGGTGCAGTTCGACGAGGGTATCGTGGAGCTGGTGGAGAAGGCGGCCGCAGCGCGGAAGCTGTCCTGCCGCAGAATCACCTCCGGAGCCGGTCAGGACGCCCAGATGATGGCGCGCATCTGCCCCACAGCCATGATCTTCGTGCCGAGCGTCAAAGGCATCAGCCACAACCCGAAAGAATATACGCCGGATGAGAACCTGGTGGATGGCGCAAATGTATTTCTGGATGTGGTAACCGAGCTTGTGAAGGAGTAGAGCGATGGGCGTACAGATGGTGGAAATTCATTCCGACAAAAAGGAAAATCGCTACGAGGAGACCTTTTCCGTGGAGGAGGCGAAAGAAGCGCTTCGCTTCCATGAAAGTCTCCCGGGCTACAGCCCGACGCCCTTACGGGAACTGGCAGGTCTGGCGGAGCATCTGGACCTGAAGAGCCTGTATGTGAAGGACGAGAGCTTCCGGTTCGGCCTCAACGCGTTCAAGGGCCTGGGCGGCAGCTATGCGCTGGCCCGGGTGATCGGAGAGCGCCTGGGAATCGCGCCGGAGGAGGCAGCCCATGTACCGGCTGGCAGCTTTACCTTTGTGACCGCCACCGACGGCAATCACGGCAGAGGCGTGGCCTGGGCGGCGAAAAATCTGGGCCAGAGGGCGGTGGTCTATATGCCGAAGGGCTCCGCGGCGGAGCGCCTTCAGAATATCCGACGTCTGGGCGCGGAGGCGGAGATTACGGAATATAATTACGATGACACGGTTCGTTTCGCGGCAAAGCAGGCCGAAGAGCAGGACTGGATTCTGGTACAGGATACGGCCTGGGAGGGTTACGAGACCATCCCCACCTGGATTATGCAGGGCTATATGACCATGGCCCTGGAAGCGATGCAGACCCTGGGAAATGTGGTTCCGACCCATGTATTTCTGCAGGCGGGCGTGGGAGCCATGGCAGGCGCTGTGACAGGCTTTCTACGCAGTTTTTATAGAGAGCGGATGCCGAAGCTTATCTACGCGGAGCCCAATCAGGCAGACTGCCTGTACCGGACGGCCCGGGCGGACGATGGCAGGCTCCATAAGGTAGAGGGTGATCTGAATTCTATCATGGCGGGCTTATGCTGCGGCGAGGTCTGCACGGTGGGCTGGGAGGTCATCCGCCACAACGGCGACGCCTTTTTCTCCTGCCCAGATTCGGTCGCAGCCGACGGCATGCGGGTGTTGGGAAATCCCCTGTCCGGCGACGCGCAGGTGATTTCCGGGGAGAGCGGTGCGGTGACCACGGGACTGGTCTATCGTCTGATGCGGGACGCTTCCCTAGAGGAGTTCCGAGAGAAGCTGGGGTTGGACTCACAGTCTGTGGTGCTCTGCATCAGTACCGAGGGCGACACCGATGGGGAAAATTACCGGCGCATTGTCTGGGAAGGAACCTGCACGGAGAAGCTCTAAATTGTAAAAACGTTTTCCTATCGGGAAGGCGTTTTTCTTTTACGTAATAGGAAACTTCGTTCCTATTACGTAAAAAACGCTCCGCGAGGATGCGCAACTCGCGGAGATGAATATATAGCTGCGCTATCCGCTCGTGCGCGAAAGTGTGCGTCAAGCGCACACTTTGTTCCTCTCATTCGTAACAGTGCATTACTGATATAACTTCGAACTGCCAAAGAACAGCTGAGCCAGGGCAATGTAGGAGCCTTCCGCATCCAGATCCAGAAGGGAGCGGCGGTCGTACTGGATATCAAAGGGTGTGCCCTCGGAATAGTAGCGGAATGAGGAAAGCTGCTGCTGAATCTGGCTGTTAAACAGGTCATCAGCATAGGCATAATCTCCCTGGAACACCACAAGATCCGGATCAAAGACCAGGGAAATGTTCCGAAGAGCCAGGGCGAACCAATCAGCAATATAGCAAACCAGACGGTTTGCCAGTGGGTCTCCGGAGGTGGAGGCGGCGAAAATTTCCGGCATGGTGATATTGGCTATGGGAGCATGGAGAAGAGAGGACTGGGGATATTCGCCCTGCAATTCACCAATAAGCCGACGGAGTCGGCCAATGCTCACCAGACGTTCCAGACAGCCCCGACCGCCGCAGCCACAGGTCTCCGAATCAGAAGGATCCAGGATCATATGGCCGATTTCACCGATGAGGGAGTTTCTGCCGGAGAGGATGTGCTGCTTTTCAATAAGGCAGCTGGACAGACCCCAGCCGGAGAAAATAACCAGAATCCGCTTGTCTGACAGTTCCGGATCCAGAAGATAAGGGCGGGCGCTCATCTTACCGGCGTTATCTACAAATATCAGGGTTTCTTCGGGAAAGTAAACCCGGAGGTACTGCTCCAGAGGGATGTCGGTCCCCCAGCCCTGAGCCTGAGAGTTATATTTCAGGTGTCCGTTGTGCCGGTCTACAATGCCGGAGGTGGAGAGACTGACAGCGCAGATGTCGGATTTTGAGATCTGATTTTTTTCCAGCATCAGATCTGTCAGCCGGGCAATGGAGGCGATGGCAGCCTCCGGATCTGCGGCCGGGGTCTGAGCTAGGCACAGCTTGTCCACCAGGGTTTTACCGATGGTGAACAAGTGCAGGCACAAATCCTGAGGCCAGAGAGTCAGGCAGAGGAAGTATTTGCTGGGGGAGAGCATATAGCGCTCTGGCCGCTTACCACCGGAGTTGGTAGAATCTCCTTTGCCGGCAGAAACTACAATGCCTTTATTTAAGAAGAACTGAATGGATTTCATAACTGTCTGTCGGCTCAGACTGATGCTGGCAGAAATATCATTGGCACAGCAGATTCCGCTGTCATGGATGGATTTCAAAACCTGAAACCGGTTGACGTGTTTCAGATCTGAGCGA
>CAVFGF010000007.1:0-11623 GCA_963621925.1 Alistipes onderdonkii | reverse complement strand
ATATCAGAAATAAGCAAGAAATAAAACGAAGTTTTATAATGAACAAAATTTAATCAATAATTTTGTGAAGTATCACTAAAAATTAGAAAGATACAAAAAATATATTGTATTTAGTGCTTATTGGTGGTATGGTTTTAACATGGCAAGGAAGTTACGTAACTAAAACGCATAAAGAAGAAAGTTTAGAAGAAAGGTTGTGAGAATATGAACAAAACGCCCTTGATAGAGGTGAAAGACATCAGCAAGTCCTTCACGTCGACAAAGGCATTACAGCATGTTTCGCTGGCAGTGTATCCCGGCGAGGTACATGGTCTTATCGGCGAGAATGGCTCCGGTAAATCCACACTCTCTGCGATCATCTCTGGCAACCTGAAGGCGGACGAAGGAGAAATGTTCCTCTTTGGCAAGCCTTACAGGCCCACGGACAGCTTCGATGCCAGTCAGCACGGCGTCAGCATGATTGTCCAGGAGCAGGGAACTATTGATACCGTATCCGTAGCAGCCAACATCTATGCAGGGCGGGAAGGTCAGTATTGCAAAATGGGAATTCTGGACAGCAGACGTCTGACTAAGGATGCCCAGGATCTGATGGCAAGGATTGGTGTGACGGACATTCCCGCATCGACCCTGACGGCCACGCTTTCCTTTGAGGAGCGGAAGCTGGTGGAGATCGCAAGGGCTTTTTACAAGCTTCCAGATCTGTTTATTGTGGATGAAACCACCACGGCCTTGCCGCAGAAGGGCAGAAACATTCTGTATCGCCTGATCCGGCAGCTGAAGGAAGCCGGGAAGGCTGTTATCTTTATTTCCCATGATATTGACGAACTCATGCAGGTGTGTAACTGCGTAACCATCCTTCGGGACGGCAAGTTCATCGTCACTCTGAGCGAGGATGAAATGGAGCCCAGGAGAATGAAGTCCCTGATGGTGGGACGGGAGGTGGTGGACAACTTCTATCGCTCCGATTATGATAAGGTTCCCGAAAACGCAGAGGTGGCTCTGAAGGTAGAAAATGTTACCTGCGGTATCCTGCAGGACATTTCCTTCGAACTGCACAAGGGTGAGATTCTGGGGTTGGCAGGTCTGTCCGACTGCGGCATTCACGACATCGGTAAGACGGCCTTCGGGCTGAACCGGATCGAAAGCGGCAGCGTGGAGGTTCCGGGACATGGCAAGATTACCAATGCTCATAAGGCCATTCAGGCAGGGATAGGCTTCATGTCCAAGAACCGGGATACGGAGTCCATGCTCATAACCTTGAGCATTCAGGAGAACACGGTGCTGCCCTCTCTGGGAAACCTGGAGAAGTTTGGCTTCTTTATCACGCCCGGGAGAGAACACGACCTGGCGGAGAAGTGGTGTACCAAGCTCAATGTAAAGATGCAGAACCTGAATCAGGCATGTGCCGAGCTTTCCGGCGGCAACAAACAAAAGGTCGTCCTGGCAAAGTGGCTCGGTAACAATTCCGACATTTTCATCCTGGATTGCCCTACGCGAGGCATCGACATCGGCGTTAAGGACACCATCTACCGGATTATGGAGGAACTGCGGAATCAGGGTAAGGCTATCATCATGATTTCCGAGGAGCTGCCGGAGGTTTTGGGCATGAGCGACCGGATTCTCGTGATGAAGGACGGTCAGATTGTCAAGTCCTTCGACCGGAGTCCCCAGCTTGCGGAGTCAGACATTATTGAGTACATGATTTAAGGAGGTGCTGTTCATGGATAAGACATTCGAGAAATCCGCTGAGAATCTAGCGGATCAGAAGATGAAATGGAGACAGCTCTTTTCCAAATCCGCCAGCTTTCTTGGCTTTGTGGTATTGGTGATTCTGTTCTCCATTCTGACTCAGGGCAAGCTCCTGAGCGCTGCGAACCTGGAGCTTATCGTGAAGCAGGGGTTCACGCTGTTTCTGGTATCCCTGGCGAGCGTATTTATCATGGCTACCGGAAACCTGGACTTCTCCCTGGGGGCTAATATCGGATTCTGCTGCGCCGTTTGCGCCACGGTGGCACAAACTATGCCTCCGGCAATGGCGGTGGCGACCGCTATTGCGGTAGGTACGGCAGTGGGAGCAATCAATGGCCTGGTTATCACCAAGCTGCGGCTGCCCAGCTTTATCACCGGTCTGTGTATGATGTTCATTTTGAACGCTGTTACCCAGACCCTCTGCGCCACGGGTGGCAGCAGTATTCCCATGCCGCTGTCCATGCGGAAGTGGGAGAGCCTGCCCCTCTATGGGATCCTGGGTATCATTTACTTTGCGGTCATGCTGGTAATGTTTCGCTATACCAAGTTCGGCAAGTACATGAAGGCGCTGGGCGTTTCTCCAGAGGCTGCCCGGCAGTCCGGCGTGGGTGTCAACCTGATGATCTTTCTGGGATATCTGCTGACAGGTTTTGCGGCGGGACTGGCAGGATTTCTGACCATGCTTCGAACCGGTGGGGCAACTACAACCACTGGTCAGACGAAAACAACCGACGTAATCATTGCCATTGTATTTGGAGGTATGTCCATTTCCGGCGGCGCCACATCCAAGATTTCTGCCGCAGTCCTCGGTACTCTGATCATTACCACTCTGAACAACGGCATGGTCCTTGCCGGCTGCGACGGTACCCTGCAGCAGCTGGTCAAAGGTATCCTGTTCCTGATCATCATCGGCGTCTCCACCAAACGGGATACGAATACCATCATCAAGTAATTTGCGTCTGTAAGACGTGAAATAGAAACAAACACAGGAGAGAAAGGAGAATGAAAATGAAAAAGTTACTTGCAATTCTGTTGGCCGGCACCATGGTTCTCAGCCTGGCAGCATGTGGATCCAACAACAAATCTTCCGGCGAAACCTCTGATACCAGCGCCGAATCTACCGGTAACGACGCTGCCACTGCCGATAGTACCTCTGACAGTACTCCAGGTGTCAAACCCTTCAAATACGGCTTCATCAGCTGGGATAATGCGGATGAGCACGGCCGTACTCTGAACGCCGCTGTGGAGTGGGCTGTGAAGGCAGCCGGAGGCGAGGTTGTGGTAGACGGCACGGCCAATTCTGCTGAGAATACCGTGGCGGCCGCAGAAAACCTGATTTCCGCCGGTTATAACATTATTTCCTTCTGTACCTATGCCGGCGAGTCTACGGTTCCCACCATCTCTGACCTGTGTCGGAAGAACGGCGTGTACTGGACCATGTGGGACACCACTATCTCTGACCCGGAGGTATCTGAATACATCAAGGATGACCCCTATTTTGTGGGTACCACCGCAGAGGACAACGTATCTGCCGGTTACGATGTTATGAAAACTCTGGCGGAGGACGGTGCCAAGAATGTTATCATTATTCGCTACGGCACCAATATCCCAACCTGTGACGAGCGCTGTGACGGCGCCATGAAGTACATCAACGAGGTTGGCGGCATTACCGTGGCTGACGACATGATCATCAGCACCACCGACGCTGCTGAGTATAAATCAGCCGTTTCCAACGCACTGCTGGCTCATCCGGAGGTAGACAGTATTTTCCTGGCCGGTTCCGGAACCAAGTCGACCTCTGTTGCAGAGGCATTCAAGGGTGCCGGTAAGTCCGATTTCCATATCGGCGCATTCGACTACTTTGACGCCATGGGCGACATGCTGAAGTCCGGTGAGCTGTCTGTAGTAGTCGGCGGTCATATGGTTACCGGTACTTTCTCTGCTTTGATGGCCATCAACGCTCTGTTCGGAACACCGCTGTCCGATGAACCGTACAACGTGACTATCCCCTATCTGACTTTGAAGAGCTATGATGACTACGAGGCTTATAAGCAGTATGCCTCCCAGGGCGCAGCCTATACCGATGAGGAGATGCAGCAGTTCCTGAAGGTTTATAATCCGGAGCTGACCAAGGAGTCTTTCCAGGAGGGCGTATCCAAGTGGTCCATCGCTGATATTATTGAAAGAAAGACCAACTCCAACTAAAATACAGTACAGCATTTCCGGGCGGCCGGAATACCGCCTGTCGCCCGGACAAAGCATAGGAAGTCGAGGTTTTGATATGAATAAAAAACAAAACATCGGAGCGAGCTGCAAGAAAGCGGCATACACCATTGCGCTTCCAGTGTTGGTTTATGCCATCATGTGTATCGCTCGTCCCAATATCTATCTCAGCGGTTCCACGTTTATTTCCCTGCTGCTCCAGTCCTTTATCTATATGCTGATGGGCTGGTCGATGCTCTTTGGCATGTCCTGCGATCTATTTGATTTCTCCGTAGGCTCCCGGTATCTGCTGGCTGCCCTGTTTGGCATCCGGATGTCTCAGATATTCGGCGTTGCAGGTTTTATTTTGGGCATATTGCTGTCCTCCCTGTTTCTGGCAGCCATCACAGGTGTTTTTTTTGCGGGCTTGAAGATTCCGTCCATCATCGCCGGCTTCGTTGCCCTGCTGATTTTCGAAGGCCTTGCCTGCATCTATCAGAAAACCTTCAGTGTGGTGGTTACCTCAGACATCTCTGTGTTCGGTCGGACTCCGGGCATCTACATCCTGGTTGTTCTGTGCTTCATCCTGGTGTATGTGCTGTTCAATCGAACCAAGTTTGGTTATCAGATTAAGGCCATCGGTGGAAACGAAGCCATTGCCAGAAACATGGGCATTAAGGCGGTACAACTGAAGGTTATGACTTATGTTGTCGGGGGTCTGATTCTGGGCTTGGCATCCATTGTTAAGGTAGGCTATGATCAGTCCGTGGTGGCCGCCACCAATATGTCCTCCATGACTGCCTGCTTTACTCCTATGATGGCGGTTATGATCGGTCTGCAGCTTACATCCTGCAACCCCATCGTGGGTACTGCTGTGGGTGCCTTTGCCATCGCTACTGTCAGCTCCGGTGTTGTGACGCTGGGTATCAACTATCGATTGCAGAATGTGGTCATCGGCGTGTTCTTACTGATCTTCATCGCCTACAAGACCAACCTGAACGTGCTCCTGGATCTGCGGAAAAGAAGGTTACGTACTAAGGTTTCAACAAGAACATCATAAGGAGGAAAAACTATGTTTCAAGAACTGGATAACAAGCTGTATTACACCTATGATAACGAGACGGTATGTGTAGAGGCCTGGGGTCGCAACGCCCTCCGGGTTCGTATCACCCACAACGCTTATCTCAACGACAACGATTGGGCTCTGACGGAGCCTGTAGAGCATAACGATCCGAAGATCACCATTTACAGGGATAATACGGTCAAACCCGCCAGCGCCTTTTCTGATGAGTTTGCCAGCGATGATAAATCCTATGCATCTATCCGGAACGGTAACATTACTGCAGTCTTCAGCGCCTATGGTGTTCTGACCTTTATCAATCAGGATGGCAGGATTCTTTTGAAGGAGAACTGGCGGCGTCTGATCGATGACCCCAGTATGTCTCTGAAGTACGAGGGCCGTGAGTTCGTGAGCAACAGCGGTGAAAACTGGAAGGTGACCCTGCGGTTCCTGCCAAACGACGATGAGAAGATCTTTGGCATGGGACAGTACCAGCAGAAGTATCTGGATATGAAGGGTTGCTCTCTGGATCTGGAGGATCGCAATAGCCAGGCCAGTGTCCCCTTCTATATTTCCAACCAGGGCTACGGATTTTTATGGAACAACCCTGCCATTGGTAAAGTGTTTTTTGGTAAGAACGGAACCGAATGGATGGCCCACAGCACCAAGCAGGCAGACTACTGGATCGTGGCTGGGGATGATCCAGCCGAGCTGGAAGAGACCTACACGGGTGTTACCGGCCGGGCTCCTATGATGCCGGATTATGGCATGGGCTTCTGGCAGTGCAAGCTGCGCTATATGAGTCAGGAAGAACTGCTGAACGTGGCAAGACGGCACAAGGAACTGGGCCTGCCCATGGATGTCATCGTGGTTGACTTTTTCCACTGGACCCAGCAGGGAGAATACAAGTTTGATCCCAAGTACTGGCCTGACGTGCCGGCCATGTGCAAGGAGCTGGATGAAATGGGCATCAGGCTCATGGTCTCTGTGTGGCCTACGGTAGACTACCGTTCCGAGAACTTCCGGGAAATGATGGAGAAAGGATATCTGGTTCGCACTGAGCGGGGCGCCCGTATCACATTACAGTGCTTCGGTCAGGAGGTGTTCATGGATCCCACCAATCCCGACACCCGGGAGTTCGTCTGGGAGAAGTGCAAGGAGAACTACTGGGATAAAGGCGTCCGCCTGTTCTGGCTGGATGAGGCTGAGCCTGAGTACTCCGTCTACGACTACGATAATTATCGCTACTATCTGGGAACCGACCTGGAGGTCGGAAACCTGTATCCGCTGTATTATGCGAAGACTTTCTATGACGGCATGAAGAAGGCCGGTATGGAGAATCCCATGAACCTGCTGCGGTGCGCCTGGGTTGGCAGCGCCAAATACGGTGCGCTGGTGTGGTCCGGCGATATCGACTCTACCTTTGAGTGCTTTCAGCGCCAGGTTCGTGCCGGCCTGTCCATGGCGGTGGCAGGTATCCCCTGGTGGACTACAGACATTGGCGGTTTTCATGGGGCAGACATCCATGATCCCAAGTTCCATGAGCTGTTGCTCCGTTGGTTCGCCTACGGATGTTTCAGTCCGGTCTTCCGTCTCCACGGCAACCGGAAACCTGACCATGGCTTCGGTGGGGACATGAACGCTGGTGTAGGCAGCTTTGGATCCGGTGCCGACAACGAGGTTTGGAGCTATGGCGAGGACAACTTCCGGGTGATGAAGAAGTATCTGTTGCTCCGTGAGAGAATGCGTCCTTACATCGCCGAGCAGATGAAGAAAACACACGAGACCGGTATGCCTATTATGCGTCCGCTCTTCTTTGACTTTAAGGATGACAAGAAAGCCTGGGATGTGGACGATCAGTATATGTTCGGCCCGGACCTGCTGGTAGCGCCTGTTATCGAGGCTGGTGTGGACAAACGTGAGGTCTACCTGCCCGCAGGAGCTTCCTGGACTGATGCCTGGACAGGCAAGGTCTATGAAGGCGGCCGGATTATTACGGCGGCGGCTCCCATTGAGATCATTCCTCTGTACCTGAAGGACGGCGCGAAGCTGCCTATTGCAGAATAAACCTTGAGCTGGGGGACGCTGCGGCATATCCCCAGTAAAATGATATACCAGGAGAAAGGAGTGACGCCTATGCTGTATATCGGCGTGGATCTTGGAACCTCGGCTGTTAAGCTGCTGCTAATGCGGGAAGACGGTGAAATTTTGAGGATTGTATCCCGGGAGTATCCGCTGGAGCTCCCGGCTCCGGGTTGGAGCCAGCAGAACCCGGAGGATTGGAAAAAAGCAGTGCTGGAGGGCATCCGGGAACTGATTCGGGACTTTGACGGCAGTCAGGTAGCCGGGATTGGTGTGGCAGGTCAGATGCATGGGCTGGTAATTCTGGACGATGAGGATCGGGTGATTCGACCAGCCATTCTGTGGAATGATGGACGGACGCAGGAAGAAACGGATTACCTTAATCAGGTGGTGGGGAAAAAGAAGCTTTCCAGGTACACGGCCAATATCGCCTTTGCAGGCTTTACAGCGCCGAAACTCCTGTGGATCCGGAAGCATGAACCGGAGAACTTTGCGAAAATTCGTCGGATTATGCTTCCAAAAGATTATGTAAACTATATTTTTACCGGCGTCCATTGCTCGGATTATTCCGACGCTTCCGGCATGCTGCTGTTAGATGTGAAAAAGCGGCGCTGGAGCCCTGAAATGCTGGAGATTTGCGGCATTCGGGAAGAACAGATGCCGAAACTTTTTGAGAGCTATGAAGCCGTTGGGACACTGCTGCCTCAAGTAGCGGAAGAACTGGGGTTATCTTCCGCAGTGGTGGTAGCCGCTGGCGCCGGGGACAATGCTGCGGCCGCTATCGGTACCGGTACCATTGGAGAAGGAGGATGTAATATTTCCCTGGGAACCTCCGGTACGATCTTTATTACTTCAGACCACTTCCGGATGGATCCTCACAATGCTCTGCACAGTTTTGCTCATGCCGACGGCGGTTATCATCTTATGGGCTGTATGCTTTCGGCGGCCAGCTGCAATAAGTGGTTTATGGAAGAGATCCTGAAAACCCGGGATTTTGCCGGGGAACAGAAAGAAATCACTCCGGAGAAGCTAGGCTGCAATACTGTGTTTTTCTTACCCTATCTCATGGGAGAGCGCAGTCCGCTGAACGATGTCAATGCCCGGGCGGCTTTCCTGGGCATGAGTATGGCTACGAAGCGCTCGGATCTGACCCAGGCGGTGCTGGAGGGCGTGGCCTTTGCCATCCGGGATTCCTTCGAGGTAGCCAAGGAGCTGGGCCTGAATATTCAAAAGAGCGCCATCTGTGGCGGCGGTGCCAAGAGTTTCCTGTGGAAAACCATTCTTGCCAATGTCCTGAATATCGAGTTGGACAGCTACGTCTCTGAGCAGGGACCCGGCATGGGCGGCGCTATACTGGCCATGGTAGCCTGCGGTGCTTATAAGACCGTGGCTGAGGCCTGCGGTGCTCTTGTACGGATAGAAGGACGTGTGATGCCGGATTTGGAACTGGCCAAGCGGTATGAAAACCGATATGCGGCCTTTCGCAGGATTTATCCCACCTGTAGGGAGCTGTTTCCAATGCTGCAGCATATATAACGAAGAGGAGTGATAAAGAATGAAAATTCTACCAGTGACGAATCCTTCCTTTCGGGCATACGGTCAGATATTGACTGGTTATCATTTAAAACCTCTGTTGACCGAAATGGAGCGGGTGACGCCCCAGAGCGCCACCCGGACGGAATATGTTCCCTGTCAGAAGGAACTGATGGAGCTGCCTGTGGCAAAAGAAATTGCCGATGGCGCTTTTGGTGGCATGCCCATCCAGATCGGATGGTGCAATGGCTATAATACCATGCTGAATGCGTTGGAATATCATCGGGACAGCGAGTTGAACGTTGGTACACGGGACTTTATTCTCTTGCTGGCTCGGCGGACTGAAATAGAGAATGGAGTTTTGGATACCGGAAAGGTAAAGGCTTTTCTGTGCCCGGCGGGTACCCTTATTGAGGTTTATGCTACCACACTCCATTATGCGCCTTGCAGCACCGGGGCAGGAAAAGGTTTCCGAGTGGCGGTGATTCTGCCGGAGGGAACGAACCTGGAGCGGCCTGTGATCTCTGTGAAAAACAAGGAGGACGAACTTCTCTGGGCCAGAAATAAGTGGCTTCTGGCTCATGCAGACAGCAGTGAGGCCGCACAGGGGGCAAAGGTTGCCCTAAGAGGTAATAATATTGATATTTCAGATTTTTGGAAGGAAGGTTAAGCGTCATGATACAAAATATTCCGAATGTAAAAATGGGCATAATTGCCGTATCCCGTGACTGTTTTCCGGTGTCTCTGTCGGCCGGGCGCCGAGATGCCATTGCGGCAGCCTACGGAGATGATCTGTACTGCTGCAAGATCACGGTGGAAAATGAGCTGGACACAGAGCGTGCGCTGGCGGATGTAAGAGAAGCAGGCTGTAATGCTTTGGTGGTATTCCTGGGCAATTTTGGCCCTGAGACACCAGAAACCCTGGTGGCTCAGAAATTTGACGGTCCTGTGATGTATGTGGCCGCAGCCGAAGGAGACGGCAACCTCATCAACGGCCGGGGCGATGCCTACTGCGGCGTATTGAATTGCTCTTATAATCTGGGTATGCGGCACATCAAAGCTTATCTGCCGGAATACCCCGTTGGCACTGCACGGGAGTGTGCCGATATGATTCGCCGGTTTATTCCCATTGCCCGGGCGGTCATTGGTGTGAAGAATCTGAAGATTATCACCTTTGGCCCCAGACCACAGGATTTTTTCGCCTGCAATGCTCCCATTAAGGGACTGTATGAGCTGGGCGTGGAGATAGAGGAAAATTCTGAGCTGGATCTGCTGGTGTCCTATAAGGCTCACGCTGGAGACAGCCGAATTGATTCTGTGTGCCGTAGCATGGCCAGCGAGCTGGGTGAGTCCGGCAACCAGTATCCGGAGCTGCTTCCCAGAATGGCTCAATTCGAACTGACATTGTTGGATTGGGCCGAGAACCACAAGGGGTCTCGAAGCTATGTGGCTTTTGCGGATAAGTGCTGGCCTGCTTTTCCTCAGCAGTTTGGATTTGAGCCCTGCTATGTGAACTCCCGCCTGGCTTCCAGGGGTATCCCCGTAGGCTGCGAGGTGGATATTTACGGCGCTCTCAGCGAGTACATCGGCGCTTGTATTACGGGCGATGCCGTTACTCTGCTGGATATCAACAACTCAGTGCCGAAGTATATTTATGATGAGGACATTGCCGGAAAATTTGACTACAAGCTTACGGATACTTTCATGGGCTTCCACTGTGGTAACACTCCTGTCTGCAAGCTGTGTAAGGAGCGAGCTGTGAAATACCAGTTGATCCAGAACCGCCTGTTGGAAAACGGCAGTACGCCGGACTTCACCAGAGGCACGCTGGAGGGCGATATTACCGCATCACCCATCACATTCTATCGGCTGCAATGCGACAGCAACGGTGACCTGCGAGCCTATATAGCGCAGGGCGAGGTTCTGCCGGTGGCTACCCGATCCTTCGGCGGCATTGGCATTTTTGCTATTCCCGAAATGGGACGGTTTTACCGCCATGTGCTCATTGAGAAACGGTATCCCCATCACGGCGCTGTGGCCTTCGCGCACTGTGGCCGGGAGCTCTTTGAAATCCTGAGATACCTGGGAGTGCAGGATATTGCCTATAATCAGCCCAGGTCTCTACTCTACGCTACAGAAAATCCGTTTATCTAAGGAAACACCGCTGAAAGCGTTTCCCTAATAGGTGAATCACAACATTGGTTACAGTGTCAAAACTCATCTTCCACGACATGCTTGCATGTCGTGGAAGATGGAGTTTATGACACGCCCTTCAATGAGGATGAAGTGGGGCAAAAGCACCACGGGAATCCGAATTGAAGTAGGATTGTGGGAGTGCGAAGCACGAAACAATCCGTGTAACCGGAGGTTCGGGTGTTTTGACACCAGAACCAACATTATGAGAATAAAAAATAGGGAAAACCAGGGCTGATATTAGTTCAGGATCCCATCTGGAGAAAGCCTGATTTTGGAAATAGTTGAAAAAATAAAAAAAGTAAAAAAAGTGCTTGACTTTTCTTCGACTATGAGGTTATAATAAGCAAGTCGGTTGAGACAGCCAGTCAAAACCGAAAAAGAAATGGGATCTTAGCTCAGCTGGGAGAGCATCTGCCTTACAAGCAGAGGGTCATAGGTTCGAGCCCTATAGGTCCCATTTATGGCGAGGTAGCTCAGTTGGCTAGAGCATGCGGTTCATACCCGCAGTGTCGGGGGTTCAAATCCCTTCCTCGCTACGAAGATTTAGGTTCAAGAGCAGAATGCTCTTGAACCTTTTTTTATACTATAAAGCTGTTGGAAAAATTCATTTCTTCTATCCAGGGAACGGGCGTAAGGATCAAAAGAACAGACATAGCATACGAAAGGTACGCACATATCTTACTGATTTTATATATGTACATATATTGCAAAATGTGATATAAATATGTTATCGATGGAAAGGAGAACTTTCTAATGGCGAGTACAGAAGCACAAAAAAAAGCAAGTATTAAGTATGCAAAG
>CAVFGF010000006.1:0-48914 GCA_963621925.1 Alistipes onderdonkii | reverse complement strand
AGGATGTTGAGATTGTATACTCAACCACAGCTGAGATCTCACAGATGCTTGCTGCAGGAACCATTGAGTATGCGACTCTTATAGAGCCGCAGGTTACAGCAGCCAAAATGAACAATTCAGAGGTAAGAGTTGCCTTTTCATTTGAGGAAGAGTGGAAGAAGGTTAAGGGAGAGGATTCCATAGTTCCTAATGCAGGCTTTGGCTCAACGGCTGACTTTATAGAGGCCAATCCTGAGCTTGTTGCAGAATTCGAGGCAGCCTATGAGGAATCGCTGAACTGGGTGCTTGCTAATCCTGCCGAGGCAGGTGCTCTTGCAGAGAAGTATCTCGGCCTGAAGTCTGCACTTGTTGAGAAGGCAATACCTAATATGGGACTTACTTATAAGAATGCGATGGATGCCAAGACAGATCTTGAGGGCTTCTATCAGCTCCTCAACGATTTCGATCAGAGCATGATTGGTGCGAAGGTACCTGATGAAGAGATGTATTACAGCAAATAAATATAAAATCGCTGCGTTGCTTATAGTACTGGGACTATGGTGGTGTCTGAGCCGAGCTTATTCACCTCTTGTAGTCCCGCCTATAGGCTCTGTTGCAGATAAAGTGCTTGAGATACTTAAGACTACTAAGCTTTGGACAGAGGTAGGGCGAACAGTCCTGCGGCTTATATACGGACTAGGTATAGGAATCGGTGTCGGCTGCATAGCCGGACTTATCGGAGGCTGCGTAAGGGAATAAAGCAGCTGCTTATGCCTGTACTTGGAATTATTCAGGTTGTACCTCCGATATCCTGGCTGATACTTGCTATAATATGGTTCGGCCTAAATGGTCGTGCAAGCATATTTATCGTCGTGATGGCTGTGGTTCCGACTATGTTTATATGTATATCTGACGGAATTACAGCAATAGATAAGCGGCTGCTTGAGATGGGGGATGTATTCGGATTCTCAACCTTCAAGAAGTTGCGGTATATCATGATTCCATCCGTACTTCCCTACTTTGGCTCAGGCCTCAAGATTGCCGTAGGCATGGCCTGCAAGACAGTCGTCATGGGCGAGGTACTTACAACCACCACAGGCATAGGCGGTCAGATCATGACAGCAAGACTCAACATTGAACCGGAGACCGTTATTGCCTGGACGGTAATTGTTGTAGGTATCTATTATGTGTCACTTTTTGCGGGGAAAATGGTCGTAAATCTGATAAAAAAGAAGTTTATCTGATGGAGGACGCAGCAATGCTTGAAGTTAGAAATCTCAACAAACATTTTCAGGGACTGCCTGTTCTAAAGGAGCTGAATCTAACAGTCGGTGAACGTGAAATAACAGCATTAGTCGGTCCCTCCGGCTGCGGCAAATCAACTCTGCTCAATCTTATTGCAGGGATTGTTAAGGAATATGAGGGCGAAATAATCAACAGCTTTGACAGGACAGGTTATGTATTTCAGGAGGATCGCATACTTCCGTGGCTGACGGTTTATGACAATATCCGCATAGTAAGAGATGACAAGGATCACGCGCGCATCATGCAGCTTATCGAGCAGATGCATCTTGACGGCTTCAAGGATTACTATCCTGAACAGCTCAGCGGTGGTATGCGCCAGCGCTGCGGTATTGCCCGCGCCTTTTATTACGGAAGCCGCCTGCTGCTCATGGACGAGCCCTTTAAATCCCTTGATTATTGCCTGCGGATAGAGATGCTTAACCATCTCAAGGCGCTATGGGAGCAGGAACAAAATACCGTACTTTTTGTAACTCATGACATTGAGGAGGCTCTGCAGATAGCCGACAGGATATTGGTATTTTCTGAACGACCCTCTTCCATCATACGGGAAATAAAGCTGCCGAGACAGTCCGGACTCAGGGATCTATCTGATGACAGGCTGGTTACAGAGCGGGCAGAGCTGATAAAGCTCATTGCCTAGTTTGCCTTGGCGCTGAGACGAAAAAAAGGAGCAGTATTTGATCAGAAATATCGAGAAAAACAGTATTTTGGAGCTTAGCGGGGAGATTTCCGTTAAGGAAGGCAGCGTTGTGAGCCAGAATCTTGCACGCAAAACAGACTGCGAGCTTACGCTCTACTCCTTTGGAAACGGTGAGAGTATAAGCACACAGAATTCATTCGGAGATGTGCTCTACTATGTGATAGGCGGTAAGGCGCGCTTCACTCTGGGCGAAAAGAGTGTAAGTGCCGAGACAGGCAGCGCTCTGCTCGTGCCGCACGGTGACCCGCATGCAGTTTTGTCCGAGGACAGACTTCAGCTCATGTATATACAGATTATGAAAAAAGGAGACGAAGCTATGTATATCAACAATTTTGTACACAATGAGGTAGTGGAGCTTGCATGTCAGGTAGACTACGAGAAGGGAAAGATAGTCAGCAAGACCCTTGTACAGCGCGACAGTATGACAATCACCTTGTTTGCATTTGATGAGGGTGAGGGTGTCAGCACCCATGCTTCCAAAGGCGATGCCATGGTTGTAGTAGTGGACGGCACTGCAGAGATTACGGTAGACGGTGTGACCAAAACCGCATCCAAGGGTCAGAGTATCATCATGCCTGCAGGCATACCGCATGCAGTAACCGCTAAGACTCAGTACAAGATGATGCTTATTGTTGTTTTTCCGGAAGGTGAGTAAATGAAGAGCTTGGGAATTGACGCCGGTACCGGCAGTATATCACTGGCTGTCGTCGAGAACTCACAGCTTGTATACTCTGACTATGAGCTGCATAAGGGAGAGGTAAGGCGTACTCTGATTCGTATGCTGCATAAGCTGCAGCTTGAGCTTCATATCAAGAACCCGAGTGAAATCGAGTATGCCGCAGTGAATAACGCTGCGGCATTTCTTTTTACAGGAAGCGTGTGTTGCGCAGCTCCGGAAAATGTATTTGCTGCTGCAATGACTGACCGTATTACTGCGCTCTTAAGTGGTCAAAAGCTACTGTATCCTGGGGCTCACAGCATACTCGAAATGGGTGCGCAGACCTCTGCCTTTATTACCGGCATAGACGACGGTGAGGTGATGCAATATGCCGTAAATGGCGAGTGTGCTGCGGGTACCGGAGCCTTCTTTGAGGATCAGATGTACAGACTCGGACTCCCTCTTGAGGCTTATTCCGAATATACAGACAGGGCGAAGTCTATCCCTCGTCTTGCCGGACGCTGCTCCGTATTTGCCAAGACCGATCTCATACACAGGCAGCAGGAAGGAGTAATTGCGGAAGATATCCTGCTTGGGCTTGCATTTGCGGTTATACGTAACTTTAAGAGCACGGTCATGCGCAAGCTTCCGGTTCAAAAGCCAGTGCTACTCACTGGTGGTATCGTCAAAAATAGAGGTGCCATAAGAGCTGTCAGAGAGATATTTGAGCTTGAAGGCAATGAGCTTATCTGCGATGAACTTGGCGCAGTAGCCTCGGCTGCCGGACTTGCTGCGATAGCCATGAAGAACAGCTTAAAGCTTGACTGGTGGAGTTTACTTTGTGCCGGCAGCTGCGAGGCGAATATTCCTCCGGCCGAGGAAAGCTTTCAGCGTTCCAAAGCCAAGATACCTGAATATACCTACGACAAAGCCAGCCTGCACAAAACCCGCAAGCCTCACCCCGGTGAGAAGCTTTGGCTTGGTGTTGATGTAGGCTCCACCAGCACCAATCTTGTGCTTATAGGTGAGGATGATGCAGTGCTGGATTACTGTTATATCCGCACTGCAGGCAATCCGGGACGAGCCGTTGACTCCGGCTTAGAGCAGCTTCAAGAGACTTTAGCTATGGCAGGAACGAAACCCTCCGGCATAGCGGTGACCGGCTCAGGCAGATACATGATTGCACGTAAGCTTTGCACCGACCGCATAATTGATGAGATTACGGCGCAGGCCAGGGCCGCTGCCAGGCTGTATCCGGATGTCGATACCGTATTTGAGATAGGCGGTCAGGACTCCAAATTCATCTCAATCAGAAATGGAGAGGTTGTCGACTTTGAGATGAACAAGGTTTGCGCTGCCGGCACCGGCTCCTTTATAGAGGAGCAGGCAGGACGACTTGGAATAGAACTGCAGGATATAGGTCCCATGGCCTTGAAAGCTTCATCTCCGGCAGAACTTGGTGAGCGGTGTACCGTACTTATGGAATCCAAGATAAGCTCAGAACTTGCAGCTGGGACCTCAAAGGCAGATATATGCGGAGGACTGTGCCGGTCTATAGTCAGGAACTATCTTCATCGTGTCGCATCCAATAAAAGGATAGGGAAATGCATCTGTCTGCAGGGTGGAATTATCAACAATGAGGGCATAGTTTCGGCATTTTATGAACAATTCGGTGATCGCCTCCGGCTCACTCCTTATTACGATGTGACCGGAGCGCTAGGTGCAGCACTTGAGGCGAAGAGTACAGAAGTGCTTGCTCACGGAGATCCCGAGGAGAACAAGGAACTTTATCAAAGAAACAGAGAGTGGTTCTATGCAGGCTATGACGGCAAGCTTATCCCCGGCAGAAAGACTGTCGGCATACCGCTTTCACTCATGATGTATAAGTTCTTTCCGATGGCTTATAAGTATTTTACTGAGCTTGGCTACAATGTGCTGATGTCAGGTGAAAGCAATGAGGAGCTTATACGTCTCAGTCAAGACGTTACGCAGGAGGAGACCTGTTATCCTGTAAAGCTGCTGCACGGACACATGGAGTATCTGGCACGCAAGGGCGTTGACTATATGTTTATCCCCTGCATCAGAACCATCCGACATGAGACCTCCGGTGTGGAGCATAACTATGGCTGCGTGTACATGCAGACTGCACCGGCAGCTGTTGCAGAGGCTCTCGAACTTCGTGAGAGAGGCATCAAGCTGCTCTCACCGGTCCTTGACATGGATATGGGACAGCCGCAGCTTGCCATAGCTATGATACAGATAGGCGTTAAACTGGGACATACGAAAGAGCAGTGCCAGGCAGCTATGAAGCTTGGAGCTGCAGCAATGCAAGCCTGCGACCGCAAATCAGAGGAGCTTGGACAGCAGATTATGGACAGTCTCAAGCCCGATGATAAGGTACTGGTCATGATAACACGCAACTATGGATTAAATGACCCGGTGCTGAACATGGGCATCCCGGGAGAACTCCTGAAGCGCGGTTGTAAGATCCTAAATTTGTCGCATTTGCATGGACACAGTATGAACCTGTCAGAGGAATATCCCAACCTCTACTGGCCTTTCAGTCAGCATATACTTACCGGTGCTAAGATAATAAAGGAGCATCCGAACTTGTATGCAGTATATCTCACAAATCACGGCTGCGGACCGGATACTATGATATCGCATCTATTCAAGGAGATAATGGGCGACAAGCCATATCTGTCCATAGAGGTTGATGAGCATCAGTCCGCTGTCGGTGTTGTTACACGTATTGAGGCCTTCCTAAATAGTCTTAAGCATACAGACAATGCAGTGACTGATATACATAAAGGCACAGCGATTGCTCCTGCCTCTCACACGGTGCCCATGACCGAGACGATTCCCGACAGTGAATTCGAGCTGAATCTGCTGCCGATGGGTGTATATACAAGGTTGTATACAAGGCTGCTGCAAAGCAAAGGTATTCATGTTATCGAAAGTAAGGATTATACGGCAGAGGATCTTGCAGCCGGTAAACAGGAGTCATTTTCAAAGGAATACTCAAGTTTCAGCGCTGCAGCAGGCAGGGTATTGCGTATGACAAAGCAGCCCTCCATCGTAAAACAAAGGTGCTTTCTACTGCCGCAGACTGAGGGGGCAGAGGCCGAGGGCATGTATGCCATGGTCATTCGGTCTCTGCTAAAGGAATATGACATTGATAAAAACCACATCTTGCTCTATACACCATATATCGAGAAGCGGCTGTCATCCGAGGACAGTATACAGCTGTGGCGAAGTATCATGCTTGGAGATGCACTTCTGTGTATGGAGTCGGATGCTTGTGAGGAAGCCTTGGCTGAGGTTAGCTTTCCGATAAGCCATGAGCTTTGGCAAAATTGGATCGAAAAATGGCATGATAAATTTCTGAAACGCCTGGATAATAAGAGAGTTTTTCTGTTTGGCTCTCCAAGCATACTGTATAGCAATTATCTGAACAGAGATATGTTTCATGCTGTCCGAGCACATGGTTATCAACCGGTACCAATGATGCTGTCCGAATATTTGTGGTATTGGATAAGAGAAAGCGGAAAGAATGCGCCTGCAAAGGCTGAACGGGAGCTTAATTATATGAGAGAACTCTATTCTGATATCTGGGGTCCAAAAGAACCTTTAAGTATGAGCTATGAGAACTTTAACAGGAAGTACGCTCCTGCAGTCGGTGCAAATATCCGCTATCTGTGCAGCCTGACTGCAGACAGCATACCGAATGTCATAGGTTCCGTGCTGCTGATGCCGACCTATGCTAATGCCGGTTCTGTAATAGAAATGATGAAGCCTGCATCACCTGTGCCCTTTATGCATTTTGAGGCAGACGGCAACGCTGCGCCGGACGAAATTGAGCGCCGTGATATATGGCTTAGCTTACTTGGTTCGTGATATCTGACGGGTGCTCCTTTTTAAGAGAGCTGTCTCGTATATTTCCGCATAGCTGTCACCGCGTAAACCGCCGTCACCAGCTCCGTCACCGGCATCGCAAACCAGATGGAATCCGGGCCGCAGGCTACCGGGAGAATCAGGATCAGGAGACCGCTGATGACGAGACCCCGGGCCACCGATACGAGAAATGCGGCCTTGGGCTTTAAGAGGGCCTGGAAGTAGTAGGTGGAGTAGATGTTCAGGGGCAGCAGAAGGAAGGAAATGGCGTAGCTTCGGATGATGCGGGGGGCGATTTCCAGGATCCGCTCGGTAGGACTCATGAAGATGCGGATGTAGAGGTTCGGGCAGGCGAGGCTAAGCAGGGTCCAGAAGATGCTGAAAAAGACAGTGGCGCAGAGAGAGCAGCGCAGGGTCTCCCGGATGCGGCTGCCTTTTCCAGCTCCATAGTTGGTAGAGATGATGGGCTGCGCGGCCTGACCGACGCTATAGGCACAGCACTGGACAAAGGTGCTGATCTGGATAATGGGGCCGTAGACGGCCAGGGCATTTGACCCTAAGTAGCGCATGATCTGACGATTGAACAGGATAGTCAGGATTCCCATAGCTACGTCGATAAAGAAGGTAGAGAAGCCAGTAACGGTGATCTCGCGAACCTTCTTTAATACATGTCCCGGTTTTACCAGCTTCAGGGTATTTTTTTTCGATACGAAATGGGTCAGTACTATCATCAGGGACAGGACGGAGCCGATAGCAGTGGCCAGTCCCGCACCGAAGATTCCCATGTCAAGGACGAAGACAAAGAGGTAATCTCCGAAAATATTGAAGATGCCGCCGGCGAGGACACCTGCGGTGGCCAGCCCCGGGTTGTTGTCGTTCCGGAGGAAGGCAGCGAGCATCTGGTTCAGCAGAAAGGCCGGGAGAACGAAGAGTACCGGTTTTAAGTAGGTGACGGCCATGGGCAGCAGGGTCTCGTTTGCACCGAAAAAGATAAGGATGGGCTTCTCGAAAAGCAGAACGGCAGCCCAGGTCAACACGGCCAAGACAGTGGAAAAGCCTACAGCAACAGTAAAGTATTCATTTTCAGAATCATTTTTTACGGTGCGCTGTCCACGGCGCATCGAGAGCAGAACGGAGCCGCCGATGCCGGTCAGGAGACCCAGGCTGTAGATCACATTCCAGACCGGTGCCACCACGGCCAAGGCCGCCGTGCCGTTTGGACCGTGGTATTGGCCTACCATGGCCGTATCTACCACAGAGTAGACGGATGTAATGAGGGCGCTGCCGAAGGCAGCCGCCAGATATCGAAAGTAAATTTTCTGAATGTTATCTTTTAGCAAATCCATTTCCAAAAACCTCCATAAAATGAGAATTTCCATAACACAAAAAAGGCCGGATAAGCTTCAGGCATCTCAGCCTGAGCCTTATCCGGCCAATCATTTCACGTGAATGATTCACCCTCCGAACTCTGAGGGGTATTATACAGGAATGGAGCGGAATGTCAAGATTTTTTTTGATTCATTAAAAAACTATTGACAAAAAGAAAAAACATGCATAAAATACAAACAACATCAAACAGAGAAACCTATGAAGAAGAGTAGTAGCAGACAGATGCGGATCTACAGAGAACTCCGGAGGGTGGGAACGGAGCGTGAGGCAGTCGGTGAATGGACTTCGGAGGGCGGCTTTGAACGAGAAAAACGGTCAAGTAGAAGCTGACGGGACCCCACCCGTTATCCATCGGGGCACGTATGATGGTACGTGTAGCGAGTGGACATTTCGCAGGAAATGTCAATTTGGGTGGTATCGCAGAAGTATAACAGCTTTTGTCTCATATATATGGGGCAAAGGCTTTTTTATTACTTTCCTCCATACAGCCAGGCTCCGGCAAAGCCGACTGTCACATCTGCCACCTAAATTAAAAAAGAATGGAGAAAAACATTATGAAAAACAAGAATCTCAAGAAATTGGTAGCTTTCGGTTGTGCGGCAGCACTGACATTTTCCATGGTAGGCTGCGGCTCAAGCGCGGATACGGCAGCAGATACTGCGACAGACAATACGGCAGCAGAAGCGGAGGCCGATACCGCTGACAGCACGGGAACAGAGTACAACGTAGCCATCGTGAAGCAGCTCGACCATGCTTCCCTCGATGAGATCGCCAATGCAGTCGCAGCAGAGCTCGATCAGCTGGCAGCAGATAACGGTGTCACCATCAACTACGAAATTTACTCCGGCCAGAACGACCAGACGACCCTGAAACAGATCGGTGATCAGGCCATCGCAGACGGCGTCGATGCCATCATTCCCATCGCGACCCTGGCGGCTCAGGTCATGACTGTATGTGCCCAGGATACCCAGACACCGGTGGTCTTCGCAGCGATTTCCGACCCGGAGTCCGCAGAGCTGACCGGTATCGACTATGTAACCGGAACCAGTGATGCCTTAGATACCAGTAAAATTATGGAAATGATGCTGGCGCAAAATCCGGACCTTAAGAAGGTCGGCCTTCTCTATTCTCTGTCCGAGACCAATTCCACGAAGCCTATCGCGGATGCAAAGGCTTATCTTGACGAGAATGGCATCGAGTATACCGAGCAGACGGCCAATACCAATGACGAAGTAATCGCGGCAGCCTCTTCCCTGATTGCAGATAAGGTAGACGCCATCTTCACACCGACCGACAATGTTATCATGGCAGCAGAGCTGGCTATCTATGAGGATCTGGCAAAGGCCGGCATCCCGCACTACACCGGAGCGGATTCCTTCGTAAGAAACGGCGCCTTCGCTACCTGCGGCGTGAACTACACAGACCTGGGCGCGCAGACTGCTGACCTGGCATACACCGCTATGACGGAAGGTATGGACAGCCTCGAGGACTACTACGTAACCGAGGGCGGCATCATTACCGTCAATACAGAAACTGCAGAGACCCTTGGCATCGACTACTCCGTATTCAATGACCTGGGAACTGTCGTAGAGGTTCAGACGACCGAAGAGTAATGGAGGCATTTCTGTGTTACATATTTTACAAACTGCCTTAGAATTGGGCTTCCTCTATGCACTGGTGCCGATGGCTCTCTACCTGAGCTTTCGTGTACTGAATATCGCCGATATGACGACGGATGGCTGTTTCGTTCTCGGAACAGCCGTTTCCGTCACCATGGCGGCGGCCGGTCATCCCTTTTTGGCCATTCCGGCAGCCATGGCAGCCGGTGTCTGCGCGGGCTATGTGACGGCATTCCAGCAGACGAAGCTGGGAGTTCCGTCTATCCTGGCCGGCATCGTCACCAATATGGGACTTTATACCATCAACCTGATGGTCATGAAATGGAGCGCAAATGTCAGCCTTTTGAAGACCGCGACGATTTTCACCCTGTTTCAGGAGACCGGCATCGGCGGCGAGTGGTATGAGGCCGTGCTGGCCGGAAGTATCGTAATCCTGGCAGGCCTCCTGCTGGTGCTGTTTTTGGGTACCAGACTCGGCCTCTCGATTCGCGCGACGGGCGACAACATCGATATGGTACGAGCCTCCTCGGTCAATCCTACCTTTACGATTACCGTGGGTCTTTGCATAGCCAATGCCCTGACGGCTCTGTCAGGAGCCATGGTAGGTCAGTACCAGAATACGGCGGATATCAACGGCGGCACCGGAATCGTCGTCATCGCTCTGGCTTGTCTCATCATCGGTGAGACCGTCCTGGGACGAAAAAACGTCCGAAAAGGCGTGCTGGCAGCGGTCATCGGTTCCATCATCTATCGCCTGATCTATGCCATTGTCCTGTATACAAAGGTCATGCCGGTACAGGCTCTGAAGCTGGTGACGGCCATCATCGTGGCTCTGGCCATTGCATTTCCGACTATCAAGAGCTGGGTGGCCTTTGAAAAGCGAAAAGCGGCACGCAAAAAGGCGCATCCTGGGAAAGGGGGTCATTTCTAATGCTGGAGATTCAGAACATCACAAAGACCTTCAATCCCGGGACGGTCAATGCCAAGACGGCACTTTCCGGGCTTTCGCTTCATCTGGATGCAGGCGATTTTGTGACCATCATCGGTTCCAACGGAGCCGGAAAGTCGACCCTCTTCGGCGCGATTGCGGGCGGCTTCTATGTAGATGACGGTGCCGTGCTTCTGGATGGGGAGGATATCACCTTCCTGCCGGAGCACAAGCGCAGTCGTTTTATCGGACGTTTGTTTCAGGATCCCTTAAAGGGAACCGCGCCCGGGATGACCATCGAGGAAAACCTTGCGCTGGCCTACCTTCGGACAGCGAAGGGAACCTCCGCCTTTTCCCGGATCTCCAAAAAGGACAAGGAGCTTTTTCGGGAGCGGCTGTCTCTGTTAAATATGGGACTGGAGGATCGGATGAAGCAGCCGGTGGGCCTGCTCTCCGGCGGGCAGCGGCAGGCCTTGACCTTACTGATGTCAACCTTGGTGACACCGAAGCTTTTGCTGCTTGATGAGCATACCGCAGCCCTGGATCCGGGAACCGCGGAGAAGGTGTTGGAGCTGACGAAGAGCATCGTCGAGAAGGAGCAGATCACCTGCATGATGATCACCCACAATATGCGCCAGGCTCTGGAACTGGGCAATCGTACCTTGATGATGGCCGACGGCAAGATTGTCCTTGACGTGGGCGGAGAAGAGCGAAAGCACATGACGGTGGAGGATCTGCTGATCCGTTTCAAGGCCGGCGCGGGACACGCGCTGGACAATGACCGGATTTTGCTCTCGGATGCGGCGCAATGATCCCGACCCAAACCACCCCGGCCAGCATACTGATGACGATCCCGGCTTTCATGCCGGGCGGGGTGAGGCAAAGCCGGATCTCATGTTCGCCGGCAGAAATTTTCGCACCGGCGAAGGCCGTATTGACCGTGGAAAGCGCTGTCTTTTCTCCATCGACATAGAGTGTCATCCCGTTTTGCATCGGGATCGAAGTGACGAACCAGGTATCCTCGTCGGCCGCAGCGCGGCAGGCGAGGATTTCGTTTTTCCGTACATTGCACTCCAGGGTCTGGACGGCCGTCCACTGCTTCTCCTGAAATACAGTGGCATCCAGAAGTTCAAAGCGGATATTTTTGAGGGTATAATGTCCCTTTGGCAGCTCGATCCGGAGGCTTGAGATTCCCTGATTTCCGTCTTCATCCTCGAGAAAAGAGAGGAGGGAATACTGAAAGGTCTCATTTTCATTCGGATAGGCGGCGCTGGGGGCGGAGAGCTTATTCTTGATGCCGTTGATGGTGATGGTGACAGGCTTTCCGGTATGATTGTCGACATCGAACTTCAAAAGGAGAAGCTCCTCCTGAATCGGAGCCTGAAAATGGAGAACCACTGTGCTATCCTTCGAGGCCTCGATATCATAGGAGGGATTCGCCGTATCCTCGGAGGCAGTGATTTGCACGCTGTCCGGGATCTCCTCTTCGGACCATAAGGGCTCGAAGGAGCGAATCTCGGTGCACCAGCCCTCCTCATTGACGGAGGAAGCCTTTGTATCGACGGTCTTTGTATCGGCCTCCTTATCCGGAATGACCGTCAGGCGGGTCAGCGCTTCGGCCTGCTCCCAGCCCTTGATGCGTTCGAAGAGGGTTTCGGTCATGGTATCCGAGGTGAGATAGGCAATGGGCAGCACCTGCTCATTTTCCGAGACAGCGGTTTTCCCATCGTCCCAGAGAACCCGGTACCCGGCCGGCACCTTGGAAGAGCCGGATTCCAGGTAACGTACTCCCATAAAGTGCAAAAGGAAGGGATTATTGGCCCCCAGAAGGGCGAGCCGGTTATTGATCTGCACCGGGGTCTTCAGGTAGTCGTAGTAAACCGTGGAGTAGGCATTGCTGTAGACCGAGGAATACATGGAGGTCTTGCTGCTGTCGGATGAAAAATCGCGGTTAGCCATGACTAATGGACGAATCAGGGAGTCATAGCGATAGAGAGGATCCGTATCGAGGGAGAGGGCTGTTTTCTCTACGGCAGTCTCCATATCGGTGCGCGTGACGAATTTCTCCTTCGAAGCTGCCCGCAGAAAGAAGAGACAGGGCAGGATCAGGAAGCAGAGGTAAAGCGGCTGCAGCAGATATCGGTTCAGAGAAAATTTCCAGGCCTTTCTCTGAAGCAGGAGGAGGATCAAAACGAGGGCCAAAAGAACCAGAAAGTCCGTACGAATCAGGCCCCAGTAGCTTTTGTCCCGAAGGCGGAAAATGACCGGCAAAAGCAGGAGAAAGGGCCAGAGCCGAAAGGGTTCACGCCTGGAACGAAGATCCGCGAGGATCCGGGTTCCATGGAGCAAAAGCAGGGGCAGGAAGGGCATCAGAATCTTCGATCTGGCATAGAGCGTGGCATTTAAAAGATAAGAAATGCCGCCCCAGAGGAAGAGAAGCAGGAAAATCAGGCTGACAGCCCGATACTTTCGGATGCCGATGCCGAGGACTACGAGGTAGAGGACCAGCAGGGTCACACCGAGACCGTAGGAGCTGTAGAGGAGGGAGTGAAAATCCTCAAAAACAGTGGTCAGGCCATCGTCTCCCGCGGAGGAGCTTCGCCGGTGCTCCAGGATCGAGAGACCGGTGGGCAAAAGGAGGGCGAAGGAAAGAAAGCCTCCGAGGACACAGGAGAGGAACCAGGGGCGGAGGAAGGATTTGCCGGAGACCTGAAACCAATACCAGCCGATGACGACAAAGCAGGCCGGGGCATAGTAAAAGCTGTGAAGACAGATGAGAAGCATCCACAGCGGAAGAAGAGCCGGCATCGTTTCCCTTTTTTTCTGTACCGACAAAAGCGCCAGTAGAAGAAAGGGCATGTAGTTGACAAACATCAGCTGTCTATGGGTATGGAAAAAACAGGAAGCGCTCAGAAAGAGAACGCTTCCCAGAAAGGAGTCGAACTCGGACAGGCTGTGACGCCGAAGCAGAAGATAAAAGAGCAAAACACTCAGAAGATATTCCCCCAGGGCATAGGCAATCAGGATCCGATACATGGGAACCGAAGGCAGCAGACAGCCAATGAGGATGTCTGGCCGAAGGTAGCCGTAATAGGAAAAGGAAAAGCCATTACTGCCGCCGCCCAGCGGCAGATAGGCGGGCAAAAGCGTATGCTGCTCGAGCATTGCCGTCCGAATGGTCTCGGCCAGGGCAGTATGCTGGCTGAACCAGTCGATCTTGGAACCATAGATACAGCCTGCCGGCAGGGACAGGCGTAGAAGCAGAACAAAAAGACCGGTCAGAAGCACCGGGTAAATCCATTTTCGTGTCATAAAATCTCCTTAGATGTCAGGTATCGCAGGGGTCTTTTACGCCCCTGCGATAATTTTTTCAATGCCGCGCATATCAGCCGCTGTGTCCGTAAAGGAGCTCCAGTAGCTGCCGATGATTTTATCGGTGGCGGCCAGGCAATAGAGGTCTAAAAGTGCGTCATGCATGCCGGCCACCGAATCGCGCTCGATGGTTCGGGTCTGATTGCTGATGATTTTTCCGGGAAAGCGGCTTCGAAGCAGCTCCTCCTCCCTTTTATCATCTGTGGCCAGAAAGAAGCGGCTCTCGGGATGGGCCGAAAGCTCCTTCTCCATCTCAGCGATAAATTGCTCCGTGGTACTCTTTCCCATAGAAATGGCATTGTCCGTGCGGCGGATATGGACACCGACGCAACGGGGCGCAAAATCCTTCGTAAAGCCTTCGATGCGTTCCTGCAGTGCTTTCGTGGGTACAAAAAGGTCATACCCTTTCGAGGAAGCGAACTGCTCGCAGGTCAGGAGATAGACCTTTTTTTTCCAGGTCTCCAGGAAGGATTCCTGAAGCTCTTCCCCGTCCTTGTGGCTTCGAATATCCTCATCGGTGAAGCGCTGGCCGGCAGAAAACTGGTAATAGAGCTTTCTGGGATCCTTCAGGGAGCGGATGTTTAGAAGCTTGATATCCGGATCCTGTATCGGCTGAAATAAATCCTCGAAGTCTGCATGCAGCTCTGGAT
The DNA here is from genome assembly GCA_963621925.1 of Alistipes onderdonkii. Lineage (GTDB taxonomy): Bacteria > Bacillota > Clostridia > Lachnospirales > Lachnospiraceae > Laedolimicola. Next base: position 34,420 of record CAVFGF010000006.1, on the reverse strand, counting down.
TCAGATACCAGAGGATGACAAGCTTTTCCTTTCTGCGCTTTGCGAGTACCCGGGCGGAATTAATCGCGCGCATCCTATTGCATAAACCGCCGGAAGGTTGTATGATGAACATAGTATACCCTGCCGTAGCTGCGGAGCTTTACTGCACAGCAGTCACGGCTGCCTTTCGTTTTTTGTATTGGATTATAGCATTCTGTCGGAATGCATACAAGGGAGAACTTATGAAACCACAGAAAATCAAAAACCTGTTTTTGAGACAGAGCTATCAGGATGCATGGGAGGAATATGAAAAATCACTGACCAGGAAATACTTTATTCACTGGGATTATGTGATATTGACGGCCTCGAATGAGGAGCAGGCCGCAGCTTACCAGGCGCAGATCGATGCGCGGGTAGAAGCCGGGAGACTTCCGAAGGAGACGACGTACCAGGTTCTGCCGGATCCGGAGGGAAAACGGGTCGGAAGCGGCGGCGCTACCTTCCATGTGATGAAATATCTAAGCGAGCAGGGAGAGGGAGCGGACTTTTTCCGGGGCAAGCGGATCCTGGTGATTCACTCCGGCGGCGATTCCAAGCGGGTTCCCCAGTATTCGGCCTGTGGAAAGCTTTTTTCGCCGGTACCGAGGGAGCTGCCGGACGGACGGCGCTCCACCCTCTTTGACGAATTTATGATTGGCATGGCAGGAATGCCGTCCCGGTTTAAAGAGGGCATGCTGGTCCTCTCCGGGGATGTCCTGCTTTTATTCAATCCGCTGCAGATCGATTTTACCTTCCATGGGGCGGCGGCGATCTCCATCAAGGAGGACGTGGATACCGGCAAGGATCACGGTGTCTTTCTGGGAGATACAGACGGCTATGTGGCGAATTTCCTGCATAAGCAAAGCGAGGAGCGTCTTCGGAGCCTTGGCGCGGTCAATGAGCAGGGAGCGGTGGATCTGGATACCGGCGCCATTATGCTGGACTGCGATCTGCTGGAAAGTCTCTTTACCCTGATCGGGGAAAATGGAAAGGTCGTACCGGAAAAATACGAACGCTTCGTCAATGAAAAGGCACGCATCAGCTTCTACGGGGACTTTCTGTATCCGCTTGCCTCCCGCTCGACCTTCGAGCAGTTTTTAAAGGAGAAGCCCGAGGGAGAATTTTGTTCGGAGCTTTCGGCCTGCAGAAAGGAAATCTGGGAGGTTCTCCATCCCTATTCGCTGAAGCTTCTGTGTCTCTCCCCGGCAGAGTTTATCCATTTCGGGACGACCCATGAGCTCTTGAAGCTGGTGACGGAGGAGATCGACAACTACGAATTCCTGGACTGGAAGCGTCAGGTTCTGGGCGTGGAGGAGTCGGAGGATGGAAATGCCTGCAGCAACAGCTATATCGAGAAGCATACGAAGGTGGCTGAGTCCTCCTATATCGAGGACAGCTATATCTATGACGGCAGCGAGGTAGGAGAGGGCTGCGTGATCTCTGCAGTGACCTTAAGGGGAGAGCGGATCCCGGCAGATACCGTGCTGCATGGTTTGAAGCAAAAGGACGGCCATTTTGTCGTCCGGGTTTACGGCGTCGCGGACAATCCGAAGGTGACACTGGAGGAGAAGGGCGCATTTTTGACAGGCACCCTGCCTAACTTCCTGGGGAATGCCGGGATGCAGCCCGCAGATTTCTGGACAGAGACGGAAGGCGCGCATTTTCTCTGGACCGCGAAGCTTTATCCGGTCTGCGATACCATCGAGGAGGCCGTAGCGGCAGCCGTGAAGGTGCTTAGCATCGCGGACGGCACGGCGGACGGGGCGATCCGCAGCTGGTATGCCTCCACGAAGCGCTTGAGCCTGCAGGAAAGCTTCGAGCAGGCCGATGTGAAGGAAATCACCGCCTGGCAGGCAAAGCTTGGTACGAAAGTAAGAATTGCCAGATTTTTACTGATGCTGGAGGAGCGAAAAAGCATCGAGGAGACGAGAGCCGTCTTCGGAGAACAGGGCGTGACGCCTTCCCAGGTGGAGAAGCTTCGCATAATCGCGGAGCAGTCGGATTTTGGTCTCCGCATGCGGATTTATTATTATTTATCGAAAATGACGGTCGGTCAGGTCAGTGAGGACCTGGAAAATCAGTGCTTCCGCTATATCTGCGACAGCTTATATGAGGCCAGCATCGGAAAGACACCGGCGGAGGAGTCCTATCATAGGACGAAGGATGAGGTAAAGGTAGAGCTCCCGATCCGGGTAAATTTCGGCGGCGGCTGGTCGGATACACCGCCCTATTGCAATGAGCACGGCGGGACGGTCCTGAATGCGGCAGTGAAATTAAACGGCATCCTGCCGGTGGTGGTGACCGTAAAAAAACTGGATAAGCCCTGCATTGCCCTGGCCAGCACCGATTCCGGCGCCTATGATGAATTTACGGATGTCCGAACCCTTCAGAATTGCCGGGATCCCTTTGATACCTATGCCCTTCACAAGGCAGCGCTTCTGGCCTGCGGCATCGTGCCCTTAAACCGGGAGACGACGATGGAGGAGCTCTTATCGAAGCTTGGCGGCGGCCTCTATCTCTCGACGGCAGTCATGGGGATCCCCAGAGGCTCGGGTCTTGGCACCAGCAGCATCCTGGCAGGGGCCTGCGTAAAGGCGATTTTTGAATATATCGGCAAGGACGTGACGGAAAACGAATTGTATACCCATGTGCTCTGCATGGAGCAGCTGATGAGCACCGGCGGCGGCTGGCAGGACCAGGTCGGCGGCCTGACGGAGGGCATCAAGCTGGTGAGCACGAAGCCAGGCCTGATGCAGGAGATCAAGGTACAGCACCTACAGATCCCGGAGGAAGCCCTGGAGGAATTGAAAAGCCGCTTTGTATTGATCTATACGGGTCAGCGCCGTCTGGCAAGAAACCTTCTTCGAGAGGTTGTCGGAGGCTATATCGGCTCGAATCCGAACTCCTTACAGGTGCTTTATGAGATCCAGCAGGTGGCAGTCCTGATGAAGTTTGAACTGGAAAAGGGGAATGTAGACGGCTTTGCCGAGCTTCTCGATCGGCATTGGGAGCTTTCGAGAAGACTGGATAGCGGCAGCACCAATACCTGCATCGACCAGATTTTCCTAAGCTGTGAGGATCTTTTGGCGGCACGGATGATCTGCGGCGCCGGCGGAGGCGGTTTCCTGCAGGCGATCTTAAAAAAGGGCTGCACAAAGGAGGAGCTTCGAGAGCGGATCCGCAGCATCTTCCAGGACAGCGGCGTCGATGTATGGGACTGCGAGATCATATAAGGAGAAACCATTGAAAGTATTGCAAATCAATACCGTCTGCGGCAGCGGCAGCGTGGGACGCATTACCGTCGATATCGTGCATGCCCTGGAGGCGCAGGGCGATGAGGGGCTGGTAGCTTTCGGCCGCCGAAGTGCTCCGGAGGGCGTGCCGACTTATAAATTCGGAACCAACCTCGATATGGGCATCCATGTGCTCCATACCTTTTTTAAGGGAGAGCATGGCTTTGCATCCGGAGGGCAGACGGAGCGCCTGATCGAGAAAATCCGGGCTTACGATCCGGATATCATCCATTTGCACAATATCCACGGATTTTATCTGGATGTCGAAAAGCTGTTTGCTTACCTGAAGACAGCGGGAAAACCGGTGGTCTGGACCCTCCACGACTGCTGGAGCTTCACGGGGCATTGTGCCCATTTTGACTATATCGGCTGTATGAAATGGAAGACGGGCTGCGGGCAGTGCCCCCAGCATCGAAGCGTCTATCCCTATGCCCTCTTTCAGGACAATACGGCCTCAAACTTTCAGCGGAAAAAGGCTGCCTTTACCGGCCTTCCTTCCCTGACGGTGGTGACGCCCTCGAGATGGCTGGCAGGCTATGCGAGGCAGTCCTACCTGGGGAAATACCCGGTCGAGGTGATTCCGAACGGCATCGCGCTGGATAAGTTTCATCCGGTGGAAAAGGGCCTGCGGCACCGTCTGGGCTTTGACGGGAAGTATATCCTGCTTGGCGTAGCCAGTATGTGGGAGGAGCGAAAGGGCTATGCCTACTTTGAAGAGCTGGCGGGTCGCCTCCCGGGGGACTATCAGATCGTTCTCATCGGCCTGTCGAAGCGAAAGCTGAAAACCCTGCATCCGAGGATCCACGGCGTCATGCGGACCAACAGCATGGAGGAGCTGGCCGAGTATTATTCGATGGCGGATCTCTATGTGAATACGACCCTCGAGGATACCTTCCCGACGACGAATCTGGAGGCTCTGGCCTGCGGCACCCCGGTTTTGACCTTTGCGACGGGAGGCAGCGTTGAGTCGGTGGATGAAAGCTGCGGCAGGGTAGTAGAAAAGGGAAATATCGAGGCGCTGGAGGCGGCTGTCAGGGAACTTCACGGGAAGGAGAAACCCCGGGAGGCCTGCCTTCGAAAGGCGTCCCATTATGATAAAAATGAGCGGTTTCAGGACTATCTGAGACTTTATGCGAAGCTGCTGCAAGGGGAGTAAAAAAATGGAAAATCCAAAGGTTTCGATCCTGACGACGACCTACCAGGATAAAGAGAATTTGAAAAAAATCATTGCCCAGGTGAAAAATCAGGATTATGAGAATCTCGAATATATCATCGTGGACGGCGGTTCGACGGACGGGACCTTAGAGGTCATCGCGGAGGCGAAGGAGTACTTCGGAGAACGGCTGAAATGGATCTCCGAGAAGGATCGGGGCATCTACGATGCCATCAACAAGGGCATCCGTCTGGCCACCGGCGATATCTTAGGCTGCTGCTTTGATGAGTATGCGGCGCCGGACGTCATCAGCCGGATGGTGGCGGTGATGCAAAGAGAAGGAACGGACGGCGTCCACGGCGACCTCTATTATATGGAAGGAGAGAAGGTGGTGCGCTATTGGCACCAGGGTCAGGGCAATATCCGTTTTGGCTGGATGCCCGGTCATCCGACTCTCTATCTCAAAAAAAGTGTCTATGATACCTACGGACTTTATAAGACGGATTACCGAATTTCGGCGGATTATGAATTCATGATTCGGATTCTGAAGGACAAAAAGGTTCGTCTGTCCTATCTTCCGGAGGTTCTGATCCATATGTCCCACGGCGGCACCAGCACGAACAGTCTGGGCGCATATCTGGAGGGACTGCGGGAAGGGCATCGGGCTCTTCGGGAAAACGGGATCCGTTTTGCGTGGTTTACGGATCTGTGCAGAACCCTGCGCGTACTTGCACAATTCGTACAAAAGGGATAAAATGTGAGATACACTAAGGCATGCGAAGCGGCAAGGTGAGCTCGAAGAGCGAGAGAGTGCCCTGGGGCAAATCGAGCAGCATGCCTAAACGAATAAAAAAGGAGACACGAAAGATGAACTGTCTGGTCATCATCCCCGCTTATAATGAAGAAGAAAACATCGAGCGAGTGGTGGAAAACCTGAAAAATCATTATCCGATGTATGATTATGTCATCATCAACGACGGCTCCTCCGACAATACGGCAAAGCTTTGCCGGAAAAAGGGCTACGAGCTGATCGACCTGCCGGTAAACCTAGGGCTGGCGGGAGCCTTTCAGACGGGTCTCAAATATGCCTACCGGAAGGGCTATGATTATGCATTGCAATTTGACGCGGACGGCCAGCACCGGCCGGAATTTATCGAGCCGATGCTTGAGAAAATGCAGGAGGGCTACGATATCGTCATTGCCTCCCGCTTTGTGACAGAGAAGAAGCCGCATACGATGCGGATGCTGGGCAGCAATCTGATCTCCGCAGCGATGAAGCTGACGACGGGACGCCAGGTCAAGGATCCGACCTCCGGCATGCGCCTTTTCAATAAAAAAATGATTGCGGAATTTGCCCTGAACTTAAATTACGGACCGGAGCCGGATACGATCTCCTATCTTCTGAAGCAGGGAGCGACCATCGCGGAGGTCCAGGCGAAGATGGATGAGCGTATCGCCGGAGAGAGCTATCTGAATCTGACGAAATCGATGATGTATATGCTCCGGATGCTGGTATCCATCCTGTTGATTCAGAATTTCCGCAAGCGCAGGGAGGTGAAGGTAGCATGACACTGATCTTTCGCATCGTATTGATCGTCGTATCGCTTTTGAGTACCTGTTATATTCTAAAAAAGATACGGCAGTCCAAGCTGCAGATTGAATATGCGATCTTCTGGATCGTCTTCGCGGGAGTCCTGGTGATCATCAGCCTCTTCCCGTGGATCGTGACGCTGTTTACGAGACTTCTCGGCATGCAGCTGCCGGTCAACTTCGTCTTCATGGTCTTTATTTTCATCCTGCTTTTGAAGCTGTTCATGATGACGATCGAGCTGTCCGCGCTGGAAAATAAAGTAAAGGATTTAACCCAGGAGCTGGCTTTGGCGGAGAAAGAACGCCGGGACGAGGCTCTGAATCAGAAAGATAAAGGAGAAATCAAATGAAAAAGATCATTGTGACAGGATGCAACGGCCAGCTGGGCCGGGCAGTGAATCAGCAGTATGCCGGAAGCACAGAATACGAGCTGGTCAATACGGACGTATCCGAGCTGGATATCACGAAGGTAGACAAGGTGCTCGCACATGTGCGTGAGGTGAAGCCCTATGCCATCATCAACTGTGCGGCTTATACGAATGTCGATAAGTGCGAGGTGGAGCAGGATCTGGCTTATCAGATCAATGCCATCGGAGCCAGAAACCTGGCTATCGCTGCCGCAGATACCGGTGCGAAGCTGATGCATATCTCGACGGACTATGTCTTCCCGGGAGAGACATCGGATCATCCCCTGACAGAGTTCGATCCGGTTCGCCCGAAGAGTATGTACGGCGCGACGAAGCTGGCGGGAGAGAACTTTGTCCGCGATTTCGCGAAGCAATATTTCATCATCCGTACCGCATGGCTCTACGGCGATGGCCACAACTTTGCCAAGACGATGCTGAAGCTTTCCGAGACAAATGATAAAATCGGTGTGGTCATGGATCAGGTCGGAACGCCCACCAGTGCGGTAGAGCTGGCGAAGGCCATCAAATATCTGCTCCCGACGGACAATTACGGCCTCTTCCACGGTACCTGCGAGGGAGATACAAACTGGGCAGAGTTTGCAGCCACGGTTCTTCGCCTGGCAGGCAGCAAGACAGAGATCGAACCGATTACCTCCGAGGAGTATAAGCGCCGGTTCCCGAACTCGGCAGATCGGCCGGCTTATTCGATTCTGGAGAACTATATGCTGAAATTGACGACAGATTTTTCCTTCGCGCCCTGGCAGGATGCCATCGAGGTATATATGAAGGAACTGCTGGCGAAATAAAAAAGGAGAGAGAAATTCATGACAGGAAACGATATCCTCTATCTGGTCATTCCCTGCTATAATGAGGAGGCAGTGCTCCATGAGACGGCAAAGCAGCTTCTCGCAAAAATGAATTCCATGTTTGAGCGGGGCATGATCTCCAGAGAGAGCAAAATCATGTTCGTCAATGACGGATCCAAGGATAAGACCTGGGAAATTATCGAGGAGCTGCATGCCTCGAACCCCATCTACTCCGGTGTCAAGCTGTCCAGAAACAAGGGACATCAGAATGCCCTGCTGGCTGGCCTGATGACGGCGAAGGAGAAGACGGATATGGCCATCTCCCTGGACGCGGATCTGCAGGACGACGTCGATGTCATCGACAAGATGGTGGAAAAATATTACGAAGGAAATGACGTGGTTTACGGTGTGCGAAGCGCCCGGGATACAGATACCTTCTTTAAGAAATTTACCGCGGAGGGCTTCTATAAGATGATGTCGGCCATGGGTGTGGAGATCGTCTTCAACCATGCAGACTACCGCCTGATGAGCAAGCGGGCTCTGGAGGGGCTTTCTGAATTCCGCGAGGTGAACTTATTCCTGCGCGGCATCGTACCTTTGATTGGCTACAAGTCGGATATCGTCACCTACGAGCGTCATGAGCGCTTTGCAGGAGAGTCCAAGTATCCGCTGAAGAAGATGCTGGCCTTTGCGACGGACGGCATTACCTCCTTCAGTATCAAGCCGATTCGCATGATTACGACCTGCGGAGTCCTGATCTTCGGTATCAGCCTGCTGATGCTGCTTTATTTCCTGGTGGTACATTTTATGGGCAGGACGGTACATGGCTGGACCAGCACCATTGTCTCGATCTGGGCCATCGGTGGCCTGCAGCTTCTGGCCATCGGCATCGTGGGAGAATATATTGGGAAAATTTACCTGGAAACCAAGGCGCGTCCGAAGTATCTGATCGAGACCGTACTGGATAAATAGGAGTCACGATATGAACAGCTTTTTTAAAAAGCATGGAATCACGAAGCTCGATCTTTTCTATCTGGCAGCCATGACCCTGATAGGCCTTGCCATTCGGGTCATCCTTCGCGTCATCATCACCGATGACTGGCTGATGTACTGGGAACCCTGGATTTCCGATATCCGGGAAATGGGCTTTTCCTATCTGGCCACGGATCGCTATGATTATACACCGACCTTTATCTATATTCTTTGGGTGATCAGCAAGCTTCCGATCAATCCGATGACGGGATATAAGGGACTGCACTGCATCCTGGACTTTGTAGCAGCAGGAATTTTGGGAAAAACGGTAAGTAAGGTCACCGGAAGCAAGCGGCGCGGGATCCTTTCTTACGGCCTCTTTCTCATCGTACCGACGGTCTGGGCCAACAGTGCCCTCTGGGCGCAGTGCGATATCATTTTTATGACCTTTTTATTGCTCTGCTTTTACTTTCTTTTCGAGGAAAGGCCTGGATGGGCGATGTTTTTCTACGGCATGGCCTTTGTGTTCAAGCTGCAGTCCCTGTTTGTCTTCCCCTTCCTCGTGATTCTGTGGGTGAATAAAAAGATCGATTTGAAGCATTTCCTGTGGATTCCGGTGCTGTATTTTCTAAGCATCGTACCGGCCTGGATCGCCGGACGGCCTCTTTTAGACCTGATCAAAATTTACATGGCGCAGGGCGCCCAGGATGTCTGGTCCCTGTCGATCAAATGGCCGAATATCTATCAGATCATCGGAAATGAATTCTTCCTTTTGGAGTATGCGTCTGCAGGTACCTGGCTGATCCTGGGGATCCTGATGGTGATCCTCTTTGCCATGGCGCAGAAGCGTTACCGGATTACCAATGAATTCATCGTGCAGATGGCGCTGTTTTTCGCTATTTTGACGCCCTGGTTCCTGCCCCATATGCATGAGCGCTACGGCTGTGTCGCAGATATCCTGGCGATCCTCTATGCAATGATGAACCGGAAGAAGTTTTACTTCCCGCTGATTCAGATCCTGGTATCTTTTAATTCCTATATGGCTTACCTAAGCCATCGGGGCGCCAACGAGCCGACGATCTATTATGGCGTCTGGGCCTTTGTGGAGCTGGGACTTCTGATACTGGTGGGGTTGGATATCTGGCACTATATGCGGGCACCGGAGCATCAGCTGCCCCTTGAAGCTGCCGAAATAAGGAAGAAGGAGGCTACATGATGGATGATTTTCTGAGAGACTTAATTTCCAGAAAATGGAAAATCAAAGGCGTTTCCTTTACCTTTCTGGACCTCCTGCTGACGGTATGCATTACAGGAACCGGGCTGGCTCTTCGCTCCACCGTGATTGCCCATACCCCGACGAATACCTGGAAGCTCTGTGCGATTTTTCTCGAATATGCGCTGGCCGTACTGGCCGGAGCGATCGTGCACAGCTATACGGGAAGCAAATTTCGCTCCCTTGTCACCTACGGGATCCTGGTGATCTATCCGACGATGGTGGCCAACGGCTCCCTGTGGAATATCAATTGCATCTATTATGTGATCCTGTTTTTCCTTGGACTCTATCTCTACAGCCGGGGGCATGCCTTGCTTGGAAGCGGAAGCATCCTGGCAGGCCTTCTGATCGCCCTTTTTCGGATGCGTTCCTGGTGGAAGAGCCTGGGCGGGGTCTATCCCACGAGCCTGAATCGCGGCTGGCCGAATTTTTACGAGATTATCGGAAAGAGAGCCTTTGTGGATACCTTTGACAAGGTTTCCATCCTGATTTTAGCAGGTCTTCTTCTGACCGGCCTGTATTGGTTTGCAGATAAAAAAATCAAGATCACAAGGGATCTGGTGCTGTGCGCCTTCCTTTTCCTGGCGATCCTGGTGCCCTACTTTGCACCCTATATGCCGGCCTGGGCAGGGTATACGGCGGATATCGCCGCACTTCTTTATTTTATGCGGCGGCCGGAGCGCTTTTACCTGCCGATGCTGCATCTGATCGTATCCTACAGTGCCTATGCCTATGCGATCAACGGAAAAACGAAGCTTCCGATGGTTTTCTTCTCGGTTCTGCTGGTAGCGATGCTTTTGCAGACGGGCCTGGATCTCTATCATGAAGCTGAGAAAACAAAGGAGTAATGATGGTTTCCAATATCCTTCTGACTCTGGTATATCTGGCCGGTGCGGCAGCAGTCTACTATCTGCTGCCGGGACGGCTTAGGAGATGGCTGTTGCTTGCGGCAAGTATCCTGTTTTACGGCAGTGCCGGTCCGTGGATGCTAGTGCTTTCCGGAATCAGCGCCCTCTGGTGCTTCCTTGCCGGAGAAAAAATCGAAGAAGCAAAGGAAAAAGAAAAAAAGAAGGTCTGGCTGTGGGCGGGAATCCTGCCGATACTGGGCGTTCTTTTTGTGTATAAATACTTTGATTTTTTTGTATCCTCGGTGGCAGATCTTCTGGCTCTGGCGGGCCTTGGAGGAAGCAAGATCGTTTTGAATCTCAGCATTCCCCTTGGAATCTCCTATTATACCTTCAAAATGATCAGCTACATGGCCGATATTTATCTGGAGAAACGAAGGGCTGAGCGGGGAGCGGAAGGATGTTTGGCATTTCTGACCTATGTCCTGTTTTTCCCGCAAATCCTGTCGGGACCCATCGAGCGCTCGGACGTTTTCCTTCGGCAGCTCCACGGCGAGCTTTCCTATCAGTCAGGGCTGGTCGCCCTGGGACTTCAGCGCATCGTATTGGGACTTTTTAAAAAGCTTGTTATCGCAAACCGCCTGAGCTCCTACGTGGATACCATCTTCGGTGCGCCGGAGAGTTATCCGGGGCTGGCTCTTATCCTGGCGGCCTTCTTTTATTCCTTTCAGCTTTATTGCGATTTTTCCGGCTATTCCGATCTGGCTATCGGCATGGCGAATGTCTTCGGTATCGAGAGCCGAAAGAACTTTGACTGCCCCTATTTTTCCAGAGGCATCAAGGAATTCTGGAGCCGGTGGCATATTTCCCTTTCTACTTGGCTGCGGGATTATATCTATATTCCCTTAGGCGGGAGCCGGGTAAGCCCGTGGCGGCATCGCTTAAACCTTCTGGTGACGTTTCTCGTCAGTGGGCTCTGGCACGGGGCAGATGTGAGTTTTCTTGTCTGGGGCGGCCTCCATGGCCTCTGGAATATGTTGGGAAGAAGGAAGAAGGAAGAAGGGAGCCTTCCAATCCGTATCCTGCAGACTCTGGTGACCTTTTGCGGCGTAACCTTGATTTGGATCTTTTTCCGGACAGAAAGCCTTGGCAGTGCTTTTTCTTATTTCCGGCATGCGGCTTGCGGCTTTTCCCTGTCTTATACGGCCATACAGAATGCCATCCTGCCCTTTACCGGGGACAATACCTGTGCAGCCTACCTGCTGACGGTCTGCTTCTTCCTTTTCCTTTTGTTTCTCTATGAGAGAGGGCAGGTCTACGGGAAAAAGAAGGAGGAGGCAGTGGTTCTGACAGCACCCTGGTTTGTGCTGATGGGTCTTTCGATCCTTTTGTTTGGAGTCTTCGGAACCTCCGGATTCCTCTATGCGAATTTCTAAAGGAGCATCATGAAGCGAATATTGCGAAGAGCCGCGGTCACCTTTTTCCTGGCGCTGGCCCTGATTTTCCTGAAAAATGAATATGCAAGGCTTCTTCCCGTCTCCACCTACGGCATGCAGGCGGCGATTCGAAAGGGAAGCATCGACCATCTCTTCATCGGTTCCTCGATGTTCCGGCAGGGGTTGGATATCGATACGCTGGAGGAGGAGCTGCCCGGAAGCAGCTATATCCTGTCCTACAACGGCAACCAGCCGGCGCTGATGGCGATGGAGCTTTCCTATCTTTTGGAGGAGGGGCTGGAGCTTCAAAATCTCTATATCGATCTCTATCCCTATACGGCGGCGGCCACTCCCTGGATCAGTGACACGAAGATCCTCATGGATACCGATCTTACCTTTAAAGGAAAGGCCTGGAAACTGATGCAAAGCGGAGGCGATGCCGGCTTTGGCGACTTTTATGAGTTTTTCGTAACTGCAAACAACGAACAGCTTCTGACCTATCCTTTGAACAATCGGATCGTATCGGCACAGTTTCGGGACGGAGGAAGTCTGCTTCGACAGCCCGGCAAGACAGCAGAGGAGCTTTCCGGCCTCGAGCTTCTGGGCAGTCGGGACGGCGTTCATCCGCTGCAGGCTGAAGGATATCGGAAAATTGTAGAATTAGCCGAGAAGTATAGCCTAAACCTATACTTCCTCGAGACGCCGAAATACGAGCGCATGAAGCAGGATCCGGATTATCAGAAGCTTTATGAAGAATGCCATGCGCGGATCGAAGAGCTGCAGGATGGCTGGAGCGGCGAGGGCAGCTTTGGGATCGTCGAAGCGAAGGATTTGAGCTTTGACTCCAAGGAGGCAAGCTGTTTTCAGGATCTGATCCATCTGTCCTATGAGGGAAGAAAGCAATATACGAAGCTGCTCTGTGAGAAGCTAAGGGAAGGAAGTGAAAGTCAGCCTTGAAAAAACTGGACTATATCGACGGCTTGAAGGGAATCGGCGCCTGCATGGTATTTTTCTGCCACTTTGTCTTTGCCTTTTACTATGCGGCCTACAGTCTGACCGAGGAGGCTCTGCATACGGCCTCGGGTCTCGAGATCCGGATCGGAAAGACCCCGCTGAACCTTCTCTACAGCGGCAATGCAGCGGTCTGCATCTTCCTGGTCTGCAGCGGCTTCGTCCTCTGTCTTTCTTATTTCCGGACAGGGGAGAAGGGACGCTTGAAGAGCTCGGCATGGAAGCGCTATTTCCGGCTGATGCCGATGATCCTGATCACGAACCTTTGCATCTTTCTCCTGATGCGTCTGGGACTATACCGCAATGACGAGGCGGCGATCCTGACCAAATCGACGATCTGGTTCGCAGGCTTTAACCAGTTTCAGCCGGATTTTCTTTCGATGCTCTTCGAGAGTCTGGCAGGCTGCTTCCTCTTTGGCTCGAATGACTATAACGGCGTCCTCTGGACGATGCCCTATCTCTTTTCCGGAGCCCTGGTGGTCTATCTGGCAGCCTATCTGGTGGGCGAGAATCCCTTTCGCTACATCGTCTACCTGGTGATGCTTCTTGCAGCTCTGAAAACGGATGTATATTTTTCCGGAATCTTCCTGGGCTTTGCAGCAGCGGATGTCTTTTGTACAAAGGAAAAGCTGGTGAAGCTTTGGCAGCGGTTCTGGCTTTTGCCGCTCGGGAGCTTCCTTTTCGGGCTCTATCTTTTATCCTATCCTTCTATCGGCGGAGATATGAGTGGTACGATTTACCAGATTTTTCCATCTGCTTATACGACACTCTATCACCTTTCGGGTGCGGCACTTTTGCTGGCAGGAGTTTTGGGACTTTCCGTACTGCAGATTTTTTTTGGCAGAAGAGCCTTTTGTTATCTGGGAAAGATTTCTTATTCCCTGTATCTTTGGCATTTTCCGGTCATTGCTACTTTTTCCTGCTGGCTGTTCTTAAGCCTCTATGGAAAAATGAGCTACGCTGCCTTGACAATTCTCGATTTTCTCTGCACCCTTTTGCTGGTGCTGGTGATTTCAGCCTTCAGTGAGCGTTATCTCGAACCCTTGGGCGCAAAGCTTACGCAGAGCATTTCCGGGAGAAGCTCTCGTCGGAAGGGAGGAGCCTGATGGAAAAACAAAGAATTCCCTGGTTGGATGCAGTAAAGGCCGTCGGGATCCTGGTGGTACTCCTGGTGCATACCGGACGATCCTTCGGGCCGGTAACCTACTACGGCGGAATGTTTTATATGCCCATCTTTTTTCTGACAGCCGGGATGACCTTTTCCTTTAAAAAGGAAGAGAGCTTCGGAAGCTTTGTGAGAAAGAAGGCGAAGCGTCTTCTTTTGCCGTATTTCGGCTACAATCTCTTTTTGTTTGCGTTTTTCTTCCTGAGGGGAAAGACAGGAGTATGGCCACTGCTTGGCATCCTCTATTCACGGAATTGCCTGATGCCGATAGAATCCGCCACAAACGTCTATTTTATGCAGATTCTGAATGCGCCGACCTGGTTTCTGACCTGCCTTTTTGTCAGCTACCTTTTGTTTTGGATCTTGATGCGGACCGTGGGAGGCGATGCGAGGAAGGCCTTTGTAGGCAATGGCGCTTATCTCCTTTTGGCCATTGCTTTGCATTATCTGTGTCCGGTTTTGCTGCCCTGGAGTATCGACTGTGCCCTCTATGCCGTCAGCTTTCTGATACTTGGCAAGCTGATGGCGCTGCAGGACTGGGTGGGAAGGCTTCGAAAAAAGCCTTATTATCTGATACCGCTGGCTGCAGCTTTCGTACTTGGCGCCCAGATAAACGGCAGTGTCAATATGTCTGTGGACAACTACGGACGAAGCATGGTTCTGTACCTTCTGGTAGGAACGACCGGGTCGCTTCTGGTCATGACCTTGCTAAGCGCCCTCTATGAGACGTCCTGGGGACGCTTCGCCGAGAAGCCGCTGGCCTTTATCGGACGGCATACCCTGCCGATTCTGTGCCTGCATCTTTTTGTCTACTCGGTAATCGGAACCCTTTGGTCTGCCCTGGGGTTTTAAGCTAAGTTTGAGTTAAATAAAGAAACACAATAATCAATGTGAGGATTGCATAGGAGGAACGATTATGCAGGCAATTATTTTAGCAGCAGGAATGGGAAAGCGCCTCAAAGAGCTTACTCAGAACAATACCAAATGTATGGTAAAGGTCAACGGAGTCTCCCTAATTGACAGGCTTCTTCATCAGCTGGAGAGACAGCATCTCTCAAGAATTGTGATCGTGGTCGGATATGAAGGAAAGAAGCTTATCGATTACATCGCAACCCTTGGAATCCATACGCCCATCGTATATGTGGATAATGCGGTATATGATAAGACGAACAATATTTATTCACTGGCACTTGCCAAGAACTACCTTGTGGAAGAAGATACGCTTCTTTTTGAGTCCGATGTGATTATCGAAGAATCAGCGATAGAAGCACTGGTTCAGGATCCGAGAGATACACTTGCAATGGTAGACAAGTACGAGAGCTGGATGGATGGAACCTGCGTCAAGCTGGACGAGTATGACAATATAGCAGCCTTTGTGCCGGGGAAGAGCTTTGATTACAAGGAAAGAGAAGAATACTATAAAACCGTAAATATTTATAAGTTCAGCAAGCATTTTTCCCAGGATATCTATGTTCCCTTCCTGGAGGCATACTGCAGCGCCCTGGGTGAAAATGAATACTATGAGCAGGTATTAAGAGTGATTACCATGCTTGATTCGCCGGGAATCAAAGGCTTCCGATTGTCAGGCCAGAAATGGTATGAGATAGATGATGAACAGGATCTCGATATTGCGACCACGCTTTTTGCACCGGATGATGAAACGAGAATCGAACTGATGCATAAGCGATATGGAGGGTTCTGGAGATATCCGGGCTTGCTGGATTATTGTTATCTTGTCAATCCCTATTATCCGCCGAAGAGGCTGAAGGAGGAATTAAAAGCAAGCTTTGATACCCTGCTTACAGAATATCCTTCCGGAATGGGCGTCAATGCATTGCTGGCAGCGAAGAATTTCGGGGTTCACAAGGACAATATCGTAGTCGGAAACGGTGCAGCGGAGCTTATCAAGTCCTTGATGGAGAGCTTTACAGGAAAAACGGGAATCATCAGACCTACCTTTGAGGAGTATCCGAACAGATATGCATCCGAGGAGGAAGTGGTATTTACACCGTCGAATGCGGATTATACCTATACAGCGGATGAGCTGATAAGCTTTTTTAGCGGTAATAAGATAGACAATCTTATTGTGATTAACCCGGATAATCCGTCCGGAAATTACATGAAGAAGGAAGAAATCTTAAAGATTGCAGACTGGGCGGAGGAGAACCGGATCAAGCTGGTGGTAGATGAATCCTTTGCGGATTTTGCAGATGAGCCTGATAATTCTTTGCTGAATCAGCAGCTTCTGGCCTCCCATCCGCATCTTTATGTAATGAAGAGCATTTCCAAGTCCTATGGCGTACCGGGAATCAGACTTGGAATACTTGCCTCCGGTAATGTGCGTGCAATGGAAACCATCAAAAAGGATGTTGCGATCTGGAATATTAATTCCATCGGAGAATTTTACCTTCAGATAGCAGAAAAATATAAAAAAGATTACGAAGCTGCCATGAAAAAATTTAGGGAGGAAAGAAAGAGATTTCAGTCCTTACTCAAGGAACTGGACGGAATCAGAGTGATTCCTTCACAGGCAAACTATTTCATGATAGAGGTTACGAATGGGATGACCTCGAAGGAGCTCATGATAAGACTGTTTAAGAAGCATTACCTCCTTATCAAAGATTTGACCTCTAAGGTGCAGGATGGTAAACAATATATTCGGATTGCAGTCAGAAATCATATGGATAACGACAAGATGGTGGAAGCATTAAAAGAAGAATTGAAGTAATTCAGTACGTGCTTGCGTCCCCTTCGAAAGCATGATATGATAGTGCGATGATAACTATTCAGACAGGAGGACAGTCGGATGTCAATTTTGGTTACGGGCGGTGCAGGCTTTATCGGAAGCCACACCTGTGTAGAATTGTTGAATGCAGGCTACGAGGTCGTCGTAGTCGATAACCTCTATAATGCAAGCGAGAAGGCGCTGGAGCGGGTAGAGCAGATTACCGGGAAAAAGGTGACCTTCTATGAGGCAGATATCCTGGATCGTGATGCATTGGATGCGATTTTCGAGAAGGAAGCCATCGATTCCGTCATTCATTTTGCAGGCTATAAGGCCGTGGGCGAGTCCGTGCGAAAGCCCATCGAGTATTACTATAACAATATCACCGGAACATTGATTCTCTGCGATGTCATGAGAAAGCATGGCGTCAAGAATATCGTATTCAGCTCCTCCGCGACGGTTTACGGCGATCCGGCCTTTATTCCGATTACCGAGGAGTGCCCGAAGGGCAAGATTACCAACCCATACGGCCAGACCAAGGGTATGCTGGAGCAGGTATTGACAGATATCTATGTATCCGATCCGGAGTGGAAGGTGGTTCTCCTTCGCTATTTCAATCCCATCGGAGCCCACAAGAGCGGCCTGATCGGCGAGGACCCCAAAGGCATCCCGAACAACCTGGTTCCCTATGTGGCGCAGGTGGCCATCGGCAAGCTGAAGTGCCTGGGTGTCTTCGGCAATGACTATGATACACCGGACGGAACCGGTGTGCGGGATTATATCCATGTCGTAGACCTGGCAAAGGGTCATGTGGCTGCAATTCAGAAGGTCGAGAAGACCGAGCCCGGCGTCCTGAACTACAACCTGGGTACCGGCAAGGGCTATAGCGTCCTGGATGTCGTTCATGCCTTCGAAAAGGCCTGCGGCAAGGAGATTCCCTACGAGATCAAGCCCCGCCGTGCCGGCGATATTGCGACCTGCTATGCGGATCCCACGAAGGCGAAGAATGAGCTTGGCTGGGTAGCGGAGTACGGCATCGAGGAAATGTGCGAGGATTCCTGGAGATGGCAGACCATGAATCCCGACGGATATGCAGAGTAAAGCCAGAATTTATTTTGTATCTATAAGCATCAGAAAACATATATCATATGAGGAGGTACGTACATGCCAGTTAAATACGTCTTTGTCACCGGCGGAGTCGTTTCCGGTCTCGGCAAGGGAATCACGGCTGCTTCTCTTGGCCGTCTTTTGAAAGCCCGGGGCTACAAGGTGACCATGCAGAAGTTTGACCCCTATATCAACATCGACCCCGGCACCATGAATCCGGTTCAGCACGGTGAGGTATTCGTCACCGATGACGGAGCTGAGACCGACCTGGACCTGGGACACTATGAGCGGTTCATCGACGAGTCTCTGACCAAAAATTCCAATGTCACCACCGGCAAGATCTACTGGTCCGTCCTCCACAAGGAGCGCCGCGGTGATTACGGCGGAGGCACGGTGCAGGTCATCCCTCATATTACCAATGAAATCAAGAGCCGGTTTTACCGCAATTATCACGAGGATGAGACTCATATCGCCATCATCGAGGTGGGCGGCACCGTCGGCGATATCGAGAGTCAGCCGTTCCTGGAGGCGATTCGACAGTTCCAGCATGATGTCGGACATGAGAATGCGATCCTGATCCACGTGACTCTGATTCCTTATATCAAGGCCTCCGGTGAACTGAAAACCAAGCCGACCCAGGCTTCGGTAAAGGATCTGCAGGGGATGGGTATCTGGCCGGATATCATTGTCTGCCGAAGCGAGCATCCGTTGGACAATCCGCTGAAGGATAAGATCGCCCTCTTCTGTAATGTGCCGAGCTCCCATGTGCTGCAGAACCTGGATGTCGAGTATCTCTATGAGGCTCCCCTGGCTATGGAGAAGGAGCATCTCGCTCAGGTAGCCTGCGAGTGTCTGCATCTTGACTGTCCGGAGCCGGATTTGACCGACTGGACCTCCATGGTCGAGGATCTTCGCAACCCGACCTCGCGGGTACGTATCGCCATCGTTGGCAAATATATTCAGCTGCATGACGCTTATATCAGTGTAGTAGAAGCCCTGAAGCATGGCGGAATCGCGAGCCGCTCTGTCGTCGATTTAAAATGGGTGGATTCCGAGCTGGTGAATGACGCAAATGCTGCCGAGTATCTGTCGGATGTGGACGGTATTCTGGTGCCGGGCGGCTTCGGAGACCGTGGTATCGAGGGTAAGATCAGCGCGATTCGCTATGCCCGCGAGAACAATATCCCATTCCTGGGTCTGTGCCTGGGTATGCAGATGGCGATCGTGGAGTTTGCGCGTCATGTCATCGGTTACGAGGATGCCCACAGTGTGGAGCTGAATCCGAACACAACCCATCCGATGATTCACCTGATGCCGGATCAGGACGGTATCGAGGATATCGGCGGTACTTTGCGGCTTGGATCGTATCCCTGTATTCTGGAGAAGGATTCCAAGGCCTTTGCGCTCTACGGTGAGGAGACGATTCATGAGCGTCACCGCCACCGCTATGAGGTGAACAATGACTACCGTGACATCCTGCGTCAGTCTGGCATGACTCTTTCCGGTATTTCACCGGATGGAAGAATTGTGGAGATGATCGAGCTGAAGGATCATCCATTCTTCCTGGCAACCCAGGCACATCCGGAACTGAAGTCCAGACCGAACCGGCCGCATCCCTTGTTCCGCGGCTTCGTGGCGGCGGCGCTGGAGTATCAGGGGAAGAGTGAGAAAAAGTAAATTGGTATGATATAACGGACGGAGGTCAGGAAATTTTCCACGTCGGGGACACATAGCCCCTCCTTAGGAAAATTTTCCTGACCTCCTGTTTTGCTCCGGAAGCCTTTGCTCATAAGCCGGACAGGAATGCTATCCTTGACCCAATCCAAATCTCATATACGATACAGAGCAGAATGATAATCGCCAGGCACAAAAGCTGCTGTTTTCTTCTGATTTTCATAATATATTCCATCCTCTCTTCCATGTTCTGCTTTGAGTATAGGATGGAAAGCTGAAGTTTCTCTAAGGGATTTCTAAAGATTTTCTAAACGATGGGAAACTTGCGTGGTTTTTCTTTCATAAAAATTTCAGATCTTCCCGTCTTGCTTTCTCCTTTTTCTGCCATTATAATAGTAGTGTTATTGTCAGACAGCAAAAAAAGTCTTGATAATAGCCTACAAGGAGGAAAAATATGGAAGAAAATAACAACCATTCCAACCGCCCCCAGGGAGGCGGAGATAACAATAAAAATCCGAAAAATCGTCAAAGCATTCTGATGTTTCTGATCATTGCGATGGTGGCGATCCTCTTCTGGAACTATATCGGCAGCATGGGGAACAGCAGCAATACCATTACCTATGATGAATTCATCGAGATGCTGGACGCAGGCAAGGTGTCGGAGGTAGAGATCGGTTCCAACAGCCTGAAGATTACATCGAAAGAAAAGGATGCCCTGGGTCGGGATGTGACCTATATCACCGGTGTCGTGCCGGATTATCAGCTGCAGGAGCGCCTGGAAAAGGCGGGAGTCGAGTATTCTGCCCCCATCGAGGATATGAAGGAAATTATCCTTTCGGCAGTCATCAATATTATCCTCCCCATCGTCCTGCTCTGGGGTGCCTTTGCTCTGATTATGCGCCGCATGGGCGGCGGAGGCGGCATGATGGGCATGAATGTCGGCAAGAGCAAGGCGAAGGTCTATATCGAGAAGGATACCGGTGTCACCTTCAAGGATGTGGCCGGTGAGGAGGAAGCGAAGGAATCTCTGCAGGAGGTCGTGGATTTCCTTCACAATCCGGACAGATATGCGAAGATCGGAGCGAAGCTCCCGAAGGGAGCCCTGTTGGTAGGCCCTCCGGGAACCGGAAAAACCCTTCTGGCGAAGGCAGTGGCAGGCGAGGCGCATGTCCCGTTTTTCTCCCTGTCGGGTTCGGATTTTGTCGAGATGTTCGTCGGTGTCGGAGCTTCGAGAGTCCGGGATCTGTTCCAGGAAGCCAAGAAGCATTCTCCCTGTATCATCTTCATCGATGAGATCGATGCCATCGGAAAGAGCCGTGACGGCCGCCTCGGAGGCGGAAATGATGAGCGGGAGCAGACCCTGAACCAGCTGCTGGCCGAGATGGACGGCTTTGACAGCCATACCGCATGCCTGGTGCTGGGCGCGACGAACCGTCCGGAGGTTCTCGATCCGGCTTTGCTTCGTCCGGGACGTTTTGACCGTCGGATTATCGTAGACAGACCGGACCTGAAGGGCCGTGTCGATATCCTGAAGGTTCATTCGAAGAATGTCAAGATGGATGAAACCGTCGATCTGGATGCCATCGCGCTGGCTACCAGCGGAGCCGTGGGCTCGGATCTGGCGAATATGATCAATGAGGCTGCGATCCTGGCAGTCAAGAACGGTCGTCAGGCTGTATGCCAGAAGGATCTCTTTGAATCCGTCGAAGTCGTTCTGGTAGGTAAGGAGAAGAAGGATCGGATCCTGAGCAAGGAGGAGCGCCGCATCGTATCCTATCATGAGGTAGGCCACGCTTTGGTCAGCGCCCTGCAGAAGGATGCCGAGCCGGTGCAGAAGATTACGATCGTGCCGCGAACCATGGGTGCGTTGGGCTACGTCATGCAGG
This sequence comes from Alistipes onderdonkii, assembly GCA_963621925.1. Taxonomy (GTDB): domain Bacteria; phylum Bacillota; class Clostridia; order Lachnospirales; family Lachnospiraceae; genus Laedolimicola. The sequence goes on along the minus strand of CAVFGF010000006.1, from coordinate 13,059 downwards.
TGCCGGAGGAAGAGAAGTATCTGAATACAAAGAAGGAAATCGAAGCGATGCTGGTAGGCCTTCTGGCCGGCCGTGCAGCAGAGGAGATCGTCTTCGATACCGTGACCACGGGTGCAGCCAATGATATCGAAAAAGCGACCCGCCTGGCGAGAGCCATGGTAACCCAGTACGGTATGTCTGAAAAATTCGGCCTCATGGGGCTGGAGGTTCAGGAAAATCAATATCTGAACGGCCGCACCGTGATGAATTGCGGCGATGCCACAGCAGCCGAGGTCGATACAGAGGTCATGAAGATCCTCAAGGCCTCCTATGAAGAGGCAAAGCGTCTCCTCTCCGAGAATCGCGAGGTCATGGACAAGATCGCGGAATTCCTGATTCAGAAGGAGACCATTACCGGAAAAGAATTTATGAAGATCTTCCGTGAGGCCAAGGGATTGCCCGATCCGGAAGAAAAAACAGACGATGAAATTTAACATCGAAGAAGAGCTGAAAAAGCTCCCCTCCAAGCCCGGCGTCTACCTGATGCATGACGAGACCGATGCCATCATCTACGTCGGCAAGGCTATTTCTTTGAAAAACCGCGTCCGTCAGTACTTTCAGTCCAGCCGCAATAAGGGGCCGAAGATCGAGCAGATGGTCACCCATATCTCTCGCTTCGAGTATATCATTACCGATTCCGAGCTGGAGGCTCTGGTCCTGGAGTGCAACCTGATCAAGGAGCATCGTCCCAAATACAACACGATGCTGATGGATGACAAGACCTATCCCTATATCAAGGTAACGACGGGGGAGGACTATCCGAGGGTTCTCTTCTCCCGGATGCTGAAAAAAGATAAGGCCAGGTACTACGGTCCCTATACCAGTGCCGGAGCTGTCAAGGATACCATTGAGCTGATCCATAAGCTCTATCGGATCCGCACCTGTCACCGGGTTCTGCCCCGGGATATCGGCAAAGACCGACCCTGCCTGAACTATCATATCCACCAATGTGATGCCCCCTGTCAGGGAATGATCACAAAGGAAGAATATGGAAAAAACATTGCGAAGGTGCTGGATTTCCTGAACGGAAGCTACGGCCCGCTACTAAAGGAGCTGGAGGAAAAGATGCAGGCAGCCTCCGAGGCAATGGAATTCGAAAAGGCCATCGAGTATCGGGATCTCCTGAACAGCGTCCGGCAGATTGCCCAGAAGCAGAAGATCACGAACAGCGATATGGAGGATAAGGATATCATCGCGATGTCTGCAGACGGGCAGGATGCTGTGGTACAGGTATTCTTTATCCGGGACGGCCGCCTGATTGGCCGGGATCATTTCTATCTGAAGACCTATGAGGGCGAGAAAAAAAGTGCTATTCTGGGAAGCTTCCTGAAGCAGTTTTATGCCGGAACACCTTTTATCCCGCGGGAGCTGATGCTGGAGTGTGAGGTCGAGGACCAGGGGCTCATTGAGGAATGGCTGAGTACCCGCAAAGGACATCGCGTCTATATCCGGGTGCCGAAGATCGGCGAGAAGGAAAAGCTGGTGGAGCTGGCAAAAAAGAACGCTGCCCTGGTGCTCGGTCAGGATCGGGAGCGCATCAAACGCGAGGAAGGCCGCACCATCGGCGCCATGAAGGAGATTGCGGAGCTCTTAGGACTTCCCGGGATTCACCGAATCGAGGCCTTCGATATTTCGAATACCAATGGCTTCGAATCCGTAGGCTCGATGATTGTCTATGACCACGGAAAGCCGAAGCGCAGCGATTACCGCAAATTCAAGATCCGCACGGTCAAAGGACCGGATGACTATGCCAGCATGCGGGAGGTTCTAACCCGCCGATTCTCCCATGGACTGGAGGAAAGCCTGGAACTGAAAGAAAAGGGACGCCCCTCTGAAATGGGAAGTTTTACGAGATTCCCGGATCTTTTGATGATGGACGGCGGCCGGGGGCAGGTCAATATCGCCCTGCAGGTGCTGGAGGAGCTGGGACTTTCGATCCCGGTCTGCGGCATGGTCAAGGATGATAACCACCGTACGAGAGGGCTTTACTTTCACAATGTGGAATTGCCCATCGACCGGAACAGTGAGGGCTTTCGCTTGATCACCCGAATTCAGGATGAGGCTCATCGCTTTGCCATCGAATACCACCGTTCCCTTCGAAGCAAGGAACAGGTACATTCCGTCCTGGATGATATCGAGGGCATCGGCCCGGCGAGAAGAAAGGCTCTGATGCGGCAGTTTCAGTCTCTGGAGGCCATCCGGGAGGCGGATGTCGAGACTCTGGCGGCGGCTCCGTCGATGAACCGGAGTATTGCAGAAAAGGTCTGGAAATTTTTCCATTGAGAAGGCGGATTCTGCTCTAAGGAAATGCTGATAAATCAGCGTTTCCCTATAATAAATGGAAATATATGGAAGAGAGGAAACTGATATGGGAAGCGTGCAAACCGTAGACATGGTGCTGATGGTAGAGAAGCTGAAGCTGAAAAACCTGACGCCGGATATCGATCTGACCGGCATGAAGCTGGCATCTCCGGAGATCAACCGGCCGGCTATCCAGCTGTCCGGCTATTTTGAACATTTTGCGACAGAGAGAGTACAGATCCTGGGTTATGTAGAATATACCTATCTGCAGAGCCGCAGCGAGGAGGAGAAGAAGCCGATCTATGAAAGATTCTTTTCCAGCAATATTCCCTGTGTCGTCTATACCTCCCGCACCGAGCCGGAGCCCTATGCTCTGGAGATGGCCAACAAATACAATGTCCCGGTCTTTTATTCCGATAAGAAGACCTCGAATTTCATGGCAGCCATCATCGGCTGGCTGAACGTACAGCTGGCGCCCCGTATCTCGATTCACGGTGTTCTCGTAGACGTATACGGTGAGGGCGTTCTGATCATGGGTGAGAGCGGCATCGGAAAAAGCGAGGCGGCTCTGGAGCTTATCAAGCGTGGGCACCGTCTGGTAACGGACGATGTGGTCGAGATTCATAAGGTCAGCGACGATACCCTGGTGGGTCGTTCCCCGGAGATCACGAAGCACTTTATCGAGCTTCGCGGCATCGGCATCGTGGACGTAAAGACCCTGTTCGGTGTGGAATGCGTCAAGGAGACCCAGACCATCGACATGGTGATCAAGCTGGAGGACTGGGATAAGGATAAGGAGTACGATCGCCTCGGCATGACCGAAGAGTATACCGAATTCCTGGGCAATAAGGTGGTTTGCCATTCCCTGCCGATTCGGCCCGGCCGGAACCTGGCTATTATCGTCGAGACGGCAGCGGTCAACAACCGTCAGAAGAAGATGGGCTACAATGCAGCGCAGGAGCTTTACCGCCGCGTGCAGGAGAGTATGGCAAGAAAAAACTAAAGGCTGGGGGATGGAGAAGATGAAGAAGTATTGCTTTGGGGCAGATATCGGCGGAACGACGATGAAGCTGGGATTTTTTGACGCGGACGGAAAAGTCCTGGAAAAATGGGAGATTCCCACCAGGACGGAGCAGGAGGGCGCGGCCATTCTGCTGGATCTGGCGAAAACGATTCTGGATAAAATCGAAGAAAAGAAGCTAAACCCGGAGGAGATCGCCGGGATCGGCGTCGATGTGCCGGGACCGGTATCCGCAGACGGCAGCGTACCCCATACGGCGAATCTTGGCTGGGGCTACAAGGCCGTGACGAAGGAGCTTCATGAGATGACAGGTCTGCTTTGCAGAGCCGGCAATGATGCGAATGTGGCAGCCCTCGGCGAGATGTGGATGGGCGGCGGCAAGGGACATCGGGATGTCCTGATGCTGACCCTGGGAACCGGTGTCGGCGGCGGTATCGTCGTAGACGGACAGATTCTGGTAGGCGCCCACGGTGCAGGCGGCGAGATCGGCCACATCCATGTCAATGATGCAGAAGAAGGACATTGCGGCTGCGGCAACAAGGGTTGTCTGGAGCAATATGCCTCCGCCACCGGCATCGCGAATCTCGAAAGAAAATGGCTGAAAAAAACCGACGAGCCGTCCGTCCTTCGGGATCGTGAAATCAGCGCCCGTTCGGTCTTCGATGCCGTAAAGGAGGGCGATGCCCTGGCTGTGCAGATCGCGGAGGAGTTTGGCGCCTATCTCGGCAAGGCCATCGCAGGCATGACGGCGATTCTCGACCCGGAGGTCATCGTCATCGGTGGCGGAGTATCCAAGGCCGGCCCCATCCTGCTGGATTATATCCGAAAGTATTATCGGGACGCTGCCTTCAAATCGACGAAGGAGACTCCCTTTGCCCTGGCTGAGCTTGGCAATGACGCAGGGATCTACGGCTGCGCGAAGCTGATCTTAGGATAAAAGAGGTTTTAAAGTCGAACGCTTTGTGCAATTTACAGAAAATAAGACAGGATTCGACAATTATTTTGGAAGGGACGCTGTCTTGACTTTTTTTCTTTTCCGTAGTAGAATCATTTCAACAAAAGAAAAAGCACAAAATACTAATGATAACAAAGACGTTACCAATTCCCGTGGTAACGTCTTTTTCTATATTACAGGGCAACAGGCCCTATCTCTCCCTTTTATTTTATTCGACCTTGCGGTTGCGCTCTCCCGGCGCAGCCGGGCAAGTCGAATAGCAAATCTGAACTTTCTATTATCCCCCAAAAAGAACATGGATTTGTTAAAAAAGTATATTTTTTGTGAATAAAGTATGAAAAGAGCGATTGACAAATCATGCTGTACATGACAAAATAAAAGATAAGTTCATAAGGTCGGCGATATGTCGCACAAGATAAGTTCGAATTTATATTTGATCAAAAGGGAATCCGGTGAGAATCCGGAGCGATCCCGTCACTGTAAAAGCTCTTATAGTTTATGCTATGATATTCCGGGCAAAAAGCCACTGGAGGATAATTCCGGGAAGGCAGCGCGGAATGGAAGCTTTAAGCCAGGAGACCTGCTTATCTTTGTATTTATAAGAGAGTTCTTGCGGTAGACAGGATATTCTTACTTTTCAGACGAGGCTTTTTGAAAATGACAGAAAGCAGCGTCCCTTTAAGTGGGAAGAAGTCGGATGCGGATCCGGCTTTTTTTAATTGCACTTTACGGAGAAGAAATTCGTGCCACGGCCAATCGAAATCCTTTTGGAATGAGCTGACAAGGAACCAAAGGAAATGCTGATTAAATCAGCGTTTCCCAAAGCATCACTTATACACAGAAAGGGAAAGCAAATGAGAATTGCAAAAAAATGTATCACGATGTCTCTGGCTGCGGCATTACTTCTTTCCGGCTGCGGCACAAGCAGCAGCTCCTCTACAAGCGCAAGCAGCAGCTCCGATAAGAAGGTTCTGACCTTTGGATGTCAGATGTATACAGACGGTATCGTCAATACCGTAACCGACGAGAACGGTGGCTGGAATGCGATGCGTTACGGTATCACGGAAGGACTCTTCAAGTTCAATGACAACATGGAGGTAGAGCCCTGGCTGGCAGAGAGCTATACGGTCAACGACGAGCATACCGAGTGGGTCATTACCCTGAAGGATGGCATCAAGTTCTCCGACGGCTGTGACCTGACACCGACCAAGGTAAAGGAGTGTTTCGAGTACCTGAAGGAGATGGGTCCCAGCGGTTCCGCAAAGCCCCAGAAGTACCTGGAGTTCGAGGCCACCATCATTGCCGATGACGAGGCGAACACTCTGACCATCCAGACCACCCAGCCCTATGCAAACCTGCCGGGACAGCTGGCTCACCCGACGATGGCCATCGTCGATGTCGCAGATACCGAGAACTTTGATAATGGCACCATCGGAACCGGTCCGTATATGGTCGAGACCTTCAACGGCATCGGTGTCGGTTACACACTGGCAGCAAATCCGAACTACCGCGAGGAAGTTCCCTATGATGAAGTAGAGCTGATGTATATGGGGGATGCTTCTGCGAAGACCATGGCGCTGCAGAGCGGCCAGGTAGATCTGGTAGAGAATATTACCAACGTATCCGATATCCAGGATTTCAAGGACAACCCGGACTTCACCGTAGATATCGCGTCCGGTGTACGCTGCGGCTTCAGCTGGATGAACTTTGATGGGATTCTGGGCAACAAGACCCTGCGTCAGGCGATCCTGATGGGTATCGACTATGACACCATCTGCCACTCCAAGACCATCGGAGACCTGTATACACCGGGCTTTTCCGTACTGCCCTCTACGCTGACCTATGGCTATGACAAGCTGACCAACCCGTATAGCTACGATCCGGAAGGAGCAAAGAAGCTTCTGGATGATGCAGGCATCGTAGATACCGACGGCGACGGCATCCGTGAGCTTGACGGACAGAACATCAACCTGCACTATGTTTCCTATGAGAACCGTCTGCTGAACGATTTCTCTAATGCACATATCCAGTACCTGGCTGAGATCGGTATCGGCTGTACCGCAGATTACGGCAGCTCCGATGACCAGTGGAGCAAGCTGGCAGCCGGCGACTACGACTTCAACAACAACAACTGGATCACCGTGGGTACCGGTGACCCGTATGCATATATGGCAAACTGGGCTACCGACACGACCTATTGCGGATATTCCAATCCGGAATACGACGCTCTGTTTGAGGAACTGAAGAGTGAGATGGATCAGGATAAGCGTGAGGATCTGATTTTCCAGATGCAGCAGATTCTGATCGATGATGCAGCTGTTCTGATCGACGGCTACTACAACTCTTCGATGATTTACTCCAAAAACGTAGGCTACGCACACATTCATACAGCTGATTATTACTGGCTGACCACAGAGATTACTCCGGCTGAGTAATCCGCAGTAATGGACGATACAGGCTGCCCCCATCCGGCTTCCACAGAGGTGGTTTCGGGTGAGGGCAGTTTCATATTTATTAAATAAGGAGCGAGAATTTTGAACAAAAAGCAGATCCTTCGTCGATTGGCGCAAATAGTCATCGTGCTGATCGGTATCAGTTTTATCACGTTCCTGCTGACCTATCTGTCTCCCGGCGACCCGGTTCGAAATATGTTCTCTGCGACCGGTGTGATGCCTACGGAGGAGCTGGTGCAGCAGACCCGGGAGGAGCTGGGACTTAACGATCCCTTCCTGACCCAGTATGTGCGCTGGCTGACCAATTGCCTGCGCGGTGATTTCGGCAAATCCTACAGCCTGAATAAGCCTGTGTTAGACCTTCTGGCAGCGAGACTTCTGCCGACTCTGAAGCTGACACTCATGTCCCTGATTTTAATGCTGATCATGGCAGTGCCCCTTGGAGTGGCCTCGGCTCTGCATAAGGATGGCCCGATTGATTATGTCTGTCGTGCACTGACCTTTGTAGGCTGCGCGATGCCGAACTTCTGGGTTGGTCTTCTTCTGATGCTTTTACTCTGCGTAAAGATTCAGATTTTCCCGGTTATCGCATCGGGCGGTGATTTCAAGAGTCTGTTCCTGCCGGCTCTGACGCTGGCCATCGCTATGGCGTCCAAGTATACGAGACAGGTGCGTACCGCCGTCTTAGAGGAGCTGAACCAGGACTATGTCATCGGTGCAGAGGCGAGAGGCGTGAAGCGTTCCACGATTATCTGGGGAAATGTCTTCCCGAACGCTCTGCTGCCCCTGATTACCATGCTTGGTCTTTCCATCGGAAGCCTCCTCGGCGGTACCAGTGTCGTAGAGGTCATCTTCTCTTATCCGGGCCTGGGCAATCTGGCCGTTACAGCCATTACCTCCAGCGACTATAACCTGATTCAGGGCTATGTGCTGTGGATGGCTCTGATTTACATGGTTATCAATCTGATTGTGGATGCATCCTATATCTATATCGATCCCCGGATGCGCCTGAAGAGGTAAGCATATGAAAAAGACGTTTCGATTTCTAGGTGAACATAAGCAATTTACATTTTTTTCCTTTCTGGCGATCCTGATCGTACTGGCAGCGATTTTCGCTCCCCTGCTGACCGGCGGCGTCGATCCGCTGAAGGGCTCGCTTACAGATGCCCTGGAGGCTCCCAGCAAGGCTCATATCTTCGGCACCGATAAGATGGGACGCGATATCTATACCCGTGTCATCTACGGAGCCAGAGCTTCTCTGACCTCGACCTTCGGTGTTGTATTCCTGATCTTCCTGGTAGGAAGTGTGGTCGGTGTCATCGCCGGCTATTTCGGCGGTGTGATCGATGCGGTTCTGATGCGTATCGCGGACATGATGCTGGCCTTCCCGGGTCTGGTTCTTGCGCTGGCCGTAGCCGGTGTCATGGGCGCCAGCATTCGCAATGCCATCATTGCCATCGTGGCGGTCAACTGGACGAAATATGCCCGCCTGGCGCGAAGCCTGGTTATGAAGATTCGCGACCGTGATTATGTAGCAGCAGCCGTCGTGACGGGTTCCAAGACTCCGTATATGCTGCTGCGCTATATGCTGCCCAATGCCCTGCCGACCCTGATCATTACGGCAGCGACCGATGTAGGCGGCATGATGCTGGAGATCGCAGCCCTTTCCTTCTTAGGCTTCGGAGCAAAGCCGCCGACACCGGAGTGGGGCTATATGCTGAATGAGGGCCGTGCGTGTATGCAGTCCGCACCCTGGATGATGCTGTATCCCGGTCTTGCGATTTTCCTTGTTGTCGTTGTATTCAATATGCTGGGTGATTCCCTGCGGGATATCCTGGATCCGAGATCGGAATAGGAGGCGGGAAGATGCTGAAAATTGATAATATAACAATTTCTTATAAAAAGGTTCCCACCGTCGTGGACTTCAGCCTCGATATGAAGCCGGGTCAGATCGTCAGCCTGGTAGGCGAGAGCGGAAGTGGCAAGACCACCGTGATCCGTGCCGTACTCGGCCTTCTGGCGGGCGGCGGAGCTGTGACAGCCGGCGACATTCTCTTTGACGGAGAGTCCTTGCTAAAGAAGAGCCCGGAGGAGTGGAGAAAGCTTCGCGGCAGCGACATTTCCATGATTTTCCAGGACAGCGGTGCGATGATGAATCCGACCAGAAAGATTGGTGCGGTCTTTACCGAATACCTGCAGACCCATGAGAAGATTTCGAAAAAGGATGCCTGGGCGAAGGGCGAGGAGATGCTTGGAAAGATGCGCCTGCCGAGCCCGGACAATATTATGCGTTCCTATCCCTTCCAGCTCTCCGGCGGTATGCGTCAGCGTGTCGGCATCGCGATGGGCATGACCTATCAGCCCAGACTTCTTCTGGCCGATGAGCCTACCTCTGCGTTAGACGTGACTACCCAGGCGCAGATTGTCCGTCAGATGATGGAGCTTCGGGATACCTACGGTACCGGCATCATCGTCGTTACCCATAACCTGGGCGTAGCGGCTTATATGTCGGATTATATGGTCGTCATGAAGAATGGACATATCGAGGATCAGGGTGACCGGGAGCATATCCTGCATCACTCTGAGAATGCCTATACCCGCGGACTCTTGAGCGCGGTACCTTCTATGGGAGGGGAAAGCTATGTGTGAAAATAACGAAGTAATTCTGGAAGCCAAGCATGTCACCAGACGCTTTCCGGCGTCGGGCGGACGTACGCTGGTGGCCAATAACGATATTAACCTGAAATTTTATAAGGGAAAGACCCTGGGCCTCGTCGGCGAGTCCGGCTGCGGAAAGTCTACCTTTATGCGCTTTTTGGTATCCCTGGATACACCGTCTGAGGGAGAGATTCTCTTTCGCGGTCAGGATATTACGAAGCTGAAGGGGGAGGAGCTTCGGCAGAACCGTCAGCATATCCAGATGGTATTTCAGGATCCGACCCTATCCTTCAATCCCAAGATGCGGATCCGGGATATTGTATGTGAACCGCTTCTGAATTTCGGACGGATTACAAAGAAGGAAAAGGACGCGGCCTGCCGCCGTCTTCTGGAGATGGTAGAGCTGCCGGGTGATTTTGCAGATCGCTATCCCCACAATATGTCCGGCGGACAGCGCCAGCGTGTAGCCATTGCCCGTGCCCTTGCCCTGGAACCGGAGATCCTGATCCTGGATGAGGCCACCTCCGCCCTGGATGTATCCGTGCAGAAGACGATCATCGAGTTGGTGGTGAAGCTCCAGAAGGAAAAGAATATTACCATTGGCTTTATCTGCCATGATATCTCTCTGATCCAGTCCTGCGCCCATGAGGTGGCAGTCATGTATCTGGGCAATCTGGTCGAGGTGCTTCCGGCCGAGAATCTGGCAAAGAATGCAAAGCATCCGTATACGAAAGCACTGATTGGCTCGATCTTTGATATCGGCATGGATTTTACGAAGCCCATCGAGAGTATCCAGGGTGAGGCACCGAGCCCCTTAGACGTACCGGCGGGTTGCCCGTTTCAGGGTCGCTGCCCGAATGCAGGGGAGCGCTGCGCGGCCGAGATGCCGAAGCTTCGGACGATAGGAACAGATCATCAGGTGGCCTGCCATCTGTTTGATGAGGAGGGAAAATAGTGAAAAAAGCGATCAAAATCGCGGCTTTTCTTGTACTGGCACTGGGACTGTGTGTGGCCATGGCCTGCGCGGGTCAGGACAAGGAGACCATTCAGACCCACAAGATCGGTGTGATTGTATATGATTTGAAGGATGAACAGGTACAGGCCTTCAGGGAATATCTGGAAACTTATATCGCAGCGAATTTCGCTGATGTAGACTTTTTGTATTCTTCCGAGGTAAACAGTGCGGAAGAAGAAATGCAGTTTTTACAGGATGCCATCGACGCGGGAGTCGAGGGAATCCTGGCCTTCAATACCTATGATTTGGAGGCAGAGGTGCAGCTCTGTGCGGACAACGGCGTATACTTTATCCGTCCGTCCGGAACCATTGCCCCGGAGGATCTGGAGAAGGTAGCATATAATCCCTACTTCCTCGGATTCTTTGGACCGGGGAATGAGATGGAGTATGAGGCAGGCTTCCATATGGCTTCCTACTTTGCAGAGAAAAAGATGGGCGACAGCTATTTTCTCATCAGCGGCGGTGCCTCCTCCAATGTCATGCATGAAAAGCGTACTGAGGGAATCCTGGATGCACTGCAGCAAAGCTACGGCGTGACCTTTGAGAAGACCAGCGCGGAGCTGGCGGTGACAGAAGAACCGGTGCATCTGGAGGCCGGGGATCTGAAGGTATGCATTTTCCCGGGCTATATCGGTATGACCCAGGTGGGAGAGCAGGCAAAAGCAGAGTTTGCTTCGGATCCGGCGGACATTGTTCTGGGTGTCATTCCGCTGCAGAGGATTGCAGCCTCCCTTGGAGATGCGAAGCTTGGCGTCATCGATTGCTATACCGAGCAGAACGGCGAGCTCTTCAAAAACGGCAGCCTGAAATATCTCTGCGGCAAGTACGAATCCATCATCGGACCGGCCTTTGCGGCACTTTATAATGCCATGACCGGTTATGCAGAGGATTTCCGCGACGAGGACGGAAAGGCCTTCGCGATTCAGCAGGGCTTCTGGACCTCTACGGATTATGAGGATTTCGAGGAGAAGTATGAGCTTTCCTCCGGCATTACGCTGAATGCATACAGCTACGAGGATCTCTTAGGTGTCTGCAAGGCGCACAATCCGTCCGCGACCCTGGACGACCTGAAAGCACTGGCCGGAGCCTGGGATTTCGATTCTGCATTACAGAGAAGGAAATAGCATCTTATGAAAGAACACACACTGACCGGTGGAAATATAGGAAAAGGTCTGCTGTATTTTGTGCTGCCTATTATCGCGGGCAGCCTGATTCAGCAGCTGTATGTGACGGTAGATGCCATCGTGGTAGGACAGTTTACCGGACAGCTGGGTCTGGCATCGATAGACTCCGTCCATACGCTGTTCAAATTCCCGATCAACTTTATGAATGGTCTCGCCTCCGGTGCGACCATCATGATCTCGCGCTATTATGGCTCCGGCAATGCGGAGGAGATGCATTGCTCCGTCCGGACCGCCTGCACGGTGGCTCTGCTCTTGGGCATCCTTTGCTCCATTGGAGGCATCCTGCTGACTCCGGCGATGCTGCATCTTCTGGCGGTACCGGAGGAGGTTATCGATCAGGCCGGGATTTATACCCGGATCTACTTTGGCGGCATCTGGTCCATGGTTCTCTATAATATGGCAGCCGGCGTGCTTCGGGCCTACGGAGATTCCAAGAGACCCCTGTATGTACTGATTTGTTGTGCGATCATCAATATCGTCGGTGACCTTTTGCTGGTAGGCGTCTTCCATATGGGCGTCGGCGGCGCGGCACTGGCGACCGTGATTTCTCAGATCTTAAGCGTCGTGCTGACCTTTGAGCTTCTGCGGAGATCCCTTCATGTGGAGTGGTCAGAGAAGCCTCTGTGGTTCCCGCATTTTTGTGCGGAGCATATGACACAGATGATCAAGCTTGGTCTGCCGCTGGCTCTGCAGTCGATGCTTTTCCCGATTGCCAATACCATCGTACAGGCCGGAGTAAATACCATGGGTACCGGCCCCATCGCGGCCTGGGGGATCTGTGACAAGCTGAATATGCTGATCTGGCTCATTGCGGATTCCATGGGACCGGTGATGACGACCTTTACGGCTCAGAATCTCGGCGCAGGCAATCATCACCGCATCCGAACCGGCGTATTTACCGGCACAGCGATGTCCGTGGGCAGTGTAGCCCTGATAAGCGTCGGACTGTATTTCTTTGCCGGTATCCTGACACCCTGGTTTGTGTCTGCCGATGACGCTGTGGCCCTGGCACCATTGGTTGCCACCTACAGTCGCATGATGGCACCGTTTTTCTTCTTTTATGCCATCGCGGAGGCGCTGTCCGGCGCCTGCTGCGGAACCGGCGATACCCTAAGGCCTATGGTGACGACGCTGCTTTCGATCTGTCTCCTTCGTGTGCTGGGGATTCTGTTTGTACTACCCTCCTATGAGAGCATGGAGTGCATTGTGGTGATCTATATCGCCTCCTGGATTGCATCGGGTCTGGCCTTTTTGGCTCTGTGGAGCCGTGACGCGAAGCGGATTTTTGAAAAATAGTAAAAATATGGAAGAACCAAAAACACCCTTGGAGTAACCGAGGGTGTTTTTGGTTGTGCGGGAAGGGAATTATTGATATAATGTAACTATTCAGAACCAGCCCGAAGCACTTGCTGCTGAGGGCGTATGAAAATGAT